>NZ_JBEYFB010000017.1:0-166294 GCF_040634135.1 Streptomyces sp. NPDC007164
CTCAACCCCCGCACCCCGCCACCCCGTTGGCAAGAAACACAACAGAACGGACACGACTCCGCAGGCCACGCCAAAGTCAAACCTTTAAATACAAGCTTACGCACCACAGGAGTTGAGCCAGACCTCGATTCTTCGCGGGAACCCAGGGAGCATCTGGACGCGATGCCGAGGCTCATCGGCGGACAGTCCGTTCATGGCCTTGCAGGATCCACGGCTCAGCGAGCGATTCCTAGCCGTTCGCCAGGAACTCGTCGAACGTGCGAGGCGGGCGCCCTGTCAGATCCCTCACCGCCGTTGTCACTTCGGACATGGAGCCGGCCGCCATGTCTGCATAGAGCCAGAGGAGGTCATCCACGAACCAGCCGGGCAGCCCTTGCGCCCGTAGATCCTCAGATGCCTTCTTGGGTGTCAGATCATGGAAGGGAATGGCGAGCTTCGCCGCGATCTCCTCATGCGTCAGTGCCTCCGGGCCGGTGAGCGCATAGGCATCGCCGCCTCCGAGCGGTCCCGTCAACAGCGCGGCGGCACAGGCGGCGACGTCATAGGCGTCGATGTACGCCACACGCCCCACGCCGTACGGACCCGCCAGGGAGCCGCTGTGGGTGAAGCCGCCCTCACCGGTGAAGAAATTCTGCATGTAGCCGGTGGGCCGCAGCGACGACCACCGCAGCCCGGACGCCTGGAGATGTTGCTCGATCTCCCAGTGCGCGCGTACGGACGGCTTCGCATCCGGTCCGGGCTGCCATGCCGACACCTTCACCACCCACGTGACCCCGACAGTCCGCGCCGCGTCGACGACACCGGTCTGCTGCCGGACCATCGGCTGCTGCCCGGCCAGGGGGAGCGCGCCACCACTGTTGAGCAGGAGACGGTCGACCCCCTTCAGGGCGGACGCCATCGATGCCGGATCGTCGAAGTCCCCGACGGGAACCCTCCGTTTATCGGGAGGGGAGCACGCAGAGCCTGGGACGCACCGTCGCCGAGGACGTCCGTACCCGCGTTCAGAGACTTTCGTCGGCGCACTCGAAGGCCCGACCAACCGCATCCGTCACCACGCCACTGCCGTCGTCTCTCATCGACATTCACAAGCCAATGTGCCACCAACTGACCCTGGAACTCGGTTCTGGCACACACTCCATGAGCGATCTCGAGTTGGGTCTCACTGCGTTCGTGCGGTCTGCGATCGGCACTGGTCGCGTGCTTGGGAGGGTCGCTCTGCGCAACCTGCTCGACAGGGGGAGTGCCATGAACTTACGGTTCGTCGAGCAGACCGTTGTTTGGATCCATGCCTTCGAACGTCCAATGAGTCAGTGTCCGGATGCGAGATTTGAGTTCCGATCTCGGGTGTTGGTGTCGTCGGCCGCCTTGGCTGCTGTTTCCGTGCCCGCCGCTGTGGCGGCCGGTGTCGGCAGTACCTCCCTCGGATCAGCTGCCCGGGTCCGGGCCGTGGGCGAGGGATATGTCGTGGGCGGCCTTCGGTATTGCGGTGCCGGAGCGGACCACGCTGTCGTGACGGGCCGGCAGCGCCCGGCGGCGCGGCAGGCCGGCGGAGCGAATGTCGTGGCGGGCGCGGCCACCGGGGTCGCGCCAACTGCGGACAACCCCACCCTCGGTCCTTCTGGGATGGGTGGCTCGCTTCATGAATCGGCCGGGGCGCTTGTCATGGCAGCCTGTTGACCTCTGTGGCCCTGGCGGTGAAGGATTCGGGCATGCTGCTTCTCGCCGGTCGGAGCGATCCCGCCGCGGGTGGTGTGTTTCTGCTGATCCGGGGGCTGGCAGTGATCTTCGTGGGAGGGGCCCTTGCTACGAAGAGAGGGGCTACTGGGATTCGCGACCTCATCCTGAACAGCCGGGAGCGGAACCCCGGGCAGCAGGCCAGAGACCGCGCCGTGTCTGAGGGCTTCCTGCGTTTCGTCGGTGGGTTCCTGGTGATCTGCGGGATGGTGGCGGTGCCTGTTTCCGTGGTCATGCTGACCCGCGGCTGACCTTCCTGGGCTGTGATCGATCCGACGCCGGGGGAGTGGGAGATACCCCGTATCCCGCTGCGCTACGACCGGGCTGTCGTCACCGGCACGGTCGTACACGAGAAGCTGCGCACCACCATTGCCGTGCGGCGGGGACGGGAGTACGACCTCGCTACACACCAGCAAGCGGCGATGCCTTAGCTGTTGTTCGCAGACCAGGATGCCGATCCCGGCCGCCCGCGCCCGCAGACGGAGTACGAGCCGCGGTCGGCGATCGACCTGAGGCACCGCGAGCCCTGAAGAAGTCCCGGACGGATGTCGGAGCCCTGGAGTTCACCGACGAGCAACTGCGCTACCTGCGGTCTGTCTTGACGAAGCCGGCCGGTCCTGACCGCGAGGCGATGAACCGGTACGGCCGGAGGAAGCCACTGCACCGCGCCCGGTGCGGGAGGATGACGGGCGCGTACTGCCCCCAGCAGCCGGGCCCACACCACGGAACAGAGGCCGGCCGCCGAGCGCAGCCAGTTCCACCCCTCCCGGCGGGACCGGTGGGTGTTCGGCGACTGCGACGGTGTCGCCTTCCTCATCAAGTTCGCCTGGACCGGCATCGTCCGTCACCAGCTCGTCAAGAGCGGATCGTCTCTCCAGACGACCCCGTCCTGACCTGCGAAGCCCTCAAGGCTTGCTTGAGAGTAGTCGTCAATATCTATGGACCGGCGGCGTCATGGAGTGCTGAGCCGATAGGTCCACATCTCGACCATCTGGCCATCGATGACTCGAATTAGCCAGATGAGGCGGATGTCTATGGCGCGTGGGCGACTTTCATGGCCGACGCCGCCGACCACCGACAGTAAGTCGTCGTTGCCGAGAATCGTGTCGATGTAGAACCGGAGTCCTGGCCGGGTGGTGTGGGTCTGTGTGACCGCGAGTTGCACGTCGGCGGGGCCATTGACCTCTGGATGCGCGTGATCGGTCCAATCCGGGCTGAGCACCTGCGGTGCAATGGAGAGGTCGCCCGTGTTCCACATCTGGAAGTACTGCTGTACGACCTGGTGGGAGGGGGCCGAGTCCGTATGCATGATGTTCTCCATCGCTGCTGGTTGATGGGCGCGTTCGAGAAGAACCCTTGAGATCCCGCCGCGCCGTGTGCTTGCCGGGAGGCCGCCCCTTCAGGAAGCTGCCTTGTTGCCCATGACTGGTTGCGCAACTTGGGCAGACCTCGCTCTGCCGCCTTCTCTTCAGCCTTCACGGACGCGGGCGTGCAGATGCATGTCGTGCCAACCATCGACATGGAGCAGCGCCCGACGCCGTACACCTTCCAGGCCGAATCCTGTCTTCTCGGCGATTCGGCAGGATGCGGGGTTTTCCGTTGAGTGGCCGAGTTCAAGGCGGTTGAAGCCGGCGTCCTCAAGTGCCCAACTCGACACTCGTGCCACTGCTCGGGAACAGACGCCCTTACCGCGGGCCTCCGGGGCGGTCCAGTAGGAGATCTCGGCTTGACCGCCGACCAGGACGACGGACTGGAGGGAGATCCGTCCGAGAAGCCTGTCATCGTGCGCATCGGCCACGGCCCAATGGCAGGCGGTCTCGCTGTCCCAGGCGCGCCTCCACTGCTCGATCCACTCCTGGGCCTCGTCCTCGGATTCCGCCTTGCGTAGATGCCAGTGCTGAATCGTCGGGTCCTGGAACACCCGTGCGACGGCGGCTGCATCGGAGGGCTGCCACGGTCGCAGCACCACGTCACCACCGATCGGCAGTCTCGGTTGGGTGGAAGCGTTGAGGCTGCCGGGAGGTATGACAGGAGTGACCAGAGATGGCATGGTCAACATCATGGCAAGGCGGCCCCGCCGCCGGGCAATATCGACGGAACCCGGCTGTTGGCCTTCGATCCTGTTCAGTGCCGGCGGACTCGCCGCAGGACCCTCACACCCCGCTTGACCCGCGGTGGCGCGGATGGCTGAGTAATTACCGTGACCCGTTGGTGAGTTGGGGCGGATCAAGTTGCGTGAGTCTCGGGGGCTTGGGCGAGGTGTTCGATTTCGAAGCGGGCGCCGCTGCGGACGAGGGTGACGAGGTGGGGTGTGGTGATCACGTGCCAGCGGGCCTGGACGGACTCGGCGAGTTTGCAGACCATGGTGAGGGCGGCGGCCGGGCTGCCGGATCGGCGGTAGTCGTGCAGCAGGTCGGCTCACGATTCGGTGGACTCGCGCAGCCTCTGGGTGAGCGCGACCAGCTCCTTGGTGCCGTCCATGTGCACGCCCATGACGACCGGGACGCAGGAGTAGGCCTGGCCCGGGCGGACCTTGGAGTGGGCGCCGTCGGCCCACGCGTAGACCCGGTCGCTGCCCGACAGGTCGCGGGCCTGGAAGGCTGCGTGGTAGTCCTGCCACTGCTCGGTGAGCCGCGTCACGGTGGGTGCGGACAGTCCGGCCGCCGAGCCGAGGAACTGCTTTCAGCACGAGCACGAAGTTGCCGGAGGACAGGCCGTGCAGGTAGAGCGCGGGCAGCACCTCGGTCGCCCTTGGCGACTTGCGGCACCAGGGCGGCAGGATCTTCGAGGGGAACCGCAGCCGCTCGCCGGTGGCCTCGTCCGGGCGACACTGGTTGACCTGCGGCGCACTGACCTCGATCGCCCTGGACGAGGTGGCCACCGTCCGCACCTGGTGGATGCCGGTGCGCACCACCGAGCGACCGCCCCGCTCGTCCGTCGCACCGGTGAACCGGGCTATGTACTGGGCGACTTTTGCTTCCGGTGCGGTGGCGAACATCCTGCGTCCGCCTTCGCGGACGATGTCGTCGATCAGAGGGTCTCCCGCAGCCGCCCCCGGCCTTTGAGCCGCCTCCGGCCTTTGTGTGCCCAGACCGAGGAAGACAGTCCCGGTGCGGTGGCTGTCAAGGGAGTGAAAGGAGCCAGGACGGAGCTGCGGGGTAGCGGAGAACTTGGCTGTACGCCGACAATGCGATCACCCTTCACCGTCCAGGGCCACCGGGCTCCCGGACCGGACCGAGAGGACCGACCATCACCATGCGCAAGCCTCTCCTCGCCACTCTCACCGCCGTTGCCCTCGGCGCCGCCGTCCTGACAGGCGCCACGGGCACGGCAGCCGCAGCACCCAACCACGTGAGCGGGGCGACCCCCACCGGCGTGACGGCCGCCGTGCACCCTGACACTACGTCCGCCTCGGTGACAGCCTCCTCCTTTGCCGGCACCGTGGCGCTCAGTAACTGTTCAGGCTCCTTGATCCGCATGCCGAACTCGCAGGCGACGGACCCGGGACTGGTCATGACGAACGGCCATTGCCTCGAAACAGGCCTCCCGAGCGCAGGTCAGGTCATCACCAACCAGCCCTCCACCCGCAGCTTCACTCTGCTCAACGCCTCGGCCGGCGCCGCCGGAACGCTCAAGGCGAACAAAGTCGTCTACGCGACGATGACCGACACGGACGTCACGCTCTACCAACTGACCAAGACCTACGCCCAGATACAACAGTCCACGGGAATCGCGCCGTTGACGCTGTCCGCTACCCACCCGATGCAGGGGCACGCGATCGACGTGGTATCCGGCTACTGGAAGCGGGTCTACTCCTGCTCCATCAGCGGATTCGCGTACCGTTTGAAGGAGGGGCAGTGGACATGGAAGGACTCCGTCCGCTACACCCCGGAATGTCAGGTCATCGGCGGCACCTCGGGTTCCCCGGTCATCGACACGACGACCGGGCAGGTCACGGCGATCAACAACACCATCAACGAGAACGGCGAGAGCTGCACCCTTGACAATCCCTGCGAGGTGAACGAGCAGGGAGCCGTCACCATCCATCAGGGCACCGGATACGCCCAGGAGACCTACGGCATCCCCGCCTGCTTCACGACGGGCAACAAGCTCAACCTGTCGGCCGCAGGCTGCACGCTCGCGAAGCCGACAGCGGTAGCGGCACGCTGAGTTGGCACCTGAGAGGGTAAGCAGAGCTTGTCCACGACGAGTATCCGCTTGCCCGCCACCCGCCACCCGCCACCCGCCCCTCGGCAGAGGCAGTAGCGCGGGCCGTGTGGCGGCCGGCCGTCCCGCCAGAGGGTCGCGTCCGAGCAGTAGATTGCGAAGGGCTCGTTCGGACCCCGCATTGCAGAGAGCCTCGCAGAACCAGCCAATGTCGGCTGACCTCTCCTCTGCGGGCCGGCCTCCATCGGCGGCCGGCCGGCCGTTCTCATGCGCTGTTGCGGAGCCGGGTGACGGTTTGCTCCAGGTCGTCGACGGCGCGCTGTTCCTGCGGCGACATCGGAGAACTCTTCCTTGATGGGGCGGCCGTGGCCGGGGAGAACAGTGCGTAGTGCTTCCCCATATTCCAGCCAGAGCCCATGGTTTGGTCAGGCTGGGGGAGGTGCGGGCCGAACGGGATGAGCTTGCCGTGGCCGAGCGCGTGTGGCAGCGGAGGAGTGAGCAGCTCGCCGACGAGCGGGCACAGGCCGGATCGCCGGTGGTTCAGGTGGCGGTCGGGCAGTGAGGGTGGTCCCGGAGCGTGGGCCGGGAGCTTTGGAGTCCGCGTTGCCGGCGGAGTATCAGCGCATCCTGACCATAGTGCTGGCCGCGCTGCGGCACGATCAGGGCCTGGCCGACATGGCCGACGGTAACGACGTCTCCGCCACCACCGTCCGGCGCTGGCGCGAGGAGCTGATCACCTTGCTGGCCGCCAAGGCCCACGTGCGCCCTGAAGAAGATCGCCCGGCGGGGCGGCGAGGTCGTCCTGATCGACAGCACCCTGATCCCCACCCAGCACCGCACCGGGACGGCGAACCGGCAAACACACCACCGCCACGGCCCGCACGTCCTCGCCCTGACCGACGAACAGGGCCGGATGATCTGGATCTCCGCGGCTCGGCCCGGCCGCACTCACGACATCACCGCCGCCTGCCGTGACCGCATCATGTCCCACCCACGCGCCGCCGTCCTCGGCGCCCGGGCCGATCTCGGCTTCCTCGCCCTGGACGACGACCCGGATGCCCCTGTGGTCGTCACCGGCTTCCAGGCCACCCGCGCCCGCAAGCCCACCACCAGCGAAAAGGAAGCGAACCGGGCGCTCGCCGCCGCACGCGCCCCGGTCGAACACGGCTTCGCCCATCTCAAGAACTGGCGGGTCCTCACCAAGTTCCGCACCGATCCCGCCCGCGCGACCGGCTTGCCGCGCGCCCTGTTCGTCCTGACGAACCTCGAAGGAGCCCGCTGACAGATGATCTACACCCGAGTCATCCGCCCAACACCAGCATGACCACCCCGAACGACCCTCACGCCACCACCCTGACCCGCTACTTCAAGAGGGCGCAGCTTCACTGAAGCTCGCAGCCACGGAGCGTCACGGAGTCCACATAGGTTTCTGAAGCTCGATCGCCGGTTTCCGGAAAGTCATATTCGGCGCGCTACGGCTCCGTCCTGCCGGCGGTAGAGGTCGCGCAGCAGGGAAATCTCGGCGCCGTGATGGATCAGCTCCCCTCGCCGCCCGTGCCTGCGATGCGCTCCACGCGGTCTGCGGCCCCGGCGGACGCCAGATCCTGGCCGCGCGGCGGCCCGCCACGGCCCGCGGATTCCCGACGACCTCCCCCTCGTGCGCGCCGGTGAGGACCAGGCCTACGCCGAGAACGATCCGCCCGTGAGCACAGTGCCCCTGCGGCCGCAATGACTGCCGGAACCGCAGTGACGGGCCCTGCTTGGCTGTACTGGGCCGGGAGGCCGACGACGCTTCCCTGTCGGACATTGGCAGCGGTGGCCGTGCCCGTGCCCGTGGGACTGATCGCGGTGCCGATCACTGTGAGTCTTCGCTTCCTTGTCCGGCGTTGAGTGTCGGCGGCCGGGCGCCGACGTTGGACAGGCGGTGAGAGATCACCTGGTCGGAGGAGTGCGAACTCTCATCTCGCTGCCGCCTGCGCTGCTACAGCCTGATCGCCCGATACGCCACACAGGGCACGGTCTAGTTCCTCCCTCTCAGCCCGTCCAGCACCAAGTCCGTCAAGCGCTCCGGCAGTTCCGGCTCGATCGGGCGGTGGCCGAGCAGGGAACGGGTCTGGAGCGGGGCGCAGAGCAGTTCCAGCGCCAGGGCCGCGTCCGTATCCGCCGGGAGTTCTCCGCGTTCGACGGCCCGGCTGACGATGGCGCCGGCCTGATCGAGGCGGGACTTCCAGAAGGCCTGCCAAGCCTCGGCGAGGTCCGGGTCGTCGGCGCTGAGCGAGGCCGCTCGGGCAACTGAGCGGCCGGTCGGGGTGGCCAGGTACTCGGCCAGCGCGCGGGCGAAGGCGGCCAGGTCGGTGCGGACGGCTCCGGTGTCGGGGACGGGGATGCCCTCGTCGCTGCCGGTCAGCATGGCGTCCAGCACGAGCTTCTCCCGACTGCCCCAACGCCGATACACCGTTGTCTCGTTGACCCCGGCACGGGCCGCGACCCCGGCGATGCTGAGCCGGGCGATGCCCTCCTCGGCCAGCACCTCCATGGCGGCCGCGAGAACGGCTTGGCGGACGCGTGCGGCGCGGCCGCCAGGGCGGCGGCGGATCGGTTCCGGTTCTTCCTCGGTCATGTGTCGATCACCTCGATCACCACCTTAACGCAGGGGTGCTTGCGTTAGGTGTCGTCCGGGTGCATAGTCGTTAACGCAATAGTTCCGGCTTTAAGAGCTGCAGGAGGCATCACCATGTCTTTCACCTGGCCCCTGGACCCGCAGGACCTGTTCGTCGAGCGCTACCCACAGATGACCCTCGGCCTCCCTGCCGACGAGGTGGACGCGGTCCGCGCCGCCGTCACCGAGATGTGGCCCGACCGGCCCGGGAGCTGGGTGTACGAGTGGTCCGCCCTCGCCGCCCGGCACGCCGAGGCCGGGTACCACCGCCTGGCCGCGCAGGCGTACGGCTGGGCCAAGTTCCCCTCACTGGCCGACGACCCGAAGCGCACCGCGCTCGCCCGCCAGGTCGAGCAGTACGCCCTCGCCGCCCCCGGCTTCCCGGTGGAGTTCGAGCGCCGCACGCTCACTGTCCCGTACCGCGGCGGCGAGGCCACCTTGCCGATCCACCTGATTGCCGCTCCCGGCCTGCCCGCCGGCGCGCCTGTCGTGCTGGCCAGCGGTGGGGTGGACTCCTGGAAAACCGACCTGCACGGGGTGTGGGAGCAGCTCGCGTTCGCGCTGCCCGCGCGGTTGCTACTGTTCGACATCGTCGGCACCGGCGAGACCGCCCACCTGCCGATGACCCCGGACGGCGGGGCCGAGGTGATCGCCGGACTGGTCTCCTTCGCCCGCACGATCGGCAACGGGAAGGTCGGCCACTTCGGCATCTCGATGGGTGGTTACTACTCTGCCCGGACCGGACTGACCGGGGCTGTGGACGCCTCCGTGGTGCTCGGCGGCCCGGTGGAGCGCTCCTTCGCTCCGGGCCGCGGCTTCGCCTTCGGCATGGACGGCATAGTCGGCAACGCCCTGGGCTTCGACGCCATGCCGAGCACGGCCGAGCGCGAGGAGGCCTTCGCGGCCTTCGATCTGCGCCCGCTGCTGGACCAGAACGTCAATGGTCCGATGCTGGTGGTCAACGGCACCGAGGACGTCCACGTCCCACTGGACGACACCCTGGTGTTCGAGGGCCGCCGGGACACGCGGGTCGAACTGATCCCGGACACCGGCCACTGCGCCATCTCGCGCTTCGACGAGGCGATGGCCGTGATCGCCCCCTGGCTGAAGAACGCCCTGATCGGCTGAACCGGCAGTCCTGTCGCGACACGAAGCCGCCGACCCGCGAACGCCGTGCGTGGCGTCGCCGAGAGGAGAGACCACGCACGGCGCCCGCGGCTCCGCGCCGGCGCTTGAGCCGTGTCCTGTGCGACTGGCCGGGCGAGGGAGGTTCTGCACGGGGCGGAAGCAGTGTTGCCATCCCGTGTGGGTGTGTTCGCTTCCTTGTCCGGGTTGGTTCTTGGCTTGGGATCCGGGCTTGGGTGCTGCGGGCCGGGCTGATTCGGTTTGTTTCGTGGGGTGTTGAGGGTTGATGTCCGGGCGCCGACGTCGGGCAAGTGGTGAGGATTACCTGGTCGGGGGAGCGGGAGCTCTCAGGGGCACCGTCAGCGCAAGTGCAACTGTCACCGCAGCCTGGACTGTCGAATGGGTCGCCTCACCCTCAACGACAACAGAACCCGGAAGTGCACCACGTCATCCAGGCGTGGGACCAGGGCACCGAGATGGCCGCTCACCACGGCCTCGGCATCGTCACCAAGGTCCTGTTCTACTTCTGTGACTCCGACAGCCCGGGGCAGCGCGTGTCGAACGAGAACACCAATAGCCTGCTTCGGCCGTACTTCCCCAAGGGCACCGACCATTCCGGCCAGCCTCGTGAGCACCGTCGAACAGTCTGGGGTCCTTACTCTCCCAGGGGGAGACGAAGAGGCCCGGCCGGACGCCCCATGCGTTCAACACGGCGATCAGCTCGGACCCGTCGGTGGCATCAGCGGAGCTGATGAGGAATGCTCCGATGTCGCAGTCGCAGTCGAAGCCGTCGATGCGTTCGCTGTCGTACTCCCGGTGCTCAAGGCGGAAGCTGGCCGGTGAACGGGACACGGAGGCGCGAGGGCCGGGAACGCAGCACGATACGGAATCCCAGGGCAGCACGGGACGGGCTTGAGTAAGGCCGGCAGTACCGCAGGAACCACCGGAACCACCGGAACCACACACGCTTCCTTCACGTCTATGGCGATAGTCAAGGCAACAGCGCCGACGACCACGGCGGTTTCGAAGCCGCCGTTCCCGACCATCACCGCACCTACTCCCAGCCCCGGCTCCCGCCCGGCCTTCTGGAGGAGAGCAGAAGGCTGTCTCCTCGATGTGCGGTCAGCAGCATGCAAGCCGTGAGAGGCCCCGCCACACGATGAGCAGCACCACAGATACGTCGACGCACGACACATCCGCGATCGGCGCACCGAGCCGGCGCAACACCGAGCTGGCGCTGCTGGTGTTCGCGGTCGCCATCACCGCGTTCGCCTACGCCGACGCGGGCCTGGCCATCAACAATCAGGTGCCGTCGGGCCTGCTGAGCTACGGACTGGGCCTGGGCCTGCTGGCCGGCGTCGCCCATCTCGTCGTACGGAAGACCGCACCGTACGCGGACCCGCTGCTGCTGCCGCTGGCCACGCTGCTGAACGGACTCGGCCTGGTCGTCATCTGGCGGCTGGACCAGTCCAAGCTGCTGCAGTCGATCAAGCAGGCAGGAACGGCCGCGCCGCGGCAGCTGATGTACACGACGATGGGCATCGCCCTCTTCATCATCGTCCTGATTTTCCTCAAGGACCACCGTGTCCTGCAGCGCTACACCTACATCTCCATGGTGGGCGCCCTGTTCCTCCTGCTGCTGCCGTTGGTCCCGGGCCTGGGCGCCAACATATACGGAGCGAAGATCTGGATCCACGTCGGCAGCTTCAGCATCCAGCCCGGTGAGTTCGCGAAGATCGTGCTCGCGGTCTTCTTCGCCGGTTACCTGATGGTCAAGCGCGACGCGCTCGCCCTGGCCAGCCGCCGCTTCATGGGCCTGTATCTGCCGCGCGGCCGCGACCTCGGACCGATCCTGGTCATCTGGTTCCTCTCGATCCTGATCCTGGTCTTCGAGACCGACCTCGGCACATCACTGCTGTTCTTCGGAATGTTCGTCATCATGCTGTACGTCGCCACCGAACGGACCAGCTGGATCGTCTTCGGCCTGATGATGTCTGCGGCCGGTGCCGTCGGCGTCGCCTCCTTCGAGCCGCACGTTCAGCAGCGTGTCCAGGCCTGGCTCGACCCGATGCACGAATACATGCTCAGCCGCCAGGACGTGGTCGGTCACACCGAGCAGTCGATGCAGGCGCTGTGGGCGTTCGGCTCCGGCGGCACCCTCGGCACCGGCCTCGGCCAGGGCCACTCCGAACTCATCCGGTTCGCCGCCAACTCCGATTTCGTCCTCGCGACCTTCGGTGAGGAGCTGGGCCTGACGGGCATCATGGCAATCCTGCTGATCTACGGCCTGATCGTGGAGCGCGGCGTGCGTACCGCCCTCGCCGCCCGTGACCCATTCGGGAAACTCCTCGCCATCGGCCTGTCAGGCGCATTCGCCCTGCAGGTCTTCGTCGTTGCCGGCGGTGTGATGGGCCTGATCCCGCTGACCGGAATGACGATGCCATTCCTGGCGTACGGCGGTTCCTCCGTCATCGCCAACTGGGCCCTCATCGGGATTCTGATCCGCATCAGCGACACCGCACGCCGCCCTGCGCCGTAGCGTGCACCCATCACGTCCGCGTACGTACCGCCGGTTCCGGCTGAACGGATTCGGCAGTTGTCCACCCGGGGTCGCGGGCCGGCAGTAACCGTTCGGAGGGTGATGAGGAGGACGGGGGACTGGCCCCCCGCGTACCGGTCGCCCCCGGCCGGGCCGGAAACAGATTGCCGCCCCCCTGCACCCGCTTCCGGGAGCGATCGGAGCCCTGCTGACTTGTACGTCGCGGGCCGGGGGATCAGCGGTAGTCGTCCGCGGGGCTGTTCTTCCCGCCGTGCGTGATGTCCTCGAAGTACGCCCAGGCGTCCGGTCGGCTGCCGTCGACGTCACGTACGTCATAGGTCCTGGCGAGCTCCGCGCTGGAGGTGGACTTCCCGTTCCAGCGGACGGACCGGTCCGGGTCGGCGGCGAGCGCGGCGACCGCGCGGGCGAGGTAGTGCGGTGATTCGGCGATCGCGAAGCCCGGTTCCCGGGCGATGGCGTCGCGCCAGTTGTCCTCGCTCACACCGAAGTGGGCGAGCATCTGTTCCGAGCGCAGGAAACCCGGTGTGACGGCGACCGCTGTGCCCCCGTACTCCGCCAGTTCCTCGCCCAGCCCGAACGCGATCCGGATCGGGGCGTTCTTCGCGAGATCGTAGTAGAGGTTCTCGCGGTATCGGCGGTTGGAGACCGCGGTGCCGTCGGTGACCTCCACGTGCAGCGGTGCGTCGGAGCGGACCAGGAGGGGGAGGGCGAGTGCCGCGGTGATCACGTGCGAGCGCACCCCGAGCTCCAGGATGCGCAGGCCGTCGGCGAGCGGTGTCTCCCAGCTCTTCTTGCCGAAGACGGAGCCGACGAGCAGGTGCTCGCCGCCCCAGAGGTCGTTGACCAGGATGTCGAGCCGTCCCTGTTCGCGGTCGATCCGTTCGACGAGGGCGCGTACCCGGTCCTCGTCCAGGTGATCGGTGGGGATGGCGATGCCGGTGCCGCCGGCCACTGTGACCAGTTCCGCGGTCTCCTCGATGGTTTCCGTGGTCCGGCCGACCTCGCTGGTGTGCTCGCGGGTGGTACGGCCGGTGACGTAGACGGTGGCACCGGCGCGGCCTAGTTCGACGGCGAGGGCGCGTCCGGCGCCGCGGGTGGCCCCGGCGACGAGCGCGATCCGGCCGGTGAGCGGGCCGTCCTGGCCGGTGTGCTGGATGTTCCTGTACTTGGTCATGGCACCACGGTGCACGTTAAAGGCGACAGCTCATGTCGCCTTTTCTTCTCGGGTTGTCTTCGCACTGCGGGGTGCGTTCAAGCCCTACGGGGCCGACGCCGACGCAGTGGTGACGAGTGCCGCCGGGGATCAGGGCCGGTGCGATCATCGAGACCGGCACCGACTCCTACCGCCTCGCCGGCACCCGAGCCCGAGCCGAAGTGCAAGCCGCCGTCGGCTGACACCTGTCGTTCCGCGCCGGGTGGTGGAATCACCTACTCGCCGGCGCGGGCCACGAGCAGTGGTTGGAAGAAGCCGGTCTCCTGTGGCATCCGCCACTCGAGGTCGACAAACCCGGCCTCGGCCGCGATGCCGGTCAGCCGGTCCTGGCCGAGTGCCCAGTAGGTGGATCGGCGGACCTGGACGCGCCATTCTCCGCCTTCCGGAAGGAGTTGGAAGTGCTCCAAGTCGTAGTGCTCACCGTCGTCATGCCAGTGCCACAGCTGGAAGGTGACGGCTCGTTCGCTGTCGTCGGCGCGGTCGGCGATCCGGTGGACCTGCGGCGGTGTCGAAGCCGGGTGGTCGCGCAACAGGTCGTCATAGGGGCGTGTGCTGACCAGCAGCAGACCAGAGGGGCGCAGCACACGGCGCATCTCGGCCAGGGCGGCGTGCGCATCCTGCTCAGTCAGCAGGTGAGGCAGCGAGTTGTCGGCGCAGACGACGGTGTCGAACCGGCCATCGGGAAACGGGAGGCGCCGCATGTCGGCGACGGCCGTGTGCAGGCGGAGGTTCCGGTGGGCGGCCTCACGGGCGGCGCGGGCGGCGGCGCGGCGACTGATGTCGGTTCCGGTGACGCGGTGCCCGCGCATCGCCAGGCCGATGGCCTGCGTGCCGATGCCGCAGGAACAGTCGAGCACCGCCGCACGGTCCTGGCCGATCAGGGCGTCCAGTGCGTTCCCCTGTCGGCGGATGCTCGCGTCCCAGTCCGGGTAGATCAGGTGGTAGTCGTCGGCCAGTTCGTCGTAGAAGCGCGCCACCGATGTCTTGGGCATGGCCCGAGATTACCGTTCCCTTTCAGGAGCGGCCCTGCCCTGGTCGCTCCTTGATCGGCGCGAAATCCCTTACTGATGAAAGTGCCGTCCTTTCCCGTGGACATCCGCGAGTGCGCTGATCGCCAACTGCTGTGGAAACTCATCGACAATCGTTGCCGCAGAATGTGCACGAGGCCAGTGGCGGGTGTGTGCGCGGGGCTCCTTGTACGACGTGCTTCTGCCGGGCGGGCCACGGCAGGTTCGCCGGGAAATGCGACTTGCCGGGCCGCGTGATTGCGTGGGGATCGGCTCAGACGACTATGACCCGGCGCCCGCGCGTGTGACCGGCATGGCTGTCGATGTGGGCGGTCGCGGCCTCGGCGAGCGGGTACGACTTTTCGACCGGGATGTGGAGCTTTGCCCGCGAGATGAGGTCCGTGGCTTCGGCGAGGGCTTGTGGCACGTTCCCGGTCACACCGGAGTACCGGGCACCGAGCTCCGGCGCGGTGAGATCGGCGATGGAGACCACCTTCTGCGCGTCCCCGGTCAGTTCGACGAGTTCACGGATGACACCCGAGCCGGCCAGATCGAGAGCCGCGTCGACATGGCCGAGCTGTCGCACCCGCTCCTTCCAGCCCTCACCGTACGTCGTGGCGAGGGCGCCCAGGCTGCGCAGATAGTCCTGGTTCGCGGCCCCGGCCGTGCCGATCACCGTGATGCCGCGGTCGCGGGCGATCTGCAGCACCGCCGACCCGACTCCGCCGGACGCACCGCTGACCAGCAGCGTCTGTCCGGACTGCACACCGGCCTCGCGGATGATGCGCAGCGCGGTTTCCACCACGGAGGGGTACCCGGCCGCCTCCGTGTAGGTCAGGCCTTCGGGCACAGGGGCCCAGGCCGACAGCACAGCGAACTCGGCATAGGTGCTTGCGCCTCGCCCGAATACGCGGTCGCCGGCCTCGACCCCTTCGACGCCCTCGCCGACCTCGTCCACTATCCCGGCGGCGTCCTGCCCGACCCCTGCGGGCAACTCGATCGGACGGACCTTCTGGAACTGGCCTTCGCGGATCCTCCAGTCGACGGGGTTCACGCCCGCCGCCCGCACGGCGATGCGTATCCGGCCGGGGCCCGCGTGGGGTTCCTCGGCGTCGGTGAGTTGCAGAACATCGGGGCCGCCGAACTCGGCGAAGCTCACTCTCTTCATGCGCCGACCGTAGCACTAACGGTTAGTGTTTAAAAACGGTTGTTGTTTTGTGTTTGGTAGTGTCAGGGCATGACCGTGCCGTCCGGACGTCGTGAGCGCAAGAAGGCCGCGACCCGCCAAAAGATCGCTGACACCGCCCTGCGGCTCTTCCTGGAACGCGGGTATGACGCGGTGGGCATCCGTGACGTGGCCACCGAGGCCGATGTGGCCGTCACCACGCTCTTCTCCCACTTCGCCTCGAAAGAGGCCCTGATATTCGAGCAGGACGACGACTTCGAGCGACGCCTCACGCAGGCGGCCACCGGCCGGCCGCCGCACGAGCCACTGATCCCCGCGCTGCGCCGCGAGATCCAGGCCCTGGTACGGCATTGCACGGCGGACGGCGCCGCCCCGATCTGGCGCATGATCGACGCCTCGCCCGCGCTGCGGGAGTACGAGGAGTCGATGAGGCTGCGCCATGCGGAGTCGCTGGCGACGGCCATCGCCGCCGATCTCGACCTGCCCGGGACCACAACGGCCTGCCGGGCGATCGCGAGGTTCGTGATCGATGCCTATTCGCTGGCCCGTGAGGCGCCCGATCCGCAGTCCGCGGTGGACGAGGTCTTCCGGATGATCGAGGCGGCCTGGAAGGTCACCTGCCCTGCTGCCCTCGATCGCGGGTGACTGCGCGCGGCCGAGAGCCTGGCGGACGCGTCGGCCACCGCGGCGACATGCGTAGCCGGCGCCGCCCAGCCGCTCGCACTCGCTGTTGGCATGCGGCGCGCCCGGATCCGTTCACTGCCAGTGGCCGCGCCACTGGTCGGGTGGCCCGGGGGTGAGACTCCCTCGGGTCACCCGACCGCGGACCTCCGCACGCCGGGACCGCTCATTTCCCTGCCAACCCTTGGAATCGGTCACCCGGGCCATGCCTCCACCAGGACGCGGGGCAGGAAGGTGGAGGTCGGGACACGGACCTCCATGCAGAAGTCGGACAGTTTCATTCCCGCGGCGTCGGTGTCGAGCTTCCGGTTCCAATAGATGTGCTGCTTCACCCGGTATCGGTCGGTCGATGCTTCCTCGACGGGGATCGATCCGGCGTATCCGTCCAGGGTGAGGGCCCCGTTGTCCACGCGACCAAAGGCGGGCAGATCGAATTCCATGTCCCCGCCGGTTTCCTGGGCGTTGGGCAGGAGTCCGGAGAGCGAAACCTTTTCCTTCGTGACGACTGTTTCCTGTGCGGTGTTCAGTTTGACGTAGATGTACGAGCCCTTGATCTCCATGGGGTGGATTGGTTCACCGTAGTAGAAGAACTTCGTCCGCTCCTTGTTCTGGGAGATTCCTTGGTACCTCCCCTTCTCTATCTCGTCCATCCGGATCATGAAGTAGGTGTAGTCCCGCATGTGGTCCCTGCCCAGGGCGCCTGCCAGCCGGTCCACTTCCCCCACCGAGGTCACCTCGGCCCAGGCTCCGGCGTCGAACGGATTCGGGGTGGCGTTCACAGTGATGCTCAGGATTTCGCGCAGCAGGCGAGCCTGTTTCTTCTTGTCCTTGGCCGCGTTCGCGGCCTTCAGCTCGTCTCCCAGAGAGGTGAGACTCGTGAACCGGTCGTTTTCGAGCGGAGAGAAGTGCCGGCCGTCGTAGTCCGTGTCGTCCCCGCTCTTGGTCGGTTCCGCGCGGAGGCTGGTGTTGGGGCCGAGGAACTGATTTCCTCCCTGCCACTCGTAGAAGGCGTAGCGAATTTCCTTGAGGTTGTTTCCCTGGAATTCGGCCGTGTCGCCCCCGCCCGTCTTGACCAGCGCGGCACGGAACCTCTTCTTGAAGTCGTCCCGGTTCATGTGCGGCGGAATCTCGACCTTCAGGTTCTCCAGCATCCTGTCGGTGATCACCTCGGGAATCGCTTGGCGCAGCAGGGACGCCTGCTGTCCGGAGTCCAATGAGTCCAGCGCGCCGGCCAGCTGGGAGTGGGCAACGATGTGGTGCGCGGTCAGTTCCCACCCGTTGTGCGTGTCGCCGGCGGCGTGGGGGTTGTCGCTACGCATCCGCTGCACGTACGGGTCGCCCGAGCCGGGCGCGGCGGCCGTCGCCTTCGCCGCTTCACGGGCCGGGGCGCTGCCGGACAGGACGCGTTTCGCATGCGCTTCCGCCTCCCGTTCGAACCGGTCGGACGGGTCGGAGACCCGGAGGCCGCCGCCGTTGTCGGTGCCGCTCACCGGGCCCTGGCGCTGCTGGACGACGTGGGTCAGCTCATGGGCCAGGGTGTGCCGGTCACCGCCGCCGTCGCCCAGCACGATGTGGTTTCCCGAGGTGTACGCGCGAGCGCCGATCCCGGCGGCGGAGGCGCGGGCGGCGCCGTCGTTGTGGACGCGTACGTCGGTGAAGTCGGCGCCGAACCGGGCCTCCATGTCCGCACGGGTTCCGCCGTCCAGGGGCTGTCCGGCGGAGCGCAGTACTTCGTGCACGGCGGAACGCTGCACCGACGGTTGTCCGCCCCGACCATGCTCGCAGCCCGCACCGTGCTGGTGCGTCTCCTCGGCCCACGGGTGGCCCGCCTGCCGCAGCATCTGGACCACGGCCGCGTTCCCCGTCGTGCTCTGCAGCGCGGACAAGCCCTGCGGGGCGCCGCTCTCGGCTCTCTCCGGCGCAAGAGAAGGCTTGCGTGCCGTCGAGCGGTCCTTTTCGGCGCCGTCGCGGGCGGGACTATGGGCGTGTGGGCGCATGCGGGGTGGCCTTCCGGCTGGTCGGGGTTAACTTCCCCTGCATACCCGGGACATGCGGTGCCGGGCCAGGGCTCCGAGGGCAGAGAGTGTTGGCCGGTGGGCACCGGGGCCGCTGCATGTTCAGCCGGTGGACATGGTGGACATGTGGGAGATACGGCACCGGCCGCCGGCTCCGAACCACGGGGCTCCCTTCAGGTACTCCCGCTCGTCGGTCATGCGGAACAGAAGCACCAACCGGATGACCGCTTGGCTTGTTCCACATCCTGCCTTCGGCGGATTGCGGCTGGGCCGGGTGGGCCCGTTCAGGAGTCAAGATCCTCCATGACCTTGCGCAGCTCACGGGCACCCCGCTGCGACATCGCTTGCATCACGCCGTCGAGTAGGGCACGGCCTTCGAGAGGGTTGCCGCAGCAGTACCAGTGCACATTGCCGAACTCGTCGTCGTGCCACAACTCACGTTCGGGGCGGTGGACGTGGTTCTTCCACAGGCGCAATGCCGCGCCGACGTCCCCCGGTTGGAGATAGTTCCGTGTGCGTTCGAGGCGAACGATCTCGGACAGTGTGCCCGGAGAAAGGCGATCGATGGCCAGTCTGGTGCTCTGCGACTGGTGTCGGTCCGGGATTCCGGCCCGGATGCGGCCCGGCCGTCTACGCGGCATGGACCTTTCGATTGGTCGGCATGCAGTACATGGTGCCACGATCTCGAACGGCTTCTCGAACGGCTTTCTCGGACGGGTTCGCTCACCTGGCAGAGCCTGGTCAGCGACTGCATCGCCGTCCAGCGTCTGCTCCGGTCCGGCCTGCTCCGCCCGGAGCAGGCCGGACCGGAGGGCGCCGGCAGGCCGATTCGCCCCGATCCGAACGATGGGCCGACGAAGGACCCCGCGGGGTGCGGGACCGGAATTCCCGCCCGCCCCGCGCTCGCGTGTCGTTCCGGCTGGTCGCCTACGGGCCGTCCCCTGGGCGACTTCCGGGCGTGCTGTTCCCAAGCCCCGCGGGCCCCTGCTTCGCTGGATCCATGACGTGACCGGACCGTCGTGACGTGATCGGGCACCGGAGTGGGGGATGCGTGGACGTCGGGAGTGCGACCGCCCTGTCGGCCGCCGTCGTGGGGGTCGTCGGGACGCTGCTGTCCGCGTTGCTGACCCAGCGCGCCGCCGACCGCAGCCGACAGCACGAGCGGGAACGCGCCGAGCTGGCGCGGGAATGGCGCAGCGAGGCCAAGGAACTACGGGTGTGCTACGTCGCCCTCAACACCGCGGCACGGCAGTATCTGGCCGCACTCACCGACCAGGTGCACGCCCTGGGCCGTGACGACTCGACGCCCGTACGGCAGCGGCTGGCGGAGGCGCGTGACCAGCACCGCGACGCGTACGCGGAGGCCCAACTGCGGGTGCCGGACCGGGTCCTCGACCTCGCGGGCGACCTCAGCCGCGAACTGGGCACGACCTACGGCATGGTGCGGCGCCTCGACGGCGGAGTGGCGCGCGAGGGGGATTCGACGGCCGCCGTCCAGGAACGCATCGACGTGCTCTGGCGCCGTCTGCGGGAGATGCGGCGGGAGATGCGGGCCGAACTGGGCGTCCCCAGGGTGTTCCGTGGTCGAAGCCCGGGAACCCGTCGTCCCACGTCCGACGGATCGGCATAGTGGTGTCGTTGCCGAAGGCGGTCCGGGCTCCGGGGGAGAGGAAGTGCCGATGAGTGACCAGGCGAGCGGCGGTGTCCAGGGGCTGCGTACCTGGTCGGCTGAGGCGGCGGAGAGGGTCAGAGAGCTGATCCCGGCCATGGGGGCACGAGCGGTGCCGCCGGCGGTGTACGACAAGTCGGTCGGCGAACTCGAACAACTCGTCCGGCTGTTGGACCACGATCCGGTGCTGCGCGGCGCGGTGAGTGTATGGCTCGGTGGCGCGCTCGCCCTGCGGCTTTCCACAGGGGCCGGGACCGATACGGACCGGGAGCGGGCGGAACGGCTCCTGCGGGACGCGCGGGACCGCCGCACGGCGCTCGGTGCCACGGTCGGAACGCAGGAGCGGCGGTGGGCGGCGCTGTTCCTGCTGACGCTCCTGACACCGATGCGCTCGCAGCCGGGCGCACCGGGGAATGTGCCGGACCTCGCCGCGTTCGTCGACTGGCTCACGCGGTCCGGGCCCGACGGGGTGATGACCTTCGCCACGGAGATCCACGAGCTGACCGACGACATCGCGGAACTGCCGCTGCCGTCCGAGTTCCTCACGGAGTACCGGCGGATGCGGGAGCTGTTCTCGGTCAGTACGGGGCCGGAGTTCACCGAGATCCTTGCGACCATGATGCCCGCCGGTGATCCCTTCGCGGATGTGCTGCGGCAGACGATGGGGCGGATGTTCGGCGGCGGCGGGGCGCCGGGAGCCGAGGGGCCCGAGGAGGGGGCTGCGGCCGACGGCCCGGGGGGCGAACGGGATACCGGAGCCGCGCCCGTGGGGAAGAGGGGAGCCGCGCCTGCCGAGGAGACCGAAGATGCCCCCGTCCCCGTCCCCGTCCCCGTCCCCGCCCTCGACCCGGAGCCCGGACCCCCGCTCGCCCTCGGTGACATCCGGCGCGTCGCCGCCGCCCTGGACGCGGTGAACGCCACCACCCACGGGTTCGACGAGGCGCTCAGGAACGGTGATGCCCAGGCGTTCAACGAAATGCTCCGGAAGCTGCGTTCCGTGCAGGACACGCCGCCGCCCGGCCCCGACCCGACGCCCGGGATCGAGGCCCTGATGGCGCTGTTGCTCAATGTCAGCGCCGGGGTCGGAGGCACGATCCAGGACCAGTCCGCGGGCCGCGCCCACGTGGACGCCGTCGCCCGCTACTTCGAGAACTACGACGGCCCGCTGCCTCCCGGGTTCCGGGACCCGGCCGTCCTCGGACGGGCACAGGTGCTCTACACCAAGGTGCTCGACGCGGAGGACGGGGAAGCGCTCCGCGGCCTCGTCGACGACGCGGAGGAGCTGGCCCGGACCGTCCCCGAGGGCCATCCGCTCCGTTTCGTCGTCGAACTGACCCTGGGCGCGGCCCTGACCCGGCTCGGCGCTGTCATCGGCGACCTGGAGCCGGTCCGACGCGGCACCCCCTTCCTGGAGAAGGGGATGACCGGCGCCCGCGCGAGCGGCTTCCCCTTCGCGGGGGTGACGCCCCTGCCCACCGTCCCGGACTTCGCTCTGCTGCGCGCCGCCCTCTCCGGTGGGACGGCGCCCGGCGTCGACCACGTCCCACCGCCGGCGGACGCGTCCACGGACGAGGTCTACTCCGCCGCGCTCTCCGCCGGACTGCGGTACGCACTCACCCGCGACCAGGCCGTCCTGGACACGCACATCGAGGAACTGGAGCGCGTGCGGGACGCCGTACGGGAGGGCAGGGCGCCGCGGATCGCCGCGGAGGCGCTGTGGAGACTGGCCGAGGCCTACCGCGAGCGCGGCGTCCGCGACCAGGACGTCCAGGACATCAGGGCGCTGGGCGCGGCCGAGGAGGCACTGACGGCGCTCGGTGCCGACGTACTGCTCCAGGCCGGTGCGGAACACGGACTCCTCACCGCCCGCTCCGGTGCCGACCGGGGCGTCCAGGCAGCGCTGTGGGCCGCCTCGCAGGGGCGGCTGCACGAGGCGGTGGCCGTGCTCGAACTGGGGCGGGCCCTGGTGCTGCACGCCGCGTCCACCTCGTCCGCCGTACCCGAACTCCTCGACGCGGACGGCCACCACGAACTCGCCGAGGCCTGGCGGGAGGCCGTCGCGCCCGGGGCGGACGGAGGGCCGGGCGACGCCCGGGAGCAAGGGGTGCCCGGCGAACTGCCGAGCACCCTGCGCCGACGAGCCCTCGAAGCCCTCGGCTACCGCGAGCGGGGCGGTCTGCTCGGCACCCCCACACCGGCCGACCTCGCGGACGGTGTCGCGGCGAGCGGCGCCGACGCACTGGTCTACCTCGTCCCGGGAGAGGACGCGGCAGCCGGAGTGGCGATCATCGTGTCGCCCGAGCGCGGCCTCGCCATGAAGGTCCTGCCGCTCCTGTCGGGCACCGAGAACGGACCGGTGGAGCGATACCTCGACGCCACCGCCCTGCGCGACGCCGCAGCCCCCGACGACGCGGCCGCCGCCCAGAACTGGGAGGAGTCCCTGGAGGCGCTGTGCGACTGGGCCCACGACGTGCTCGGCCCCGTCGTCAGCGCTCTGGAGGAGGCGCTGAGGCCCGGTGGCGACCGGGCGGACGAGCCGCTCCGCGTCGTCCTGGTGCCCTGCGGCCGCCTCGGCATCATCCCCTGGCACGCCGCGCGCGGGCCCGGCGGGACCTCACCCGCCTACCTGTGCCGGACCACGGTGTTCAGCTACGCGGCGTCCGGCAGCCAGTTCCTGCGCACGGTGCGGCGCGCGCCGCGGGACCCGGTGGCCGCCCCCGTACTCCTCGCCGATCCCACCCTGGACCTGACCTACGCCGAGGTCGAAGTCCTGGCCCTGCGGAACGCCTTCTACCCGGGGGCCCGGCTGTGCGGGGGGATGTTCGAGGTCCCCGAGGACGAACTGCTTCCCGGTACCCCGGACGACGTCCTCGGGTTCCTCGCCGACGGGACCTCGCTGCTGCACGTCGCCTCGCACGGATCGGCGGGCGTCCGGCCCACGGTCTCCGCCCTGCACCTCGCCGCCGAGCCGGCGGGAGACCCGGCCGCCGGAGCGGAGGGCACGGACCCGGGCGACCTCACCGTGACGCGGCTGCTCGACCAGCCGGTGTATCAACAACCGGTGCATCAACAGCCGGTCGGAGATGGACCGTTGGTCGTCCTCAGCGCCTGCCGGACCGATCTGAGCACCCGCGATCACGACGAGGCCCTGACGCTCACCACGGCGTTCGTCTCGGGCGGCGCACGGGACGTCGTCGGATCCCGGTGGGCGGCCGACGACGGCACCGCGGCTCTGCTGATGGCGGTCTTCCACCACCATCTGAACGTCGAAGGGCTCAGTCCCGTCGACGCGCTCAGGGCCGCCCAGCTGTGGATGCTCGATCCCGGCCGCGAGAACCCGGGCTCGCTCAGCGGTGTGCTGCTGCGACAGGCGGAAAGAACCGACCTGGACCGCGTCCCGCTGTGGGCCGCGTTCATTCACCAGGGGCACCCCGGCCCGGCAGGGACGGGGAAGACACGTGAAGAAGGGGGACCGGATGAACACGAGTGGTGAGGGCCCGACGGGCCGGCTGCTCGCACTGATCGGGGAACACCGCGCCGCCGTCCGCGCGGCACTCGACGAGGAGCAGTACGCGTTGCTGCTCACCCGGCTGGAGGCGCTCGCGGCGGTGGCACCCGACGACGGCATGGCCGTCCGCAGGGCCTGCCAGGGCATCCGTCTCGCCCTGCTGGCGCTGCCGTTCGACCATCCCGTACGGCCCGCCCTGGACGCCGTACGCCTGGTCGCCGCGCCACCCGAACCCGCCGTGGTCCTGGACGCGCGGGAGCTGATGGCGCTGCTGGCGCCCACGCGGCCACCGGCACCGGGCACGCCGGAAGGCACCTCGGACGAGATCCTCCGCGCCCCGGCCCTCTCCAGGGACGAGGCACACGCCCGGTGCGGCGGAGCGGCGCCGCCGGAACTGATCAGGCTCGCGGACCCCCGGGGCGGCGAGCGCTACCCGCAGTTCCAGTTCCCCGAGGGCTGCGGAAGCCCGTACGAGGTGGTCATCCGGGTCAACCGGCTGCTCCTCGCCGACATCGACCCCTGGGGGGCCGCGGCCTGGTGGCTCAGCGGGAACACCTGGCTCGGCGGGACACCCGCGGCGCTCCTGGGCCGGCTGCCCGACCAGGAACTGGTGGGCGCGGCCACCGCGCTGGTGGAGGGGGACTGATGACAGGCATCTTTCCCATGACCTCGCTGGAACTACGGCCCGTCCTGCACGTGCTCCCGGCCGGGACCGAGCTGTGGCGGGTGCACAACATCCGTTACGCGCCGGACGAGTTCAACCCGAAGCTGGCAGATCCCTTCGAGTTCAAGAACGGCAGCCGTTTCGACGGCACACCGCTCGACCCGTACCACTGTCTGTACCTCGGGGACACGGCGACCACGGCCCTCGCGGAAAGCGTGCTGCGCTCCCGCCCCTTCGAACTGCCCGCCGGGCGGCGGCGCATCCCGTACGCCACCGTCCTGCACCGCACGCTGAGCGTGCTGCGCACCCGGTGCGAGCTGACCCTGGTCTCCCTGATCGAGGCGAAGGACCTCGCCGCCGTCTGCCAGGAGTCCACGCTCCTGGAGGACGAGCGCAACTATGTGTCCGCACGGCGCTGGGCCAGCGAGATCCGGGCACAGGCACCCGAGGCCATGGGCCTGATCTGGCAGTCCCGGCACAACCGGCCGCAGCGTGCCCTGGTGCTGTTCCACGACCGGTTCGCGCACTGCGACGGCAAGCCGCTGGACGTGGTGCCCACCTCGGGGATCCCGCAACTCGACTCCGACGCGGGCATCGACCGGGCGAACCAGTACCTCGAACCCCTGCGTGCGGAGATTTCACGGCCGCGACGGGAGTGACGCCCGCGAGAATCCGGACCGGCTTGTCCGCAGAGGGACGTGGTGCCATGGTGATCGCATGGCATCGCCCCAACCTGACCTTGCGTCAACTCTCGAAGAGATCAGGGAGGTCCGGCGCATCGGCCTCGTCCGGCTGCGCGGTCGCCCGCTGCCGCACCTGGAGTCGGCGGCGGCCGTGGCCGCGACCGGAGCCCGTACGCCGGGTGCGGCCGTCGAGTCGCTGCTGCGGCGCGCCGTGTCGCTCCTGGACGAGGGCACGCTCCGCACCACCGCCGAGTACACCCTGGGTCTCGCGCAGGGCACCCGGGACTGGCCCGCGTCCTCGCGCCGGGCCAGGGCGGCCTCGGTGTACGGCGTGAGTGTCGAACGCTTCCGCAAGGACCACGAGGTGATGGTCCTGGGGCAGGTCGCCGAGCACGTCGTACGCCTGGCGACGGCGCCGGCCGAGCCGGAAACGGAGGAGGGGGCGTCGCCGGGCGGCGAAGGGGAGCGGAGCACCGTCACGCACCGGACGGTGCGGGTCCTCGTCGGGGGCCGCGAGGTGGTGCTCACCGTGCACATGCACCCCGTGGACCTGCTGCGGGACGTGGACGTGGTGGTCTCGCCGATCAACGTCCACCTCGCGCTGCCCGAGGCGTACAAGTCCTCCGTCGCCGCGTCGCTGCGGCGGGCGGCGACCGTGTGGGGGGTGACCGGTGATGTGATCGAGGACCCGGTCCACGACGGGCTGCGCGAGTGGGCCGCCCGGCACAACACGTCGGGGCGCGCCGTGCTGCCCGGCACGGTGGTCGCCACCGGTTCGGGCGCCCTGACCGCGCAGGGCGTACGGCGGATCCACCACGCCGCGATCGCGGTGCCCCGGGCCGGCACCAATGACTACGACGTGCTGCCCGCCCATGTCACGACGGCGGTTTCGCGGACCTTCGCGGTGCTGGCCGAGGAGTCCGGGCAGACGGCCCCGCCGCTGCGGTCGGTGTGCTTCCCCCTGCTCGGCTCGGGCCGCGGCGGATTGCCGTACCACGTCAGTCTGGGCGCCGTGTGGGCCGCCGTCGAGGCGGAGTTGGCGCGCGGCGCGGACTGGGACGTCCACTTCGTGGTGCGTACGCCGCGGGCGGCTGCCCTGGTGGCGCGGATCGCGTCCAGGATGCGCCCGTAACGCGCCCGGTCCGCGACCGGCCGACCCGTTGGAATGGAGCTGAGCCCCTCCGCCCGGCAGATGGCGAGGCGAGAGCGGCGTGGCGCATTCGCGTCGCCGGAATCGCCGTAGGGACGCGCACGGTCGTGACTCCGCCCAACGGCACCGGTCGGTGAACGACGGGGTGGTGAGCGGGTTGATGGTGTGGCGTCCGGTCGTTCGCGCCGGTATCTGGGGGCGCCGTGCCGGCGGCGCGGGGCCGCAGGGGAGGCGCGGCCGGTGGGTGGGTGAGCACGGGGCGCCGCCGACGAGGATCGGAGGGGATTGTTCCGGTCGTGGTCGGCTGATGGAGTCTCCGGCGAGTTCCGTCAGCGGTTCACGGAAGCCGCCCGTACGTAGATCTGACGTGAAATCATCAATCCTCCTCTGCAAGGGGGTTGGGTGATCACGGCGGCCACCGGTGCGTGGCCTCGGCAGCGCCCGGACCGCCACGGCGAGCCGGGGCACGGACGGACTACGGGGGGCTGTGGTGTGCTTGGTGTCTGTCCGGTGTGCGCGACTCCGGAGGACCGGCGGGACATCTGCGCGGTCTGCGGCTGGCGACTCCACGACGACCCGGTGCTCGGTGAACTGACGGCACCGGACCTGGCAGCCGCCGAGACCGCACTCCAGGCGGCGGAACACGACTGGGACCTGCGAGCGGCGGCACTCGCCGCACCCGACCCGGGCGACCACCCGTGCCTCGCCGCAGTCATCAGGGGCGGCCCGCCGCAGAGGGAGGAGCGGCCCGGGGCCGTTCTCCCCGGCGGCCGGAGCGCCCCCGACGACCTTCCCGCGCCGGCCGGACACGGCGCACCGCTCGACGAGCTCCGGCACGGCCGCGCGGAACTGTCGTTCGTGGAGTGCGCGCCCGACGGGCTCCACCTGACCCGGGTGACCTTCACCGAAGCCGGAATCCCGGTCCTCCGCGACGCGGACAGCACCCCCTGGCGCACGGTCGTGCCCGCTCTCGACGCCGACGCCACCCTGCGCCGCTTCCAGCTCGCGGGCGGCAACGGCACCCTCCCGCCCGTGGACCGCCAGGCGTTCGACGACGCCGTACGGGGATGGCTCACCCCGAGCCTGTCGAACGTCCGGGGGACTACGGCCGTCCTGCTGCGCCCGCCACCGGGCTGGGAGCTGCTGCGGCGCGCGGCCGCCGTCGTGGCCCGGGACCACGCCGTACGCCTCGAACTGCCCGCGGACCGCACCGCGTCGGTGGAACCGGGCCACCCGGGGGAAACGCCCGCCCGCCGCGCCGCCGTCGACCGGGTACGGCGACTCCTGCGTACGCTGCCGCTCCTCACCGATCACACCCTGCTCCTGGCCCGCGCCGACCGGGACACCGGAACCGTGCACCCGTACAGCCATGTGCTCTTCCCCGCGGGTTCCCGGCTCGCCCCGGGCGAGACCGCGACCGCCGAGGTCACCGTGTACGGCGGAGCCACCGGCGGCAGCCCCCTTCACCTGCCGGTCCTCGCCGGGACCCCGGCCGCCGACGGCAACGGCGCCCCCACCGTGACCGTGCACCGGCTCAAGGTCGGGGCGCTGGAACCGGCACAGCTCACCTTCGTGCTGCGCGGCCCCGGCGAGGTGGACCTCGTCGCCCCCGCGAGTGAGCGGCCGCCCGAGCAGTCCTTCGTCGATGTGCCGCGCCTGCTGTCCGGTCTGCCCCGCCGGATGGTGCGCCCGCCCCGCCTCGATCTGCTGTTCACCGTCGAACTCAGCGGCGCCGACCTGGCCGAGACCGAGGAACGCCTCACCTTCGTACGGGACGTCGCTGCCCTTCTGGCCCGCAGGGATCACACCGGCACCGCCGTCCGGGTCGGCGCCGTCGGCCACTACGACCACACGGACTACGAGAGCACCTGGGCCAAGGAAGGCACGCTGCTGCGGGCCCCGGTCGTCGCGCGCCCGCCCGCCGAGCTGCCCCGGGCGCTGGCCGACTGGACACCGGCCCTGCGGCGCCAGGACGCCGTGTCGTCCCTGGAGGACGCGCTGCACGCGGCGGCCTCGCTGCCCGCCGTGCACTCCGGCACCGCCAGGGCGTGCCGGGTCCTCCTGATCGTCGGCCGCCGGCCGCCGGCCCCGTCCCGTCAGCACGGGGTCGTACGGGCCTGCCCCCGCGGCACGGACTGGCGGGCGGCGCTCGCCCGGCTGCGGACGGACGGCTTCCGCGTGCTGGCCAGGGCGGACCCCGCGACCGGACCGCCGCCACCCGACACGGCGGGCAGACAGACCAGGCGCTACGCGGACGAGGCCTGGCGGGCCCTCGGCGCCGACGGGGTGCTCCGTCCGGGCACCGACTCGGCCCAGGACGCGGTCCGGGCCCTCGACCCGCCCTGGCGGCACGAGGGCCCGGAATGCCCGTTCGCCTTCGCCGCCCCGCTCATGTGACACCACCCCACGACGTGGCCCCAGCACGAGGAGAGCCCATGGACGATCTCTACGACCCGAACAGGAACGACCCGACCAGGAACGGCCTGAACGGGCACGACCCGACCAGGAACGAGCCGGACGGTGCGGCACGGGACGGCGCCGACAACCAGGGGGACACGCCCACCGGCGCTCCCGGGGCCGTACCGCAGCCGGCCGTACCGGACTCCGTTCCGAACTCGACCCCCGAGCGCATCCCGTCCGGCGGCCCGGACGCGGATCGCATCCGGATAGGGCTGTGGGGCGCGCCGCGTTCGGGCAAGACGACCTACCTGACCGCGCTGCCCCTCGCCGCCATGCAGCACCAGCGGCACCACGACGGCGGCTGGAACATCAGCGGCATGACGGAGGAGGCCGGCGCGTTCCTCAGCCGGGGCATGGACCTGCTGACCCGGCAGCGGGCCTTCCCCGAGGCCACCATGGGCGTCCGCGAGATGGCCTGGTCCATCCAGGGTCCCAAGAGGAAGGGGAAGTTGGGGATGAGCGGCCGGCGGCCCAGCTTCGTCCTCGACATCCAGGACGCGGCCGGGGAGGTCTTCGGCAACGGCCACCCCCAACAGGCCCAGCTCGTCGGCCAGCTCGCCCGCTCCCACGGGCTGATCTACCTCTTCGACCCGCTCGGTGACGCCGAGACGGCGACCGAGAGCTTCAACTTCCTCCAGTCGACCCTGACCCAGCTCACCGCGCAGGTCCGCAACCGCCAGGGGCTCGTCGACGGCAGGCTGCCCCACTACGTGTCCGTCTGCGTCGCCAAGTTCGACCACCCGGACATCTTCCGGCCCGCCGTGGAAGCGGGCTGGGTCACCCAGGACACCGTCGGCGCGCAACTGCCCCGGGTGCCGGCGGAACAGGGCGCGAAGTTCTTCCAGTGGATGTGCGACGACTTCCGCGGAGCCAACGCACGCCTGGTACGGGACGCCCTGCACGCCTACTTCGACCGGCGCCGCATCTCGTACTACGCGACCTCCGCCGTGGGCTTCCGGCTCACCCCGCAGCACGTCTTCGACTACCGGGACTACGTCCAGCCGGTCGAGGTGGACGGGACGTCGCGTCTGCGTACCTCCCCGGAGCCGATCAACGTACTCGAACCACTGATCGACCTGGAGGAGCGCATCTACCGGGACCGGGGCCGCGAACGCGGCCTGGGCGGCCGGCTCGGGGGAAAACGACGGTGAACCAGAGCCTCGGGGAGGAACAACTGACCGTGCACTGGGCGGTGCTCGGCAAACATCCGGGGCGGACCATGGGGTACGAGGTGCTGCGCAGCAGCCTCCCCGGCAACCGGGCCGGCACCTACCTCTGGCGGGCCGCCGCCACCGGCGCGCCCGAGGGCCACGACCCCGACGGCGCCCTGCCCTGGCGAGTGTTCCTCGGTGCGTCGGACACCCACCCCGCCCCCGTCTGCGCCTGCGTGGACACGAGTTGGGACGGGACGGCCGACGGCACCGGCGCACCCAGCTACACCTGGCGCCTGACCCTGCTCGACTGGCCGGACGTCTCCCGCTCCGCCCTGACCTGGTCCGGCATCGACCGCGCACTGCCGGCGAAGCCACCGCCGCTGCCGGCCGACGACGCCCCGACCGAGGTCACCGTGGAGAACACGTCGGCCGCTGAACTCGCCGCCGTCGTCGACGACCTGGGCTTCGCATGGGCGTCCGGTGTCGCCGCGCTGCTGCTCGACAACCGGCAGGTCGCCATCACCCCGCGCCCCGGCCGGCCGCTGCCGGACGTCGCCGACCGTGTCCGGGCCCTCGACGCGATCTGCTCGCTCCTGCCGTACGCGTGCCGGTCCTGGCTCAGCGCCGCGACCTGGACCGGCCAGGCACAGCACGACCTGCGGCTGTTCTTCGCGCCGACGGCACGCGCGGGGCAGTGCGCGGCGGTGTTCGGCGGGGCCCCGCCGCCGGAGCCGCGCGGCTCGGCGGCCCGAGGCTATCTGAAAGGTCTGCGCGCGCTGCGGGCGAAGACCGGCGACACCCGGCCACTCGTGCGGCACCTGCTGGCCGCTACGGAACCGGCCACGTCCGCCCCTGGACCGGGCGGCGCCCTCAAGGCCCTGCGCGAGGCCGACCTGCTGGACTCGGTGGTCGAGGACGTCCGCTCCGGGGCGGGGGACCTGACCGAGGTGGCCCGGGTCCTCGACCGGCACCCGGCCGCCTCCCTCGACGACCGGCGGCTCACCGTCCTGACGGGCTACCTGGTCAACGGCGCACACGGCCGGAAGGCGCGCGCCGGTGCGCTCCTCGCCGAGCAGTGGTCCGATCGCCTGCGATCCCTTCTCGTCGCGGAGGTCCTGGCCGCCGGGGACCTGGCCCGGTCCTTCGAACAGGCCGAGCGATATCTGGGCCTTGTCCACAACGTGGTCGAGGCGCACCGCCCCGGAACCTTCGACGAGCTGTTCCACGCCCTGGTGGAGGCCCAGGAGCCGACCGAGGGCTGGGCGGGATCACTCATCTACATGGCGGAGGACCAGTGGGGCCGGAGCACCGAACGGGCCGACCGGATCCTCTTCCGCGAACCGGCCGTCGGCAAGACCTGGCTCAGGTACCTGCTGAAGAAGAAGCGGCGCGACCTGAAACCGCTGGAACGGCTGGTGCGCCGGGCACGGACCGAGCTGGCCGCCGACACCACCCCCGGCTGGCTGCGCTTCGCGGCCGTGCTGCTCGGCGAGCCACCGGCCGGGACCACCGCCACGGACGCCGCCGACTTCGCCGAGGCCTTCGAGGAAGGCTGGCGGACCACACTGGAGATCGCCCGGCTCCGGCGGCGGCCGGAGGTGCTCGGCCCGATGTGGCCCAGGCTGTGGCGGGTCGCCCGGACCGAACGCGGCCTCGGCGAGGCCGTGGGACGCCTGGTGCCGGTCGAGGAGCGGGCCGGGGGCGCCGTGGCGGCCGACGCGGACCTCTTCTGCGCGGCCACCCGCACCGGAACGCCGGGCATGCCCCGCCTGGAACGGCTCGCCGACGATTCGGAACTGCGGGCGTACATCGCCGCCCTGATCAACCGGCTCGGCTCGGACGGCGAACTGCGCCGCCTCGCCGTCGACGCCCTCCTGGCGGGGACGCCGGGACAGCGCGGCTGGCGGGTGATCGAGCAGCTGGGGCTCGTGCTGCCGGAGAGCTTCCTGCAGCCGGTGTGCGAGGTGCTGCACCGGCGCCTCGTCGGGCATGGACGCCCGCTCAACGACCTCGACGTACCCGCGTACCTCATGGAGCAGGTGTCGCAGCGGTACGACATGGCCTGGCTGCGGCCCGTCCACGAATTCCGCAGGGCGGTGAACGACCACGCGTCGTACGAGCGGCTGGCCCGTCTCCTGCTGGACGCGGGTGCGCCGCTGCGGCTGCCGGCGCAGCTCCTCGACACCGTAGCCGGGTGGATCGTGGCGCAGGGGCCGTACGGCCTGGAGCAGGTCACCCGGTTCATGGACGAACTCGCGGCGGACCTGCCGGGCCTGCGGCTGTACCGGGCGCTGGTGCGGGACGACCGGCACGCGGGGCTGCGTGTGCTGCTGACCGAGCACAGCCGGCAACAGATGGCCCGGCACGACAGGATCCTGACGGAGCTGCGGCACGGCCCCGACACGCCGATGGCCGCGGAGCCCGCCGCCGAGGGCGAACGCCGGGGAGTCCTGGGGAAGATGGGGCGGATCGTGCCCGGGAAACGCCGATGACGGCGCGCGCCGAACCCGCCGTCGCCGTCGACGCGGGCTCGCGCTTCCTCCGGGTGGCGCGGGTCGACGCGGACGGGACGCCACGTCTGGTCGACCTGCCGGGCGCGGTGCCCGGCGAGGGCCTGCCCACCCCGGCCGGGGTACGCGGCGACCGGGACGCCGCCCTCGGCGTGGCGTACGCCGCGTACCGCGATCACTGCGGCACCCCGGGACAGCTGGTCCTGGTCGTCCCGCACGGCGAACAGGCGCGGTCCGCACCGGACTTCGGTGGCCCGCCGTCCCGGCTCGTCGGCGCCCCGCACGCGGTGCTGGCCCTGCTGCGGCACGCGGGCGGTCCGCCCGTGACGCCGCTGCTGGTGTGCGACCTGGGCGCGGCCGGCATCGACATCGCGCGGTGCGCGCTCGTCGGCGGGACCGTGACCGTTTCCCGGGTGACCCGGCACGGGCCGCGGCCCGGCGGCTACGGTGCCGCGTTCGACAGAGCGGTGCTCGACGGGGCGGGCCTCGCCGTCGACGACCCGGACGTACTGCGCCGACTCGACCTGGCCAGGGCGGAGAGCACCCGGCGCACCGAGGTCGCGCTCGACCGGATGACGGCCCGCCCGGACCTCGCCGAGCGGACCGCGGACACCGTGGTCCATGAGGTGGCGGGCCGGGAGATCACCGCGGGTGTCGTACACCGGGCCCTCGCCCGGCTCACGGACGGCCTGGACCGGGCCCTCGCGGACGCCCGCACCGGCCCGGACCGTAAGCCCGTGGTCGCGGTGGGCGGCGCGGCCCGGTCGGGGACAGTGGTACGGCACCTCGCGGACCGTCTGGGCCCTGCGGTGCCGCTGCCGGAGGGCACCGATCCCGCGCTGGCCGCGGTCCTCGGGGCCGCGCTGGTGGCCGCGGACCGCGTCGACGCGGCCGACCGGTACCCGCACGCGGTCACCGTAGGCGTCCACCGCACCGTGCACGGACGGCCCCAGGACGGCGAACTGCTGATCAGCCCGCCCGGCACGCTGGTTCCGGGCGGAGCCACCGTCTTCGCCGAGACCGACGGGGAGCGGGTGAGGTTCGGGACCGCGACGGCCGGGGGGAGCGGTGCACGCGCGGTCCGGCTCCTGGTCCGCGGCTCCGGGGCGGAGACTGGTGTACCCGCGGCCGTCGTGACGGTCCCCGCGGTGGCCGAGGAGCGCTTCCACGTCGGGATGCGCGTCACCGCCGAAGGGGCCGCGCACCTCGTACTCCAGCCGCTCGGCCGGGGCCGGAGCGGTGCACACCCGCCCGGGGCCGGACTCCCGCCCGAGGAGTTCCCGCTGGGTGTCCTGCCGGTCGACGTGCGGCCCGGGTCGGGCCCCGGGCAGCCCTTCTCCCAGCCTCCGCCCGGGGGATGACCCCTGCCCCGCGACGCCCGGCAACCCGCCCATCCGCCCGACATCCAGGGAGCCCGTCCGTGAAGCGAACCACCCGGTCACCACGTGCCACGACCACGCTGCGGCGTGCGGCGGCCGTGGGAGCCGTCCTGCTGGCCGCCCTGGCGGCGGCCACCGTTCCGGCGACCGCCGCCGAGGGGCCGAACCGGGAAGAGATCTACCGGGAACTCGGCGTCGCCGCCCAGCCCGTGGATTATGTCATCCTGGTCGACACCTCCGGCTCGATGAAGGCCAAGGGCCGCTACGGCACGGTCCGTTCGACCCTGCGCACCTTCCTCGGCGGCCTGACCCGCACCGACCACGTCGCCCTCATCACCTTCGACGACCGCCCCGAGGCGCGCTACATCGGCTCGGCCGGTGACCCCGCGAAGATCATCGCCCGGCTGCCCAACGCCCCCGACCCGGACGGCGGCACCGACATCGGCGCCGCCCTCGACCAGGCCCTGCGGGAGCTGGAGCGGACCGACGCCGCAGGCGTCGCCTCCGTGGTCATGCTGACCGACGGCCGCCACCAGCCGCCGCGCGGGTCCGGCTACCCCAAGTCCACCGGCGCCCCCTGGAAGGCGCTGCAGAAGCGCGCCGACGCCATCGGCGCACGCACCGAACTCGCCGGGTACGCGCTGCCGCTGGCCTCCGGCGCGAGCGGCGCCGAGCTGCTCGGGGACGTCGTCGACAACACGCTCGTCCTGCGCCCGGGAAGCATCCAGGACCTGGGCTCCTACCTGCAGCGGGCCGGGGACAGCACCCGGGCCCGCTCGGCGGCGCGGCTGCTCGCCGAGGACCGGGGCAAGGGCGTCACCGCGTCCTGGAAGCAGACCGGCCCCCGCGATCTCACCACAGGCTCCGCGACCGCCGCCGTCACACTCCGGTCGGCCGCCCGGCACCTGCCGCTGACCGTGAGCGACGCACGGCTCTCGGCGGCCGGAACCCCGCTCGGCATCAGCGGTCTGCCGACACGGCTGACCCTGGGCCCCGGCGAGTCCAGAACGTACACCGTGCGCCTCGCGGGCGGGCCGGACGGAAGCGGCCTGCCCTACCGGCACACCGAGGAGGGCTCGGCCGTGCTGCGGGTGTCCGGACAGGTGTCGTCCCCGTGGCAGCGGGCCCTCGCGCCCGACGTGGACCTGAAGGTGCCCGAGGCGGTCGCGGTCGGCGGCGGCCCGCTGACCGTGCGCGCGGACATCGGCTCCGTCCTCCTGCTGCCGGGGATCCTGCTCGGCCTCGTCGCGGTCCTGGTGCTCGGCTGGCTGCGCTGGCGGAGCGTCAACCGGCCTGTTCTGTCCGGGGCGTTGATCGTCGTCCCGGTCTTCGAGGGAGGTGTTCCGGGCCGGATCGCACTGTCCGGCAGGCGGGTGGCGTTCCAGCCGCGCGAGGGCGGACGCGGCACGGTGCACGGCCGCCGCCGCCGTACCGCCGACGGGCCCGGGACGGACCTGATGATCCGGTACGTCCCGGACGGCGCGACCGGCCGGCCGGACCGGGTGATCTGCGCACCGGGCGCCCGGGCCGTGGTCGGCGGGCTGTCGTTCACGCACCGCCCGGACAGCGGCCCGGCACCCGCACCGGGCACCGCCCCGCCCCGCACCGAGGGGACACGATGACGGGGCGGCAGCCGCTGAACGTGGCGGCCACCCGCGTCGGAACCCGCACGCTCGGGCCCGGAGTGCGCTCCGTGGTGTGGGTGCAGGGCTGCCCGTTCCGCTGCGCCGGCTGCCTCGCGCCGGAGTGGATCCCCGAACGCCCCGCACGCCCGGCGCACCCCGACGACCTCGCGGCCGAACTGCTCAGGGACCCCCGGGTCACCGGACTGACCCTCTCGGGCGGTGAACCGATGGGCCAGGCCGCGGGGCTGGCCCGGCTCGTCCGGCGGGCCCGGCAGATCAGGGACGTCTCCGTGATCTGCTTCACCGGACACCGGCTGGAGCGGCTGCGCACCCGGCCCCCGTCCCCGGACGTGCCCGAACTGCTCGCCGCCGTCGACGTACTGATCGACGGCACGTACATGGCAGCCCTGAACGACGGGCGCGGTCTGCGCGGCAGCAGCAACCAGCGGGTCCACCACCTCACCCCGCGCCTCGTGGACAGCGGCTACGACTTCGAGGGCCGGGCACGGGACGTCGAGATCGCCGTCGACGGCCCGGAGGCCCTGCTCGTCGGGGTGCCTCCGCGAGACTTCCCCGCCGCCTTCGAGCGAGCGGTCGACACGGTCCGCGCCCGGACCCCGGGAGCGCACCCCCATGGCTCCGGCACAGGTCCGGACACGATTCCACAGCAGAAGGGACGGTCATGAGCGGCAGGAAGAGGATTCAGATCGACGAGTCGGAGTGGCACCGCCTGCAGCGCAAGGCGCGACAGCTCCAGGCCGTCAAACGGGACATCCCGCGTCTGGTCGCCGACGTACGCAAGCAGACCAGGGCCGATGTCGACCGGGCGTTCGCCACGGTGCAGGCCCGGCAGCGCCGCCAGGACGCGGCGATCGACCGGCTCAGCGACCGGACCCGGCAGATCGAGGCCGACACCAACCGCAAACTGCGCGACCAGGCCCAACGCCTGCACCAGGACCTGCGCGAGACGGCGGGCCGCATCGAGGAGAACACCCGGCAGCGCCTCGACGAGCAGCGCCGGGAGTCCGAACGCGCCCTCGCGGCGGAGCGCGTCGAGCGGCGGGCCGAGACCGCCCGCCTCGCCCAGGAGATCGACGCGTTCAAGGCCGACCGGGCCCGCGCCGAGGACACCGTACGCACCTGGCTCGCCGACGCCCGCACCATGGCCGACCTCATCGACGGGGAACTGCCCCACGACCGGTACGCCCCCGGCCGCCTCGACCGGCTTCGCCGGCGGATCGCCACGGCCGACGCGACCGCGGGCGAGGGCCGCTTCGACGCCGCGCTCGCCGTCGCGCAGGAGACCTTCCACGAGCTGAGCGACCTGCGGGTGGACATCGAGCAGCGGGAGTTCGAGCGCTGCCTGGCCCAGAAGGAGGCGGTCGAGGCCCTGGTGCAGGTGGAGGCCCTGGCGGAGGACAACCGGCACCGACCCGTCGTCGGCCCGGACGCCCGGCCGGTCCCGGACTGCACCCTGGACGTCGTGCACTGGTCCGAGGGCGAGTTCGACCAGGTGCTGCACGAGACCGCCGAGGCACTCTCCCGTGCCCGCGACCCGCACACCGGCGTACAGGACCTGCGGGTGCTGCGCGACGAGGAGGCACCCCGGCTCGAACGGGGCCTGGGCCAGGCCGTGGAGCGGGCCGGGATGCGCCAGCTCACCTCGCAGATGCGGGTGAACCTCGCGGATGTCGTGGCCCACACCCTCGCCGAGGTCGCCTTCTACGACCTGGTGGAGGAGGATTCCGGCTACGCCGACGACGACGAACGGGGAGCGTTCCACGCCCGGCTGCGCAACGCGGCCAACGGCAACGAGATCAGGGTCGAGATCGTCCAGGAGGACAAGGACTCGGACCAGTGCGTGATCCGCGTGGAGTCGAGCGACCACGACGTCACGGCGGAGGCCGAACTCCGCAGCCGGGCCGACGCGGTGCACCGGGCGCTGCGGGACCAGGGCGTGCCCCTGGGCCTGGATCCCTCGGAGCCGACGGTCATCCCCGGGGGTCCCGGGACCCCGGGCCCCGCGGATCCGGGCAGCCGGGCCGGCCGACGGGGGGCCGGCACATGAGCGGAATCGTGACGAAGGACAGCCACGCCCGCGGGCGTCCCCCGGGCACGGAGCGGCTCGCCCCGCAGGCCGTCCGTACCGGAGAGCCCTTCACGGTGTTCTACGGGCCGGGCGTGGGCGACGTCTTCGTCGACAGCACCGGTCAGGTCCGTTCCATGGAACAGGCACTCTGGCACATGCTGCGTTCCGAAGGGTTCGACCGGATCGTGTTCAGCACCCTGCACGACCCGGTCTATTTCCGCGACAAGGAGTCCTGGGAACGGTCCCGCCGCCCCGCCCGCCGGACATCCGGGCCGGACGGCCGGGCCGGCCCGGGTGGCATGCGCCACGCCGGTCTTCGCGGCCCGCTCGGCGGTGCCCAGCTCCTGGCCGCCGCGCCCGCCGCGGGACCGGAGCCGAGTTCCGCCTCGGGAGTGGGCGCCGCCCGCGCGTCGGGGATCGCCGACCCGTTCGGTGTGATGACGCTCACCGGGTATCTCCGCAGCACCGAACACCGTACGGCCGTGGTGTTCCCGTATGCGGACGAGTTTCTGCTGCACAACCAGGCCCCGCGCCAGCTCGCCGGCGCCCTGGCCGAATGGGCGGCCGAGGGCGTCGAGGGCAACCAGTGGATCCTGGTGTTCAACAGGTCCTCCCTGAGCCAGGTGGCCGCATTCCTGCAAGGGCTCGGACGCTGCCCGCAGCTGGAGACCTTCGTCGCCGAACGACGCGACGAGCCCGCCCGCGGCGGCACCCACCGGATCGGGCTCCCCCGAGGGCCGGAACTGGAACGGCTGGTGCACTCGGTACGGCTGCGCAAGGGGCTGCCGGTCGAGTGGCGGGACCTGGACCGGGTGGTCCGGGCGATGGCCGGTCAGCCCGAGACCGCCCGCGTCTGGCGGGAGCGCCTCGAACAACTCCTCGCTGCCGGAGACGCGTTGGACGTCGAATCGGTCCGGCCCTGGCTGGGCGGCAACGTCGCCGACGAACGCTCCCCCTGGGAGCGGCTGGCCGCGATGCCCGGTACGCGGGAGCTCGTACGCCGCTTCGAGGACCTGCGCGCGGAGCTGGCGACGAGTGAGGAACTCCGGGCCCGCGGCCGGTCGCAGGACGGCGAACCGCCTTCCCGGCACCTGGTGTTCACGGGCAACCCCGGCACGGGCAAGACCACCGTGGCCCGCCTGGTGGGGGAGATGTACCGGGACGTCGGCGTGCTGGACCGGGGCCACTGCGTGGAGGCCAAGGTCAGTGACCTGGTCGCCGGCTACATCGGACAGACCGCGCAGCGCACCGACGCGGTGGTCGACCGGGCGCTGGGCGGGGTGCTGTTCATCGACGAGGCCTACGGGCTCAGCGACCAGCGGGACGGATTCGGCGACGAGGCGATCCAGGCGCTCCTGAAACGCATGGAGGACGACCGCGGGCAACTGGTGGTCGTCGTGGCCGGCTACCCGGACAAGATGAACCAGTTCCTCGACGCCAACCCGGGGCTCCGCAGCCGCTTCCCCGAGACCAACATCGTCACCTTCCCCGACTACGACCCCGGCACCCTGCACACCACCCTCCTGAACCGGCTGGAACAAGGCGGTCTGAAGGTCGAGGAGGACACGGCGGCAACGCTGCGGCAGATCGTGGAGAGCATGCACCGCGGCCGCGACGCGCAGTTCGGCAATGTCCGGGAGATGCGGACCCTCGCCGACGCGGTCCGTTCCCGGTGGTCCGTACGCGTCGGACGGGACGTGGAACAGCCCGTCGGCGCCGACGACATCCCGGAGACCTACCGCGAGCACCTGCCCCGGCCCGCACCGGATATCCCGGAACTCCTCGCCTCCTTCGACCAGTACGTCGGCCTCGGGCCGGTCTGCGCGGAACTGGCGGGCCTGGCCCAGCGGCTGAGGATGCGCCAGGAGCGGGGCGCCGCATCCTTCGACCCGCCGCATCTGCTGTTCACGGGGCCGCCGGGCACCGGGAAGACCACCGTGGCCCGACTGGTCGGGGAGCTGTTCCGCGCGCTCGGGCTGCTGCGCAAGGGCCATGTCGTGGAGGTGACCCGCGTCGACCTCGTCGGCCAGTACATCGGGCAGACCGCACCCAGGGTCCTTGACGCGGTCGAGCGGGCGCTGGGCGGGGTGCTGTTCATCGACGAGGCGTACAGCCTGGTCCGGGACACTCGTGGGACCGGAGGCTTCGGAGCGGAGGCGGTGGACACTCTGCTCCGGGAGATGGAGCACCGGCGCGGCCAATTCGTCGTCATCGCCGCCGGATACCCCGGGGAGATGGAGGAATTGGTCGGCTTCAACGCGGGAATGCGGTCGAGGTTCACCACGAAAGTGCCGTTCCCCGAGTTCTCCCTGGATGACCTCGGGGAGATCCTGCGCCGCTCGGCCGTGGCGGGCGGCTACGTCCTCGGCCCGGGGACCGCGGAACGCGCCCGCCGATGGCTGGAGGAGACCCGAAGGGCCGACCCGCACTCGTTCGGCAACGCCCGTGAGGTGCGCCGGCTGATGGAGATCATGGAGGCTCTGAAAGCGGCGCGCTGGGACACCGGCGACAAGGGCCCGGAGTTCCTGCCCGAGGACGTACCGGACCCGGCGGAGAGCCGGCACACCGGGGAACCGCCTGGGCGTTCCGGGTGATACGGGCCCACGGCCCGGCCGTACGCCGGGCAGCCCCGTCTCAGGCCGGACTGCTGGTGATCTTCCTCCGGCCGTCGGCGTCGGGGGCGCTCCCGTCCACGAGGACACCGCGCAGGGCGCGGTCCGCCTCGGCGAGCCGCCGCTCGACGGATTCGGTGAGCACCGCCACCTCGGCCGGCGTCAACCCCGGTGCCCGCACCTCGCCGTCGACGCCCGCGGCCCCGTGCAGGGCCTGCGCCAGTTCCCGGTCGGCCCGGGCATGGCGGGTCAGGGAGGCGAACACCGCGCCGTACTCCGCCCGGACGCCCTCCAACGTCTCCTGCAAGGAGGAGAGTTCCTGTGTGCTCTCACCCATCCTGCGCCGGGTGTCCTCCAGCTCCCGCTGTGCCTCGGCCACCTGTTGCAGGGACTGCCGGGTCCGTGGGGCGAGAACCGAGAGCTGCTGCTCGGTGAGGCGCAGCAGGGAATCCGCGGCGGCGCGCAACTCCTGGTCGGCCGTGTCGGGGTCCTGGCCGCGCAGCTCCTGCAGCCGTCCGTCGATCGCCGCGCGCTGTGCCCGTACGCCGTCCAGCTCCGCCACGAGCGCTTCGAGCCGCCGCAGTTCGTCGACCTCGTGGCGCAGCTTCTCGTGCTCCGCGAGGCGTTGTCGCAGCTCGGCCTCGCGCGCCAGGAACTCGTCGAGGGCGGCGCGCTCCACCGCGATCCGCCCGGCCAGCGAGGTGAGTTCGGCCACCAGGCCCTGGATGTCCCGCCCCAGCCGCTCGCCCGCGCGGGCCGCCCGGAGCAGTGCGGGCAGCGCGTCGGCGAGGTCATGGGTGCCGGCCAGCGCGTCGTCCAACGCGTACAGGGCGGTCAGGGCGTCGGCCCCGTCGGTGTCCTCGGCGTCCCCCGCGGCGTGCGGCGTGCCGGTCCCGCCCAGTGTGTCGGCGGCCCAGCGCACGGCATGCCCCAGCACCAGGAGTGCCGTCTCCCGCTCGTCACGCCCGGAATCCGTCAGTGCGTCTGCGATCCTCGTCCTGGCGTCGCGCACGGTGCCCCTTCCCGGAGTGCTCGGCGGGTCCGTCGCTCGACGGCCCCGCGCTGTGCAGACCGTCAGCGTATCGCCGGGCGCGGGGCTTGAGGGGGGAGTCGATGACTGAGGAACTGCGCGGGCGGGCAGCCGCGGCGGTCCGTGCCGCGGGGCGGCTGATGGAGGGCGAGGGCTGGAAGGACGAGACCCGGCTGGGGCCCGCGATCGATGAACTTCTCGCTCTGGAAAGAGAGTTGATTCAGAACGAGGAGGAGTTTTCCGACGTCTTCGTGCATGTGGCCCTGCTGATCGGCACGCGCTGCCACCTACGGCGCGGCGGCGCGACGCTCGACCCCGACGAGCGGGCCGAGGCGCTGCGGCGCCTGCGCTGGGTGGACCATCATGGACCCACCGATGCCCCGCTCGCGGTGCTGTCCCGCATGCTGCTGCTCTTCCTGCTCACGCCCTGGGCCCTGCCCCGGGCCGACGGCAGCCGCACCGCCCTGCAGCACGCGCTGCTCGACGCGGCCGACGGGCGGGTCCTCACGGAGGCACTGCGCCGCGACCTCACCGAAGCCAGGGAGGTGACCGACCGGATCGCCGAGGCGCCGGGCGACGAGGAGTTCCGCAGGCGGACCGAGAGCAACCGGGAGGACATCGAGCAGATGCTCGCGGCCGGGTCCGCCCGGTCCGCCCGGTCCGCTTCCGCCGATTCCGCCGACGGGGCGGATCACGCCGCGGCGGCCCGCGACGGCGCCGACGCGGCTCCCTCGGCGCAGAGCCGACTCCTGGATGCTGTACGGGGACTGGTGGACCTGGCCGGCTCGTGCAGCACGGCGCGGTTCACCCGTGTACTCGTGTGGCTGACCGCCGAGTTCTCCTCCGGTCCGGGCGGCGACTCCACGTCCGACGACCCGACCCTCGACCCGGAGGCCGCGCGGCTGGTGCGAGGGGCGCGCGACGGCCGCGCGGCAGGCGCCGACGGCGTACGCCGGGCCGCCGACCTCGTATTGAGGAGGCTGCGCGCGTTGCCGCCGGACACGCCGCAGCGGGCCCGGGTGGCCAGGCTCCACGCCTACCTGCTGCTCGAATGGGAGATGTTGACCGACGAGGCGGCCGACTTCTCCGAAGTGGAGCGGCCCACGCCCGAGCCGGACGGCGACAGCGCGGACCGCCTGGCCGACTGGCCGATCAGTACGACCGTGGACCCCGGCGTCCTCCCGTATCTCGACAGCCACGTACGGGACTTCGTCGCCCACACCGGCATCCGCGAACGGCAGTCGGCGGCTCACCTGGACCGGCTCCTCGCCTACCGCACCGGCGACCCCGGCTATCTGGACGACGCCGCCGCGCTGCTCGGGGAGGCGATCGACGCGAGCCCCGCCGGCTCCTGGTGGGGCGTTTCCCTGCAGGCGGAGCTGGTCGGCATCCTGGAGCAGGCCGCCGTGTACGGAGGCAGTTTCCACGACGCCGACGTCGCGCTGGTCACCCTGCGCGAACTGCGCGCCGCCCTGGAGCGTGACGGCTCGGTGCCGCCCGACGCGCCGTTCGTCCTCGACCTCGCGCTCTCCGCCGCCGCTGCCGAGCTGAGCCACGCCCAGCGCACCGGGGACCACGCGGAACTGCCCCGCCTGGGCGCGGAACTGCGCGGCCGGTACGCGGCCCTGCCACCGGACAGCGACCGGCGCGAGAAGCTGGAAGAACGGATCACCGAGCTGGACGCCCTCCTGCCGCCCGCCCGGCAGGAGAGCCGGACACCCGAGGGGGCCCTCGAACCCGCGCGGCCCGAGGCGGCCGAACCGGAGATCCTGCATCGCGCGGTCTCCGAGCTCCGCCATGCCCTCGACGATCCCCAGCTCTACCACGACCAGGAGTACGACCGGCGAGGCGCTCTCGGCCTGCGGATGCTGTTCGACGTGGTGCGCGGTGAAGGGCCCGGGGAACTGCTGGACGAAGCCATCACCGAGTTGACCCGTGTCCGTGTGCTGATCACCGAGGGGCGCGGCCGGGCACACCGTGTGGACGTCCTGACGAAGCTGGCCGAGGCCCACCTCATGCGCGCCGCGCGCGGCGGCCCGCACCGCGCCGCCGACCAGCGGGACTGCACCGAGGTCTTCCGCGAGGCGCTGGGTGAACTGGCCGCCGACGTCCTGCTCCAGTCCGGCGCCGACCACGGCCTGTCCGCGGCGCTCAACGGGGCCATGCTGTCGCGGCGCCTCGCGTTCATCGCCTTCCGCGTCAACCGGCCGGTGGACGCAGTGGCCGACCTGGAGCGGGGCCGTGCCCTGGTGCTCCAGTCGGCCGCCGCCACCCGGGGCATCCCGGCACTGCTCGATGCCGCGGGCCACCCCGGAGTCGCCCGGCAGTGGCGGACCCAGGTCTTCGCGCACCCGGTCCGCCCCACCGCGGTGACGGCCCACGGTGCCCGAGAGCCGCAGGCCCCCGACGACACCCCACCGATCCCCAGCGGTCTGCGGCGCAAGGCGCTCAAGGCGCTCGGAGCAGGCCGGGGAGCCACCGAAAGTCCGGGCACCCGGCCGCTCCTCGGCGCCACCGGCCCGGCCGAACTGTCCGCGGGCCTCGCCGCCACGGACACCGACGCGTTGGTGTACCTGGTGGCCGGAGTGCCGATGGCCGGCGGCGGGTTCCCCGGCCGTGCGCTGATCCTCCGCCCCGGCGCGGCCCCGGTCGCGGTCGCGCTGCCGGAGCTGCTCCAGTCGGGCAGCCCACCACTGGACCGCTATCTGGAGGCGGCGGCGGAACGCTCCCGGGTGCTCACCGACCCGCAGCAGGGACCGGCGGCGCTCGCCGCGTGCGAAGGGCGCTGGCAGAAGGCGCTGGGCACGCTGTGCGACTGGGCCTGGCGGGCCGTGATGGGACCGGTGCTCGGCGCCGTACGGCCATTGCTCGCGGCCCAGTGGCCTCTGGCCCGGCCGCCACGGATCGTCCTCGTACCGTGCGGCCCGCTCGGTGTCGTCCCCTGGCACGCCGCGCGCATCCGGGGCCTCGGCGAGCACGGCCACCGGTACGCCTGCCAAGAGGCGGTTCTCAGTTACGCCCCTTCCGGCGCCCAGTTCCTGGCGGCTGCCGGCCGGCGGCGGATGACCCCCGCCACCGGACCGCAGGTGCTCGTCGCCGACCCGGAACTCACCCTGCCGTGGGCCGAGCTGGAGACGGCAGCACTGCGCTCCGCCTGCTACGCCGGAGCACTGCGCTACGGCGAGTTCTTCACCGCCGACGGAGAACGGGATGCCGCGGGCACACCGGAGGACCTGCTCGCCGTGCTGCCCGGAGGCACGACCCCGGCCTCCCTGGTGCACCTGTCCTGCCACGCCGTCGCCGCACCCCGGCCCACCGACTCGGAACTGCGGCTCGCCGTCCCGCCCGGTGCCGGAGCCGACGCGGGCAGGCTCACCGTCGCCGACATCCTCGACGCCTCCGCCGACCGGGGGCCCGGCGCCGCAGGCCCCCTGATCGTCCTCAGCGCCTGCGAGACCGACCTGAGCGCGGGCCATCACGACGAGGCACTGACCCTCGCCACCGCATTGGTCACGGGCGGGGCCGCCGATGTCGTGGGCTCACGCTGGGCGGTGCGCGACGGCCCGACCTCGGTGATGATGGCGGTCTTCCACCACCACCTCACTGCCCGGGGCCTGGCCCCGCCCGACGCCCTGCGCGCCGCCCAGCTCTGGATGCTCGACCCGCACCGCGTACCCCCGCCCACCCTCGACGGTCCCCTCCGCGCCGAGGCCGCCCGGCCGGATCTGCACCGGTTGTACCACTGGGCGGCGTTCACGCACCAGGGCAATCCCACGGCGGGCGGCGGGTAGCACTCCGGTCGGGGCAGGAGTACGGCGAGGACACCGTGCCGGGTCGGCCCCGACGGAGTCGACGGCCCACCCCCTCGAAGCCGGGGGCGCCGTGCTCGCGTCCGGGTCCGGGACGTACGATCGCCGGGCGAGCGGGCCTGGGAGGGCACAGTGGGACATTTCGAAGGCTTCGACGTGGCCGGGTTCTGGGACGACTCGGCATACGCGCTGCGGGAGTACGTGGAGGGGGCCCCGCCCACACCGGAACTGATCGCGTCGGTGGAGGAGGAGCTCGGCGGATACCGGCTGCCCGACTCGTACATCGCGCTGATGGCCGCGCACAACGGCGGCATTCCGGACCGGGACCACTTCCCCATGACCGAGCCGACCTCCTGGGCCGACGACCACATCGCGATCACCGGCATCAGGGGCGTGGGACGGACACGTCCGCAGTCGCTCGGCGGCGAGTACGGCAGCCGGTTCTGGATCGACATGTGGGAGTACCCCGACATCGGTGTCTACTTCGCCGACACACCCTCGGCCGGTCACGACATGCTCGCCCTCGACTACCGCGCCTGCGGCAGGCACGGTGAACCGACCGTGGTCCACGTCGACCAGGAGGACGACTTCGCGATCACCCCGGTGGCGGAGAACTTCGAGGCCTTCATCACGGGTCTGGTCGACGAGTCCGTCTACGACACCTCAGAGCAGGACCGGATCGACGCGCTGGCCACCGTCCGCGACGGCAGCTTCTCCCCGGTGCTGTCCCGTGCCTTTCGCGAGGTCGCCGATGTCCTGCCCGACGCGGACCGGCGCCTGCGCAGGCTCGCGGAGGCCATCGTGCACGACAAGGGGTTCTTCGCCCTGCATGCCGATGAGCGCTCCACGCTGATGTACGACTGCCTGTTCTGGCTGTTCACCAGTTTCAACCGGGTCGACTCCCTCGACCGGTACATGAAGCCGCCCGCGGGACACGAGCGTTCCTACGCGCTGCCGGACTACGAGCTCATGATCGTCTTCGGACTCGTGGCCGATCCCTACGACTTCAGCACCGGCGGATACGCCCCCGGCTTCGTCGAGGACTGGTGGGACTCCCGTGTCGCCTCGGGGCGTATCGCCGAGACCGCCGACGGCTACCGGATGACCGACGCGGCCGTCACCGCCCTGCTCGACGGACTCGCCGCAGCGACCGACGACCGGTAGCCGCGCGCGTCGGGCGGCGACCCCGGCCCGTGGCGGCCGCCTGCGACGCGGACCGGGCGGGTGGTGAGCAGGGACGGCGGCGGCGGTGCGGCCGGCCCCGGATTCGCATCCTCCGGTCGCAGACGGTGCTCGATCACAGCCTGGTGGCCAGCCAGATGGTCACGGCCGCGGTGGCGGTGAGCCCGACGTTGAGTGCGATCCGGCGGTCTCCGCCGGTCAGGTGCATGGCGATCGCACCGGTCTGCAGGAGGACGAAGCCGGTGGCCGCGGCCGGCGCCAGCGAGGGCGCGATGCCGGTCAGGGGCGGCAGGACCAGGCCGGTCGCTCCGAGTATTTCGACCGCCCCCAGCGCCCTGAGTGCGGGCAAGGACACGCGGTCGACCCACGCCATCATCGGGCGGAGCCGATCGCGGCTGCGGATCACCTTCAGCGTGCCTGCGTAGAAGTAGAAGAGGGCGAGCAGCCCGGCGACGATCCAGTAGATGATGTCCATCGTTCCCGTTCTTGGACCACCGGTTCGCGGGGCCCGTCGATTGCGTCGATTGCCGGGGAAGGCCCTGGAGAAGGCCCGGTCCGTCGTCCGGGGGGCCGGACGGGAAAGGCGCCGGCGGCCACGGCCCGGCCGGCCGGAAGAGGGGGGCTGGGCCGTTCCGTCCCGTCGGCTTCAGGCGGGGCCGGCGGCGGGCTCGGTCGCGTAGCGGCTCATCGCGTCGATGTTGGCCTGTCGCGTCAGCGGCCGGCCGTCGGCGAACGCCTCCTGGAGGTCGCGGAAGTACTGCACGTACAGGTCGGGGGTGAATGTGCTGAGCATGACTGCGGGCTCGTCGGCCGGGTTGGCGAAGGTGTGCGGGGTGCCTGGCGGAACCATCACGAACGTGCCTGCGGCGGCGTCGTAGTCCTCGTCCCCGACGGTGAACCGCACGGTGCCGGAGAGGATGTAGAAGCCCTCGTCGTGTTGGGCGTGGCGGTGTTGCGGCGGTCCCTGGGTGCGCGGGGCGAGGACGGACTCGGCGATCGCGAGGCGATGTCCGGTGTGGCTGCCGTCCTCCAGAACGCGCATGCGCGTGGTGCCCAGGACGATCGTCTCACCGTCGTCGGGACGCACCACCGACACGGCGGGGCCGGCCTGCGGCTCGATGGTCTTCGCTTCTTCTTCGGTCATGCTCACAAGTGCACCGCCCGGAGCCCGCCGGTGTCCAAGACCTGTCTCGCGGCGCCGATACCTCGTGGGTATCGTTGCAGCGTGGAGCTACGGACCTTGCGCTACTTCGTGGCGGTCGCCGAGGAACTCCACTTCGGCCGGGCCGCCACCCGACTGCACATGAGCCAGCCGCCGTTGAGCCGGGCGATCAAGCAGTTGGAGGCCGACGTCGGGGCCCTGCTCCTCGCCCGCTCGCCCACCGGCGTCACGCTCACGCCGGTGGGCGCGGTGCTGCTCGACGAGGCGCGGGCTCTGCTCGACCATGCCGACCGCGTCCGCGTACGCGTCGGCGAGGCGGCCGGCGCCGCGACCATCACCGTCGGCATCCTGGGCGACGGCACCGACCCGGGAGTGTCCGGGCTGGCCGCCGCCTACCGCCGGAACCACCCCGGCATCGACATCCGCATCCGTGACACCGACCTGACCGACCCGACGTGCGGGCTGCGCGCCGGACTGGTCGACATCGCCCTCACCCGGGCGCCGTTCGACGAGACCGCCCTGACGGTGCGTCCGCTGCGAACCGATCCGGTGGGGGCGGTTCTGCGCGCCGACGATCCACTGGCCCGCCATGACCGGCTGCGGCTGGCCGAGCTGAGCGACCGCCGCTGGTTCCAGTTTCCGCAGGGCACCGACCCCGTCTGGCAGTCGTACTGGAACGGCGGTACGCCGCGCGAGGGGCCAGTGGTGCGCACCGTTCAGGAATGCCAGCAGGCCGTGTTGTGGAACAGCACGGTCGGACTGGCCCCGTTCGGACACGACCTGCCCGTGGAGCTGGCCGTGGTGCCGCTGATCGACATGGCACCGAGCCGAGTGGTGGCGGCGTGGAACGAAGGTGACACCAACCCGTTGATCCGGTCCTTCGTCGAGATCGCGACAGCCACGTACCGCCACTGAGCACCGGCGACCGGTGCCGCCGCATCGGCCCGACGCCGTCCCCCGCGAGCCGGTGGAACTCAGGGGCATGCCCCAGGCGAACGCGATATGCTGATGCAGATAGTGCAAGCCATTTGCAAAATGAGGAGGGTCATGGCTACGCGGGCGACCGATGCCGGGACGAACCAGAGCGTCGAACGAGCGGTCTCAGTACTGCGCGCACTCGACGCCGGCCGCGCCGAACTACGCGTCTCCGACGTCGCCGAACTCACCGGACTGGGGTCTTCCACCACCTCTCGGCTCCTGTCCACCCTCGAACGGCTCGACATGGTCGAACGCGACCCGGTCAGCAATCTCTACCGCCTCAGCCTCGGGATTCTCCCGCTCGCCGCCACCGCGACCAACCGCCATCCCGTCCACCGCGCGGCCCGCATGGTCCTCCAGGACCTCGCGACCCGCACCGGGCTGGGGGCCAATGTCGCCGTCCGCCGGGACTCCGAGCTGATGTTCCTGTGCAATTTCGAGGGACACCGCGCCCCGAAGTCCTATACGCAGGCCGGGCACACGGCTCCGCTGCACGCCACCAGCATCGGCAAGTGCCTGCTCACCGGCCTCACGCCCAAAGAGCGCCGCAAGCTGCTTCCCGAGCCGCTCGCGGCACACACCGACTACACGACCACCAGCCACGACGTCCTCGACGCCGAGATCGACACGGTCCGCCGCACCGGCTACGCGATCGAGGCCGAGGAACGCGCCCTGGGCCGTGCTTCCCTCGCCGCGCCCGTCCGTGACGCCTCGGGCGACGTCGTCGCCGCCATCTCGCTGTGGGGCCCGGCCTCCCTCCTCGGCAACCACACCGAAACCAACGGGCAGCGGCTCGCCCTCACCCGTGAGGTCATCGAAGCCGCCGACGCCATCAGCCAGGCACTCGGCGTGCTCTGAACCACATGGCGAAGGGGCCCGGTGAAGGTCGGCCAACCTCCACCGGGCCCCTTCGCCGTGCCGTTACGCTCCGTACGCCTTGAACGCGATCACGTGCGCGTGCCGCGCGCCGTGCGTCGCATCCACCACGAGCCGCAGTGCGTCGGTGCGCAGGGGCCCGCCGTCCGCACCGTTCAGCGGGTGCACGCGGTGGCGGCGGCGGTTGCCCTGCACCGTCAGCAGCGTGCTCCAGGTGCCGTCGGGCTCGCGGCTCTGGATGCGGTAGTCGCGGACCAGTTCCGGCATGACCTCGAACGGGGTGCGGTGGCGGTGCAGGTTGTTGAGGTACTCGTCGACGTCGTCGTCGAACACCACCCGTGTCTCGGTGAGCTGCCGCTCCTCGTCCCAGTCCAGGCTCAGCCACTGCTCGGCCCGGTCCGGGTCGGGCAGCAGCTCGGACGACCACATCTGCGGGCCTCCGTAGGCGCGCTGGAATCCGCCGACGGCCCGCTCGGGCAGGAACGCACCGGTGTCCGGGGCGGCGCGGAAGCCGAAGGTCCGACGGCGCAGGCCGCGGGCCTGCCAATCCAGGACCAGCTGGCCGTCCTCCTCCGGAATGTCGTGGTCGACGGCCGCGTCCCCCTCGGCCCTGCTGCGCAGCGCGAGGACGCCGTCGGTGCGCTCGGGGACGAGGACCAGCGCGGCACCCGGGCAGGCGCGCACGATCAGGACGACGTTCTCCGGGGCGTCCGGGCGGTGGTCCAGGCGGGCCGTGACCCAGTGGGGGCCGTCGGCCGGCACGGTGACCGCGGTGGTGAGCAGGTGGTCGACCGGGACCGCGTTCTCGGGGCGGCCGGTGCTCCACAGCTCCACGGTGAGTTCGCCCGTCGGCTCGCCCGGGACGCCGTGGACGAGCAGGTCGACCGTGTCCAGCGCGGGGTCCACGGGCAGCAGCAGCGCGAGGTCGCGGTCGAGCGGGTACGGCTCGCCGGGTGCGGTCCGGGTGGGCTCGGCGGCCAGGCGGCTCAGGTGTGAGGAGGCGCTGACGCGGGCCGTGCGCGCCAGGTTCTCCGGGTCGTCGTCGTGCAGGCCGATGACCGAGGCGTCCTGCCGCAGCAGGGTGCGGCGTACCAGATCCGGGCGTTTCGCGGCGAGTTCGCGCGGGGTGAGGCCCTCGGCGACGCAGAGCGCGGCGGCCGTGCCCGCGGCCTCGCCGAGCGTGGCGCAGGTGGCCATGACGCGGGTGGCGCCGAAGGCGATGTGGGTGGCGGAGATGTTGCGCCCGGCGAACAGGAGGTTCGTGACGTTCGCCGAGTACAGGGAGCGCAGCGGGATGTGGAAGATGCCGTCCGCGTAGCGCTGGCGGGCGCCGGGTTCGTCGGCGTACATGCCCTGCACCGGGTGGAGGTCCACGGACCAGCCGCCGAAGGCGACGCGGTCGGCGAACTGCCGCTGTTCGAGGATGTCCTGCTGGGTCAGCATGTGGTCGCCGAGGAAGCGGCGGTACTCGCGCTTGCCGGGGAGGCTGCCGACCCATTCCAGGGTCAGGTTCTCGGCGTCCGGGAACTCGCCGGAGTTCTTGATGTGGTCCCAGATGCCCATGATCACGGACTGGAGCTCGTCGCGGATGCGTTCGTTGTCGTGAACGGTGTCGAGCTCGCCGCCCCACTCGATCCACCAGTAGTCGCAGCCGTTGTCCCCGGTGCGCAGGACGCGGTTGCGCAGGATGGGCGTGGTGGTGAGGTCGCGGGCGCTGGCGGGCGGTACGAACTTCACCGGCCGGCCCGTGTCCTTGGTGTGGAACAGGATGGTCGACCCGAGCAGCGCCTCGTCCTCCGCCTCGGGTGCCCAGGGCTCGCCGAACTCCGCGCGTGCCTCGCGGCCGATGCGGTAGCGGGCGCCGGCGAGGTGGCCGAGCAGGCCGTCGCCGGTGCAGTCGAGGAACTGTCGCGCGTGGAAGGTGATGCGCCGCTCGGACCCCATCATCCAGCCGGTGCAGGAGTGCACCTCGCGCGCGTCGTCCGGGCCGCTCGCTTCGGCCTCGCGTACGTCGGTGTTGAGGTACAGGTCGATGTTCGGCTCGGCCCGGACGGCGTCGAGGACCACCTGGTCCCAGTAGTACGGGTTGCCCTCGGGATTGCGGAACTGGTTCTCGGTGTACAGCTCGCCCATGATGCCGGTCTCCCGGGCCCAGCGGTGCACACCGTGGGCGGTGGCGCCGCAGACCCAGACCCGGACCTCGCTGCTGGCATTGCCGCCCAGGACAGGCCGGTTGTTGACCAGTGCGACGCGCCGGCCGAGCCGCGCCGCGGCGATGGCCGCACAGGTCCCCGCCAGGCCACCGCCGATGACGGCGATGTCGTAATGGGCCTCTTCTTCCCGCACGGTGCGGCCTCCTTGATGTGAAGCTCGGACTCTCTCCGCCGCAGCGGAGCGACCTTGAACGTACATCACATCCATATTGTGCAACCACTGTTCAGTCAGTGGGATGTGTTGTAAGTTTCCAGCGCAGCCGACGACACCGTCGCCGCGGGCCGACGGCCCAGCTCATGGAAAAGTGCGGCGACTTCGCCGGTCCCGCACAGAATCGGCGATTCACTCACCAATAGGGTTGACGCCGTCGCACGATATGGAGAACGATCCCGCATGCTGCAACTTGCGTTCAATGGAGCATGCAATGGCATTCACACAGGGCCTCGGGCGAAACAGGGGACGGGGCGAACCACCACTCGCGCCCGGCCGCGTCGCATCCGGCTGCCGGTGCACGGCCTTCCGTGCCACGCCCTGCAACACCGCTCCCGCCCCGTTTGAGAGGACACACCCATGAGTACGGCCGCACCTCCCCAGAAGGCCGCTCCACGCCGTGGGCGGACCGGTGGGCGACTCTCCAACGGCGCGTTCGCACTGCTGCTGACCGCCCCGGGGATCGCGCTGTTCGCGACGATCATCGTCTACCCGCTGGTCTCGGCACTGGTCACCGGCTTCTTCAAGCAGGATCTGCGGCTGCCGGGCCGGGAGTTCGTCGGCCTGGAGAACTTCGCCTACTGGCTGGACGGCGACTTCCTCACGATCCTCAAGCAGACGCTGGTCTTCACCGTCGGCGCGACGATCGTGCCCTTCGTGATCGGCTTCGCGCTCGCGCTCGCGCTGAACTCGGGCTTGAAGGGCAGTGGCTTCCTGCGCGGCCTGTTCCTGTTCCCGTGGGTGATCCCCGGCGTGGTGGTCTCCTTCCTGTGGATGTGGATCTTCAACGCGAACTACGGCGTGCTGAACGGCATCCTCATGAAGGCGGGGATCATCGAGGAGTCCATCTCCTGGCTCGGCCAGCCCGGCACCGCCATGCTCGCCGTCATCATCACCAAGACCTGGGCGAGCTTCCCCTGGATGATGGTGATGCTGCTGGCCGGTCTGCAGACCGTGCCCAAGGAACTGCACGAGGCGGCCTCCATGGACGGGGCGGGCTCGATCCGGCGCTTCTTCGCGGTGACCTGGCCGCAGGTCCGCGGTGTCGCCTCGATCGTGCTGCTCCTGGAGTTCATCTGGAACTTCCAGCACTTCGACACCATCTACGTGCTCACCGGGGGCGGCCCGGCCGGTTCCACCGAGACCTTCGCGACCGCCGTGTACCAGACCGCCTTCAAGGGCTTCGACATCGGCCGGGCGACCGCGCTGGGCGGACTGTGGATGCTGCTCCTGCTCATCCTCGTCGCCGTATACCTCAGGATCACCGAGCGGAAGGGCGACGCCCGATGACCACCACGACCTCCACCCCGCTGGCCGGCACCGAGCGGCTGAGGCCGCACACCACGTCCGCCGGGCGCACCTCGCGGCGCCGGATACGCAAGGACCTGCTGCGCTCGCGGATCGCGGCCTGGACCGCGGTCCTGGTGATCGGCGCCTTCGGCATGCTGCCGATCTACTGGCTGCTGGCCACCGCCCTGAGCAGCCCCGAGCAGACCTTCCAGTTCCCTCCGAAGCTCATACCCACCGAGATCACCTTCAGCAACTTCACGGCCCTCGCCGAGAACGACCAGCTGATCAAGTACCTGGTCAACTCCCTGATCGTGGCCTCGATCACCGCCGTGCTGAGCGTGGTCGTCGCCACGTACATGGGCTACTCGTTCTCCAAGTTCCGCTACCGCGGACGCCGGTCGCTGATGCACCTGGTGCTGGCCTCCCAGATGTTCCCCCAGGCGGTCCTGCTGGTGACGCTGTACGCCGTCTTCTCCAGCTTCGGCCTGCTGAACACGTACACCGCCCTGGTGCTGTCCTTCACCACGTTCACGATGCCGCTGTGCGTCTGGATGCTGAAGGGCATCTTCGACACCATTCCGGACGCCCTGCTGGAGGCCGCGTCCATCGACGGCGCGTCCCGGTGGCGGACGCTGCACTCCATCGTGGCGCCGCTGGCCGCGCCCGGCATGATCGCCGCCGGTCTGTTCGCCTTCGTCCGCGGCTGGAACGACTTCATCTTCGCGGTGACGCTGGCCGACAAGGAGAAGCAGACCCTGCCGCCCGGCCTCGTCTCCACCTACATCGGTGAGTTCCAGACCGCCTGGCCCGAGCTGATGGCGGCCTCGCTCGTCGTCTCCGTCCCCGTGGTCATCGCCTTCATGTTCCTGCAGCGCTACCTCGTCGGCGGCATGACCGCCGGTTCGGTCAAGAGCTGAGCCCGCGGGATTCTCCCGCACCCCCCACACCCTTCCCTTCCGCCCATTCCCCCATGGAGAGACCATGACCACCTCTGGCATCAGCCGGCGCGGCGCGCTGCGTATGTTCGGCATCGGCGCGCTCAGTGTGGCCGGAGCCGGTGCGCTGGGCGCCTGCGCACCGTCCGGCGCCAGCACCTCCTCGAACGGAGGCGACACGAAGTCCAAGGACTTCGACTTCACCTCCTGGTCGCTCAACGAGGAGGCAGCCAAGCCCTCCATCGAGAAGATCATCAAGGCGTGGGAAAAGGCCGAGGGCTCCAAGATCCGCGCGGTCTCGTACCCGTACAACGAGTACCTGAGCCAGCTCACCCTGAAGCTCGGCGGTGGGGAGACGACCGGCGCGGTGCACCTCGACATTGCCTGGCTCGCCGCGGTCGCGCAGATGGGCAAGCTCGCCGAACTCGACACCGTGGCCATGAAGGGCGGCTACACGAACGTGGCGCTGGAGAGCGGCGTGTACGACGGCAAGCAGTACGGCCTGCCGTGGAACACCGGCTCGATCGGCGTGATCGCCAACTCCAAGCTCCTGGAGAAGGCGGGCATCAAGAAGCACCCCACCACCATCGAGGAGTTCGAGGGCGCGCTGCGGGAGCTGAAGGGGCTCGGCAACGGCATCGTGCCCTACGCCGCGGCCACCAAGGTCGCGCAGCTCAAGGACATCTTCCCGTGGATGCAGACCTTCGGCTGCACGCTCATGGAGGGCGACAAGGTGACCATTGGCGACGACGCCTCCATCGACGCCGTCACCTGGTACAAGAAGCTGCACGACGAGAAGCTGATCGCCGCGGACGTGGACCGCTTCGACGCGCGCGCCCTGTTCGGGCAGGGCAAGGCCGCCTTCTACGACGACGCCATCATCGGCAAGGGCGTGACCTCGGCGCAGTCCAAGGACAAGACGCTGGCCGACGCGATGCAGCCGATGAAGCGTCCGGTGCTGCGCTCCGGAGACACTCCGCAGGCGCTGCTGTGGGGCGGTGTGATCGCGATCGTCAAGGGCAAGGGGCAGGACGCGGCGACACAGTTCGCGCTGCACACCACCACCGACCGTGCCACCACCACCGAGTACTTCGCCTCCCGCGCCCTGCCGCCGTCCACCACGGTGGGCCTGTCCGACCCGAAGGTCGCCCAGGACACCTTCACCACCGAGTGGACCGAGAAGATCACCGACACGGCGACCGGCAGCCCGTTCTGGCAGTTCGCGCAGAACGCCCAGATCGAGGAGGCCGTGGCCAAGCAGGTCCAGGCGGTCCTGGTCGGCAAGTCGAAGCCGAAGGACGCGATGAAGAAGGCCGGCGAGGAGGTCGCCGCCTTCATCAAGCGCTGAGTCGGCGCGCGGCGCTCCGGGCCCGGTGAAGGTCGAAACGGCCATCACCGGGCCCTTCGCCATGCCGCATGCGCCTTCCCCGAGGCGTATTCAAGTTCCGTATTGTGCAACCCCTGTTCACCATCTGGGAACTGTTGTAAATTCCGGGCGCAGCGGAGGGGATGCACCGACCTACGGGGCCACTCCCGTTCGCCTCACCGCCCCATGCCACACCCCCACGAAGGAGTTCACCTTGCGACGTCCCACGGCACGCGCATACGCCGCCTCGGCCGCGTCCCTGGCCGCCCTGCTCGCGCTCGTCCCGGCCGCCGCCCGGGCCGACGACACGGACCGCGCCGCAACCGCGGCAGCCGCGGCGACGTCGATCGAGAAGGTCCCGTACGCGATGGACTCGTCGAACCAGGCCGCCTGGTGGACGCCGGTCGCCACGTACAAGGGGCGCGGTCAGTACAGGTACTTCGCCTTCAACGAGCCCGGCTCGACGGCCGCCACGCACCGCCCGGCCATCGCGCGGCGCGACCCGGACGGGGTCTGGAGCCGTCTGCCGCTGCTCGACAAGAGCGGGCAGCAGGCCGAGTTCGCCGACGACAACGGTCACAACCAGCCGTCCGCCGCGCGCGACGGCAGCGGCCGCCTGCACGTGTTCACCTCCATGCACACCGACACCTGGCGCTACTTCCGCACCGAGGCCCCGGGCGGGGACGTCACCGACCACGCGGCCGAACTGCCCGACCAGGGCGTGGGCATCACCTACCCGGTCGTGACCACCGCGCCCAACGGCGACCTGTACCTGACCGCCCGCGTCGGTTCCGGCGCCGACCAGCGCCCCGGCAGGCTGTACCGCTGGGACAACGCCGCCTCGCGCTGGAGCGTGGTCGCCACCTTCGCCGGCGCGCTGAACCGCGCCGTGTACCCCGACGACCTGACGGTGGACGCCGCCGGGCGGGTGCATATCCTGTACGAGTGGTCCAAGGCCCCGTCGAGCGCGTTCCGGCACCAGCTCTCCTACCTGCGCTACGACCCGTCGACCGGCGCCTTCGCGGACAGCGCGGGCGCGGCCGTCACCACCCCGGTGACACCCGGCACGTCCGACGTGATCCAGGACCTCACCGCGGACGAGGTGTGGAGCAGCGACAACACCTACACGGGTCCGGCGGTGCAGAGCGCCAAGCTCACGCTCGACGGCTCCACCCCGAAGGTCGCCTACCGCTACCGCTCGGCCGACAGCGGCGGCAACTTCCGTGTGTACTACGCCTACCCGAGCGGCAGCGACTGGGTCCGCAAGACCGTTTACGCCGGTGGCCAGACCGCCGCGGCCCTCGGCATCACCTGGGACGAGACGGAAACCAAGCGGATCTACTACGTCACCGGCTCCGGCACCGACCGTGTCTTCGCCGCGACGCAGGCGGCTGACGGGGCCTGGACCGCGGAGTCCGCCGCACCGGGCGTGAGCGCGGACCGGCTCGCGGTACGGCGGGACTCGGACGGCAACGACGTTCTGTACCTGCCGGACACCGCGCACAACTCGCTCTACTACGGGCTTCGTTGACGCCCTGAACCGGCGGCGGGCGGCCGGTCTCCGCGGCAGCGTCCCGCAGGATCAGTCCTCGGTGTGCAGGACGCCCTCATAAGCGAGCCACTGGGCGAAGGCGTGCAGTCCGCGTGCCAGGCCCGTCGAGGGCGTCCAGCCGGGCGGTCGTACCGCGCCCGCCGGTACAGGCCGCTCGTTCCCGTTCCCGGACCCGCTCCGTACCGGGACGGGCCGCACGGCCTCGTGCACGGCCTGGGCCAACTCGGCCGCCGTGCACGGCTTCTCCGGCGCGACGGTGAGTATGTGCCGTTCCGGCCGGATCCGCAGTACGGCCTCGATCGCGTCGGCGAGATCGTCCACGTACACGGGATGCACTTCGGCGTCCGGATCACCCTCGACCACGATGGGACGGCTTCGCAGCGCGTCCCACACCATGCGTCCGACAGGACTGTGGTGCGAGCAGCCCGGTCCGTACACCTCACCCACGCCCAGGCGGTACGGGACGGGGTCACCCTGAGGACGGATCGTCACCTCCGGTTCGGCGCAGTGGAGCCGCGTGAGGTCGATCACGGCGGCGGACCGCTCCTGCCGGTCGGCCAGCCTGCGGGCGAGATGTTCGCCGAGCGGGGTCGCTGCCCCGCGCCACACGAGGCCGTCCGGCCGCCGGGGCCGTGCCCGCTGCCCGGCGGCGGCCTCGCGCCCGGCCTGGAGCGCCAGCCGCGCCACCTCGGCCAGGGGCTCCCGGCGCCGCGCGATGTGTTCCTCCGTACTGGCGTTGCTGATGCCGCCCGGACCGATCGTCGCCACCGCCTCCGCGTAGGCCTCCGACGGTGCGGGCGGCACGGCGAATCCGGCGCGGGCCGCCTCGTACCCCATCGCGAGAGCCGTCAGCCAGGTCCCTCGCACATCCGCCTCCCCCGCGCCGCCGCCGGGCGGGCGCAGCAGCGCGGGGGAGAGGCCGGCGCCACGCAGGTACTGCTCCGCGTCCAGGTGCAGCCACCGTTCCTGGCCGGGGCCCGCGACCCGTACCGCGCACTTCGCGACGCCGTACTTGAAGAACGGGATCACCGCCGGACCGGTCAGGGTCCGGCCCTCGTCACCCACCTCGTCCCCCGGCACATAGCAGACCGAACGGCGCGGGCCGCGGAACGCGTTCCCGGAGATCGAGCCGCGGTCCTCGTGCTCGGCGAGGTTCGGCACGGCGACATGGCGCGATACACCGTTGGCACACAGATAGCGGTACATCAGGATGTCGTCGGGCCAGCCGCCGAGCCGCTGCCTCCCGTACGCGACGAAACCCTCGGCGACCCGGCGCGGCAGAACGATCGCCACACAGGGGAAGTACTCGTTGACGGCGCCGACCCAGCGGGCACCCGCCATCGCCCCGAACCGCACGGCCGCCCCGTTGCGGGAGTCCCAGAGGGCGAACAGGGCGAGCGCCGAGTCGGGCAACTCCTCGATCGCCGACCGGACCCGGTCGAAGAAGGAATCGGACAACACCATGTCGTCCTGGATCACCAGTTGATGTGTGGCCCCGTCCTCGATCGCCGACCACGCGGCCAGCGCGGTGCGCAGCACCGACGGAGTCCCGGTGGGGTCGGGGTCCATGACGACCCGCAGAAGGCCGGACGGCGCGCTCAACGCCAGTTTCTCCGCCGCCGCGCGGCGCTTGGGATGGGTCATGACCACTGCACTGAGCCGTTGACGCGCCATACGTCCTCCCTCTGTCCGGGCCTGTCCGGCACCCGTGTCCGCCAGCCAGATCCGGACAGTACGGATGGCTCACACGGCCCGCAAGAGTGCCGAAATCGCCCTCTGGCGGGCAGTCGGCGCCCCAACGATGCTTGCGCTCGCACTCCGAGATCTTCGACACCCCCCTGACGCCGGAAAGAGGCTCCCATGCCCGCGTTACCCTCCTTGACCGCCGCCGAGGGCTCCACCGCCAACCAGGAGACCGTCCGCTCCCGGCTCGACAGGCTCCGTGACGCCCGCGTCGTCGTGACCGGCGGCGGCGGACTTGTCGGCAGCCGTCTGGTCGCGCTGCTGCGGAGCGCCGGAGCCGTCGTCACCGTCCTGGACCGTATGGACGCCTACCCCGAGTCCGGCCACGCGACCTTCGGGGTGGCGCGCAGCGGCGCGCGCCTCGTCGTGGGCGACGTCCGCGACTCCGCCGTGGTCGGCGGCCTGCTGCGCGAGGCCGACTTCGTGGTGCACGCGGCCGCCTACGCGGATGTCGCCGCCTGTACCCGGCGCCCCGACATAGCCTTCCGCGCCAACGTCGAGGGCACCCAGGTCGTCCTGGAACAGGCCGCCCGCTTCCCGGTCCGCAGGCTCGTACTGGTCTCCTCCGCCTCCGTGTACGGCGACGGCGTGCCCGGCACAAAAGGGCCGCAGGTCTTCCACGAGGACATGCCGCTCCACCCGGTGTCCGTGTACGCGAACTGCAAGCTCTGGGCAGAACACCAGACCCGGCTGATGCTCGGCGCCTCCGGCAACACCGAGTACGCGGTGGTGCGCTACTTCTCCGTGTACGGCGAGCCCCAGATCCCCAAGCCGGGCAGCCACTCCTGGATGGTGCCCTGGCTCTCCCTCCAGGCCCACCTCGGCCGGCCGATGCGCCTCAACGGCGGTGGGATCCAGGTCCGCGACCTCATCCACGTCGACGACGTCGCAGAGGCCACCGCGCTCGCCCTGGTCGAGGAGCGGATGGCCGGACAGACCGTCAACGTCGGTACGGGCAGGCCGACATCGGTCAAGGAGGTGGCCGACCTGATCGAGCCCTACTTCCCCGGCGCGCGGCGGATCACCACGCCGCGCCCCGAGGGGGACCCGCTCGGCGGCTACGCCTCGGTCGAACACTCCCGGGACCTACTGCGCTGGCAGGCGGGCATCGGGGTCCGCCAGGGCGTGGAGCGATATGTGCGGTGGTTGCTCACCACACCGGACGCCACGCCGCGCTGGCTGGCCGACGAGGCGGCGGGGCGTGAGACGCTGCGCAGCGACGGGCCCGCAGGGACGGCGACGGAGGCGACACGTACGACATGAGCTATGCCGGTTCCTACATCTGGTCGTTGCGTCAAGAAGTCGGCTCCAGAACCCTCCTCGTGCCCGGTGCGCAGGTGCTCCTGCTCGACGCCGAGGGCCGCGGACTGTTCCAGCAGCGCGTGGACAACGGGGTCTGGGAACTCCCGGCCGGTGCTTGCGAGGAGGGCGGTGACTTCGCCGACGCGGCCGTGCGGGAGGTCGCCGAGGAGACCGGTCTGCGGGTGGAACGGGACGATCTGGTGGCGTTCGGATCGCTCTCCGATCCGCGGGTGCACACCCTCACCTACCCGAACGGGGACGTGACGCACTGCTTCGCGCTGTGCTTCTGCGCCCGGCGCTGGTCGGGGACGCTGACGCCCGGCGCCGACGAGGTGCGTCAGGCACTGTTCCGGCCGCTCGGCGACCCGCCCCGGCCACTGCACCCGCCGACGGAGGTGGTGCTGTCCATGTACGAAAGGTTCCGCACGGAGGGAAGGTTCCAGGCACGGTGAATCCCACACATCCGATACGCGCGGTGGTTCCCTGCCGGGCCTGCCTGTCCGGCGAGGACCTGGACTGGCTCGGCGGGGGCCGCTCGGTGAGTCTCGCGCTCGGTCTGATGACGACCGTGGAGGTCGTGCCCGGCCCCGTTCCCGACGGAACAACGGAGGACAGTTGGCAGCGGGGAGTGTGGACGTTCCTGCGCGAGCGGCTGCCCGGCCTCGCCACACATCCGCCCGCCGTCACCGTGCGCAGCGAGGCTCCTGCGGCGAGCGGCCTCTCGTCGTCGACGGCGCGGATCGTGGCGCTCTTCCGCGCGTTCGCTGATCCGGCGCTCTCCGGGCGGCGCGTCCCCGACGCCACGATCGCGCAGTGGGCGTACGAGTTCGAGTTCGCCGTCTTCCACGGCGGCGGCATGGACCACCTCGCGGTCGTCGAGGGCGGCGCGCTCCTTCTCGACGGCCGCGAGCAAGGGCTTCCCGGCGTACGGGAACGGCTCGACCTCCCGGCCGAGTGGCGGGTGGTCGTCGTGGATTCCGGCACCCACAAGGACACGAGGCACCACATCCGGGACGTGCGGGCGCAGCTCGCCGCAGGCGACCCGGCGCTGGCCGCGTACCGGCGCGCGGCCGACGAGGCATCGGGCCGGGTCTGGGAGGCGCTGCGCGGCCGGGACCTGGTGGGGCTCGGGGCCGCGATGACCGACGCCCACGAGGCCATGCGGGATCACCAGCGGATGTCGACGCCGCTCCTGGAGGAGCTGCGAAGAGTCGCGCTGCGCTCCGCCGGCCTGCCGCTGAAACTGAGCGGGGCCGGCGGAGGCGGTGCCCTGGTCGGCGTCTGGCGGGCAGAGGAGGCCGCGGAGCGGGTGCGGCGCCTTGAGGGGGCGCTGCGCGTCTCCCACCCGGGGGCCCGGGTCCTGCCCGCCGAGGCGGCCCCGGGCACCCGTCGGGACCCGGTGCCGGCCGCGGGGGTCTAGATGAAGGGGTCGTAGTCCTCCGCGAGCGGGAGCTCGCCGGTTCCGCGGGCGATGCGCTCCAGTTCCAGGTTGGAGCCGTGGCGTGCGCAGTGGAACCGGCAGTCCCGGCTCGGGTCGACGATCCCGCGGTCGGAGTCCTGCCAGATGGTGGCGAGGTCGTCGGTGACGGCGTCACCTATTCGGGCGAGCGGGTTACCCCGGTGGTAGGGGCACACGTACACCCCGGAAGGGGTGATGAGGGTGCGGAGTTCGGCGACCCGGCAGCGGTCGTACTCCTTGGGCTGGACGGGGCCGACATGGCTGCGCAGGGAGGTGAGGGTGGAGGAGTTGACGAGCTGGAAGCGGTCGCTCTCCAGCCGGGCGGCCTCGGCGAGCTGACCGTCGACCGATTCCAGCATCTCCTCGGGGACCTGTACGACGTGGTGGTCGTCGTCGAACATGGCCTTGGTCTCGAAGTAGTCGCAGCCGATGTCGTGGGCGAGTTCGGCGGCGCGCAGCACCTCGTGGTGATTGGTGACGGTCCGCCCGTCCGGTTCCCGGCGCGACATCACGAGGAAGGAATAGCCGAGCGCTCCGGTCTTCTCGGCGGCGAGCAGCCGCATGTTCCCGATCACCTTGTCGAAGACGCTGCGGCCCTTGCGGTCCGGCCGGAACAGGCCGTACGTCTCGGCGGTGCCGGCATCGATGGAGACGCGTACCCAGCTGGCGTACTGGGCGAGTTCGGCGAGGTTCTGCTTGATCATCGTGCCGTTGGTGACGACTCCGACGGCCAGGCCCGCCTCGCCGAGGATGCGTAGCACCCGGCGTGTGCCGCGATGGGCGAGGGGCTCCCCGCCACCTATGAGGACGACCGCCCGGACGGACATCGAGACGAGTTCCTCGGCGAGGGCGGCGAGCCGGTCCGGGGTGAACCGGCCCTGGTTGAGGAGCTTTCCGCTGATGCACTCGGGGCAGGCCAGGTCACAGAACGTGGTCGGGTCGAAGTCCACGACGAGCGGGGCGCGGGAGGGCGAGCCGGAGGCGGCCTGGAGGATCCGGGGCCAGCCCGAGGGCTGGTAGAGCTTGGAGACTAGGTCGAGACGGTCGTGCGTCACAGGGCTCTCCTCTGCGTGATGAACGGGGGTGTCGGCGGCGCCGTGCCGGTCCTGGCAGGGCGCTCAGCCCTTGACCGCTCCGGTGGCCAGACCCGCGGCGATCTTTCGCTGGACGGCCAGGAAGAACACGACGACGGGCAGGGCCGTGAGCGTGGCGCCCGCCATCAGCCCGCCGTAGTCGGTGCCGAAACTGGTCTGGAAGGAGACCAGCCAGATGCTGAGGGTCTGCTTCTCCGGGGTGGACAGCAGGACGTAGACAAGGACGTACTCGTTCCACGCCTGCACCATGGCGAAGACGGAGGTGGCGACGAGCCCGGGGGCGAGCAGCGGCAGGACGACGCGGACGAAGGCGCCGAGGCGGCCGCAGCCGTCGACCATCGCCGCCTCTTCGAGCTCGACCGGGATGGCCGAGATGAAGCCGTGCAGCATCCACACGGTGAACGGCAGCGTGAAGACGAGGTAGACGAGGATCACCCCGCCGAGACTGTCGGTGAGACCCGCCTCGTTGAGGAGCAGGTAGACGGGGATGACGAGGGCGGCGAGCGGGATCATCTGGACGGTGAGGATCACCATGACGAACGCCTTGCGCCCGGCGAAGCGGAAGCGGGAGAGGGCGAACGCGGCGAGGGTGCCGACCAGGAGCGAGACGAGGACGGTGCCGAGGCCGATGACGGCGCTGGAGCGGACGTTGGACCAGAAGGTCTCCGTGCGCATCGCGCGGGTGAAGTTGGCGAAGGTGGGGTTGGCCGGCCAGAACTCGGGCGGCAGGCTGAGGATCTCGGTCGCGGGCCGGAACGCGGTGATGAGCATCCAGTAGACGGGGAAGCCGAGGGCGGCGGCCACGAGGAGGCCGACGACGTCGTAGCGGCGCCGGGTCCTGCGACGCGGTCCCGTGCCCGGCCCCGGCCGCTTCCGGACCGCACTCATTCGACCTCCCCGAGTCGCAGCATCTGCCGCAGATACAGCACGGCCCCGACGAGCAGCAGCACGACGGTGACCAGGGCGATCGCGGCTCCGGCGCTGTAGCGGTTGACGGCGAAGGACTCGATGAAGGAGTACACACCGAGCAGGTAGTACTCGCGCTCGGGCTGGCCGCCTCGCATCAGCCAGATCTGGTTGAAGACACCGAAGTCCCAGATCGACATCAGGGTGGTGACCATCACGAACAGGGGTTTGATCGCCGGGAAGGTCACGTACCGGAAGACCTGGGACGGGCGGGCGCCGTCGATGAGGGCGGCCTCCTCCAGCTCCGGCGGGATCTGGGCGAGGGCGGCGTGCAGGCTGATCGCGGCGAACGGCAGGGCGCCCCAGACGACGACGGCGGTGATCACGGCGAAGCCCTGCAACGGGTCGGTGAACCAGTTGTGCCGGGCGAGGTCGAGCCCGGGAAGCGTCGAGAGCAGCCAGTTGACGACACCGTAGTCCGCGTCGAAGAGCCAGCGGAAGATGGCCGCCGCGACCATCACGGGCATCGCCCACACAGCGACGAGGATCCCGGCGAGGACGGCGCGGACCCATGGAGACACCCGTCGCATCAGAAGGGCGGTGAGCAGGCCGAGCACCATGGTGAGGCTGACGCAGACCACGGTGAACAGTGCCGTGCGAGCCGCCACCGTCCAGAAGAACCCGTCGCCGAGGATCGTCCGGAACTGCCCCAGCCCGGCCCAGGGCGGCGCCGTGCCACTGAAGAGCTCCTTGCGTGTCATGTCCTGGAAGGCCAGGGTCACCATGTCGACCAGCGGGTAGCCGAGGACCAGGAGGAGGGCGAGGAGGGCCGGGGCGATCAGCAGGTAGGGCAGGAGGGGGCGCAGCCTGCGCCCGGCCGGATCAGCGCTCATTGATCACGGCGTCGATCCTGCGGTCCGCGTCCCGCGCGGCATCCGTCACGGATGCCTTGCCGGTGGCGATGCGCTCCAGCATCTCGGGCAGGACATTGGACTTCTCCACCGAGGTCCAGCCGGGGGCGAGGGGAGTGACCCAGCCGCGCGTGGCGGCCTGGGCGGCCGGGCCGTTTATGCCTCCGGCGGCGACCTCCGCGAGCTGCACGGTGTTGTTGGGAAGGGTGTTGGCGGCGATCAGCTGCTGCTGCGACTTCCGGTCGGTGAAGATGCGGATCCAGTCGTTCGCCAGGTCCTGGTTCTGTGATTTGACGGGCACGGCAAGGGTGGAGCCGCCGAGGAACGGTGGGAGCAGCTGTCCGGACGGGCCGGGAAAGGCGAAAGTGGCGAACTTGCCCTTGAGCCGCGGGTCGCCCCCGGAGCGGGCGTCGGCCGAGGCCGCCGCTTCCCAGGTGTTTCCGTAGAAGACCCCTACCTTGCCCTGCCCGACCACGGCGGGCTGGTCCCCGTTGTCCTTCGCCCGGTCGCCGACGTAGTAGTCGTCGATGAGCTTCTTCCATGTGGTGAGGCCGGCGACGGACTTCGGTGAGGAGAGCGCGCCCTGCCAGCGGCCGTCCTTCTCGACCGCCATCTCGCCGCCGGCGTCCTTGACGAAGCCCATGGCTGCGGACCAGTAGCGGCCGGGCAGGTAGAAGGCCGAGAAGCCGGGGTCCTTGGCGCCGTACTGCTTCTTGAGCCGCTCCAGGGAGGAGATCAGCTCGGGGTACGTGCGTGGGGCGTGGGTGAGGCCGGCGCGCTTGAAGTAGTCGGTGCGATAGACACCGACGCGGGCTCCGGCGTAGTACGGCACGCAGTACGTCCGGCCGTCGTCGTGGCAGGCGTCGGCGAGCGCGGGCAGCCACTGCGCGGAGTGGTCGAAGCTCTTCGGGTCGAGCGGTGCGAAGGCGCCGTTGACGATGTAGTTGGTGGTCTCGCTGTTTCCCATTTCGACCACGTCGGGCACGTTCCGGCCCGCGAGGACCGCGTCGAGCTTCTGGTTCTTCGTCGTCCACTGCTGGTACTGGACATCGACCTCGACCCCGGGGTGCTTCTTCGCGAACCGGGTGTTGGCGGAGGCGACCAGCTCCGGCCAGCTTTCCCGGGCGTCGACCGTCAGCCACACCGTCAGCTCCTTGCCGCCCCCGGCCCGTTCGCCCGGCGCGTTGGGGTCGCCCGCACTACAGCCGGCCACCGCCGTGAGCAGCAGAAGGGCTCCCAGGATCATGGATCGGCGGTGCGGGCGCAGTGCCATGGGTTCCTCCGTGCGGGGTCAGTGAGGCGTACGGGGCTTCGGCGACGGTCTTCTCACTACCCCGCGGGCTGTGATTCTCCGCAGCGACACGGAGTTTCGGCCGGAACACGACGGTGTGTTTCCCACGGAAAGCCCACCCTTCCTCCGCTGTGCTGTGTCGATGCCTGCGGGTGCTGCGGCGGTGGGGCCGTACTCAGGCCACGCTGACGCGATCGGCACGGTCGGTAGTGGAGTGGCTCTTGACGGTGACGCGGCAGTGCCCGCAGGTTGGCCTGCGGCACTCCACGACCCCGATCGAAGGGCTTGTACGTGACCGAGCAGAGGACAACCGCCCCCGACATCTCCGCGCGCCCCGTGCGAGTCAACTCCTGGAACGGCTGGGATCCGCTGCGGCATGTGATCGTCGGCCGGGCCGAGGGCACCGTGGTGCAGGCCCCCGAGCATGCGGTGCGCCGGGACTACCCCGACGACGGCTTCCCCATGGGGACGTACGGTCCCATGCCTGCGGACATGGTGGCCGAGGCCGAGCAGCAGCTCGACGACTTCGCGGACATGCTGCGGCGGCGCGGCATCAGGGTGGACCGCCCCACTCCGATCGACTTCACCCGGCAGGTGGGCACGCCGGAGTGGACGCACGAGTCGATGTTCGGCTGCATGCCGCCCCGGGACCTGCTGCTCACGGTCGGCAACGAGGTCCTGGAAGCGACCATGTCGTACCGCAGCCGCTGGTTCGAGTACCTCTGCTATCGGCCGGTGCTGCAGAGCCTGTTCGACGCCGACGACCGGATGCGCTGGGAGGCCGCGCCCAAACCGCGGCTGACGGATGCCTCGTACAAGACAGGGTTCTGGGACACGTACAACGAGCTGCCGACCGAGGAGCAGCTGGCCCGGGTCCGCGACTACGACCTGGTGCTCACCGAGGCCGAGCCGCTGTTCGACGCCGCGGACGTGGCACGGTTCGGCAAGGACCTGTTCGTGCAGCTGTCGTTCGTCACCAACAAGAGCGGGTACGAGTGGCTGCGGCGCCACTACCCCGACCACCGGGTGCACGCGGTGACCTCGACCAACACCCATCCGCTGCACATCGACGCGACCTGGGTGCCGCTGCGGCCCGGACTCGTGCTGCACTGCGGGGAGCGGCTCGCGGACGCCGAGCTGATGGAGTTCTTCAAGCTCAACGACTGGGAGATCGTCGAGGCCGTGCAGCCGGCGAGCTGGGACCATCCGCCGAAGCTGTCATTCTGCAGTCCGTGGCTCGCCGGGAACATGCTGAACCTCGACGCGAACACACTGTGCGTCGAGGAGAACGAGGTGCGGCTCGCGGAGCAGCTGTCCTCGTACGGCTTCGAGATCGTGCCGGTGCCGTTCCGGGCGGTCGGTCCGTTCGGCGGCGGGTTGCACTGCGCGACGGTCGACATCGAGCGGGAGGGCACGCTGGAGGACTACTTCCCGCACAGGTACGGCCGGTTCTAGGAATGGAGCGCGGTCCTGTGATGGTGCCGGACGGTGTCGGCGCGGTCGTCCTCGACTTCTACGGGACGCTGGTGCGGATGGTGGAGCCGCTGCCGCCGGACCACCGCGGGATCTTCGCGCGCCGGGACCTGGCGGCCCAGGGGGAACTCTGGGGGGACCAGTGGTCGGTGGGCCCCGGCGAGGGCGAGGAGCACGCAGCACACTCCACCGGTGAGGCGGCGTACACGGCGTGGGAACAGGACCGACTGCGGCGGCGTGCGCGTGCCTGCGGGGTGCCGGAGAGCGAGCTGGACGGTGTGGTCGCCGAGCTCGACCGGGCGATGAAGGCGGTCCGGCTGGAGCTCTTCGCGGACGTGCCCGAGGTACTCGCGGCGCTGCGGGAGCGGGGACTGCTCGTCGGGGTGTGCTCCAACTGGTTCTGGAACCTGGAGGAGTGCGTCGAGGCCGTGGGGCTCGCCGGGGCCGTGGACGTGGTCGTCGGCTCCGCGCGGGCCGGGGCGCGCAAGCCCCATCCGCTGATCTACCGCGCGCTGCTGGAACGGTGTTCGCTGCCGGCCGGGCGAGTGCTGTTCGTCGGCGACATGTGGGTGCCCGATGTGCTCGGTCCGCTGGCGGCGGGAATGCGGGCGGTGCATCTGTGGCGTCCCGACCGCGCGGTGGAGGGTGTCGCGCCGCCCCTGCCGGAGCGGACGGCACGGATCTCCGGTCTGCGAGAGCTGCTCACCCCGGGAGCGGGGTCCGGTGGCGGAGGCGGTCGAGGAGGTTCTGGGTGACGCGGACGACAGCAGGGTCCTGTTCGTGTCCGCAGACCACGGACCAGTCGGTGGTTCCGGCGGTGAAGACGGTGCCCCCCGCGGTGTGGATGCCCATGGTCGCGGCGCGGGGGCTGCTGATGGCCGCTTCGCGCACGGGGCCGTTCCAGTGGCCCCACTTGAAGTGGTGGAAATCCTCGTGCACCGGTTCCAGGACGTAAATTCCAAGAATCAGGAAGGAGCTCGGAGTTCCGTCCTCGCCGGTGGCGTGAGCGATTCCGGATTCATCGCAGACATAAGCTGCGCCATCGCATTCATATCCGATGAGAGGTGTTCCCGATCCGAGCCGGTCGGCCTTCCCCCCGTCGGACCCGTCGCGCAGCCCGGTGCCCTCGTAGATCCAATGGTCGGTGTGCTGCACCGTGTATCCGGCACGGGGGCGGTCGCCGGGCCATTCGGTGGCGGGCCACATTCCCCCATTTCGGAAACTCACCCCGGTGAGCGAGTTCTCCGGGCTCCCGACACCGCTGGGCGCCGGCGTCCACCACTGGTCGGTGGCAGGTGAGTGAGGGTATTCGTCTCCGACGTGGTGATCCGTGTCGGAGACGAAAGCAGTGTTGTCATCCGTCGGATGAACACGCCACCAGCAGGTGTTGGCGCTGAGAAAGGCGATGTTTCCGCCCGCGCGGACGAATCGCTCCGCGTGCGTGCGCATCGCGGCGCTCCAGTATTCGTCGTGGCCGACGCTGAGGAGGAGATCGTACGAGGAGAGCAGCGCCGGGTCCTCATGCAGATCGAGATCGGTGCAGTATTCGACGGGATAGCCGTGACGTTCCAGCCAGGCGACGAAGGGCGCGTCCCAGTAGGCGAGGTCGATGACGCCACCGGGGCGGTGGAGGCTGACCTTGTGGCCTCGGAGGGTGTCGTCGCCGCCGGTCCGGTGGACGGGATGGTCGTAGAGGCTGACGGCGCGTTCCAGACCGGGCCGGTCGGAGCGGTTGTAGGCGTGTCGGGTGAAGGTGGACTTCTTGTAGAGGATGCGGGAGTGGCCGCCGGGTACGCGGGGGCGTACGACGAAGAACTCCCGCGCGTGCCCTTCGAGGTGCTCCGCGTCGAGCAGAGGCGGCTTCCCGGCCCCGTCCGCACCATGTCCGGAACATTCGACGAATTCGGCCAGGTAGATTCCCGGCTGCCAATCATCCGGTACGGGAAAGGTTATCGAGGGCCATTTCCAGTCGTCGGCGGGCGAGGCGAGACCGGATATTCCGTCGGGATGCGCGGGCGGGTCGTGCAGGACCCCTTGATGCGTGTCTGATTCTCCGACGGGTACGAGCTCCTGGCCCAGCCGGTAAAAGCGGAGACGGAATCGAGGGGCGTCGGTGGAGATGTGCAGCATCACCTCTCCACCGGCGACGACGCTTTCACGGCCGAGATATCCTTCAATCATGGCGCACATGCTAAGCAGTTGACCGGGCGGACGACAACAGTGTCGTGAACCGGCCATTCGAGCCACCTTTTTGGACACAGCAGGCAAGTTTTCGACTCCGTGTCATGCGGTCCGGGTAGGGCGGAACCAGACAGGGACACGGGACCGTCCGCCGATCGGTGAGGGGCTCGAATGAGCGATGAATTCCGCGTACGAGAAATGGTGCTGGGGATCGAGGGCCTTGCGCTGCTGCGCCATGCCATGGACGGCGATGAGAAATTCCTCCAGGAGCGGGTGGCGGAAATGCGCCGCTTCGTCCTCGACGAGGAGAAGCTGCCGGACGGTGGGGCCGCGGTCAGCGAGCTCGACGCGGCGGAGGGGTACGCGGCCTGGTCGGCGGTGTACGACTCATTGCCCAGCTCGTACATTGAGGTGGAGGAGCCGGTCGTCCACTCGATCCTCGACGGCCTGGCGGCGGGTGTGGCGCTCGACGCCGCCTGCGGTACCGGGCGGCAGACCCGGGCGCTGACCGCGCGCGGCCACCGCACGATCGGCGTGGACCAGTCGCCGCAGATGCTGGCGAAGGCCCGCGAGCACGCCCCGGACGCCGAGTACCGCGTGGGGCGGCTGGAGCGGCTGCCGCTCGACGACGACTCCGTCGATCTCGCGGTCTGTTCGCTGGCCATGACGCATCTTCCGGAGCTCGCCAAGGGTGTGGCGGAGCTGGCGCGGGTGGTCCGGCCGGGTGGGCGGATCGTGGTCTCGGACTTGCACCCCTTTGTCATCGCGCTGCAGGGCCAGTGTCTCTTCGTGAGAGGCTCCGAAGAGCTGGCGTTCGTACGCAACCACGTGCATCTGCCGAGCCATTACCTGGACGCCTTCGGCCGGGCCGGGCTGCGGGTGCGAGGCTGCCACGAGCCGCTGTTCAACGGGCGGCTCGCGCCTGGTGGTTACGAAGAGTTCATCGCGGACGCGGCCCGCGCCGCCTGGGAAGGCCTGCCGATCGTCGTCGTCTGGGACGTCGAGGTCCCCGCCTAGACCTCTCTGGAAGGGGGGCTCCATGGCCCTGGTAGTGGTACGTCACGCGGAACGGCCCGAACTGTGGGACCGCATTCCCGAGCGGTTCGCCGGTGTGGTGCCCGAGTACAACCTGCACGGTGACATCAACGGCGATTACTGGAACCGGCTGTTCGAGGACTTTCCGGAGTATCAGTTCGTCCTGTACGACGACGAACACGAAGTGATCGTCGGCGCGGGCCGCTCGCTGCCCCGCGCCTGGGACGGCACGGCGGCCGATCTGGGCCCCGGCCTGGACGACTCGATCGCGAGGGCCTTCGCGGACCGCGATGCCGGGCGCGCGCCCGGCGCCCTGTGTGCGCTGGGCATCGAGGTGGCCGAGGACCACCAGGGCCGGGGCCTGTCAAAGGTGTTGCTCGACGCGATGTCGGACACGGCGCGCCGAGTCGGGCTCGGGACGGTCCTGGTGCCGGTACGGCCCACGTGGAAGGACCGGTACCCACTGGTGCCGATCGAGCGGTACGCGGCCTGGACCCGGGACGACGGGGCCCCGTTCGACCCATGGATCCGAACCCAGGTGGGCGCCGGCGGCACGGTCGCGGCGGCGTCCGAGCGGTCCTCGCGGATCACGGGAACGGTCGCCGAGTGGGAGAGCTGGACGGGCCTCGCCTTCCCGGAGGACGGACAGTACGTCTTCCCGGGAGGTCTCGCGCCGCTCCAGGTCACCCGGGCGCGGGACCTGGGCGCGTACTGGGAGCCCGGGGTGTGGATCACACACCGGGTCGGGTCGGGCCTTGATCCTTCGTGACGGGTCCGGTCGGTCCGTCCGGCGGGCCACTACGCCTTGCGGGGCCGGTGGCGGGTGGGCGGGTGATCCTCAGAGTCGCGTCGGGCGGGCGCCGGGGCGCGGCCGTTCCATCCGCACGATCGGCCGCACCCCTTTGACCGGCCCTTCAGCATTCCTCGCTCCCGCGGGCCAGGAACGTTCTCCACTGCCTTGGTCATCTGCCGGACAGCCCGCTCCGTGAAGGCGTGATGCCGGGGGACACTCCTTGGAGCCGTTCGCCCGCGCGGACCGCTGTCCACGTGAAGGCGGCCATCGTACGGACCTCGTCCGGGCCCGCCTCCGGACGGCGTTCGGGCGGGAGTCCGGCCGGTCCGGCGGTGGCGACGGCGGAGTGCCTCATACGGTCGAGCGCGTCCGCGGGCACGCCGTCCGGCAAGGGGCCCAGGCGCCGGGCGGCTCGGGCGGCCTGCCGTCCGAGCAACAGGCAGTGGATCCACAGCTCCTCCGCGAAAGCCCTGCCGAAGCTCCGGGCCACCTCCGCCGCGAGGCCGTCCGGCATGTGCGCGGCCCGGGCCTCCCGGACCGTCTCCTCCGTGAGTCCGGTCGCGGGCAGAGCCTCGCGCCACCGGTGATGTCCGCTCCCGCCGTCGGCGCCGCGTTCCTGGCCCTCCAGACGGATGTATCCCTCTCCGTACCGCATGTACGGAATCCACCCCGGCTCCTCCAGGACGCGGCCCCGGGAAAGCAGGGGTGCGGCGTCGGCGGCGGAGGTGGGGCACACGGCGAGGCGGATGCCCTGGGCCGCATGACCGTTGATGCTGCTGGTGCCGATGTGCTCGACGATGTTCGGTACGGCGAGCAAACTCATGCGGCCACGGCCGCGGAAGAAGACAGAGAGCAGTTCGTCGTCGTGGCGTTCGGCGCTGTCACGGGCGTACTCGCGAAAGCCGGCGGCGGTCCCGGACGGCAGACAGACCCCGAGCGACGGCGTGAACTCATCGGGCACGGCCCGCACCCAGCAGGCTCCGGCGAGCGCGGCGATCCGGACGGCGGCGCCGTTGCGGGCGTGCCAGTTGGTATAGAAGACCAGCGCCTCGTCGGGAAACCGGACAGCGGCCCGCCCGACGATCTCCATGAGCTCGGCGGGGGCGTCGACGTCGTCCTGAACGACGAGATGATGACTGGCCTTCGGGTCCACTGCAGCCCACGCGACCAGGGCGGTGCGCAGGGCCGAGGGCGGCCCCTCGGGATCGGGGTCGAGGGCGAGACCGTCGAGCCGCAGCCGGGCGGCGATGTCCTGGGCCTGGGTGAGGCGCACGGGGTGGGTCATGACGGCCGAACTCACGTGAACCTCGGTCACACGGCACTCCTCGGCTCCTCGACGGGGTGGTCGCCGGTCATACTCGCAGAGCGTGGCCGAGCAGGGGCGGGAGCGCGGGGATTTTGGCCGGATCAGGGGTGGTGGCGGGTGCCCCAGTGGGAGCGGGCGAGCGGTTCGCTGTCAGTGGAGTAGCGCACAGCCTGGTGGTGCCGGTTCCCGGCGTCGTCCACGGGGGCGTCCGGAACCCGGCGCTCTCGAAACAGCAGGACGGCGACGACGAGCCAGCACAGCACGATGACGGCGTCGGCATAGACGACGAAGCCGAGCGGCAGAGCAGCGCGGTGCACAGCCACTATCGCGAGCCCCGCAAGGCCGACCCCGACGACGAGCAACAAGGACCGCAGAGTTCGCCACACTGTGAACGCCTCTCATCCGTCGCACTGCTTCTGAGAAGTGAACGGCAGAGCATCCCATTGTGTGACGGCGTATTCCGGCCAGTCTGACTGTTCGGCCGACACCGACAGAGAGGACTGCGTGCGAGGTCTGCTCGGACCCGTGGGGTGCAAGAACTCCTGGCAACTCGCCGAGTCCGCCTGGCACTTCACCCCTGGCGGGTTGCAGCGCCTTCTGACGAGGAGCCGCTGGGAGGCCGACGAAATCCGCGACGACATGAAGTTTTGGCCTCTCCCGCAACGTGCTCGACATCCTCGTGCAGAGCCGCAGGTACAAGGCCACCGCCCGGCGCTTCGTCCGCAGACTGATGAAGAAGACGAGCCCGGTGCTGCACAGCAGTTCCTGTCCGCGTTCAGCGGCATCTCGGCCCACTTCCGGCCCCACCGCCACCTCCTGACGGCCCCTGACCACCCGGTGGAGACGACCATCCGCTTCGCCATCCGGGACCAGATCACCCGCGCTGTCGGCCGGCCCGCCACGGCCTGAGCACCGACCCGGGCCGCAAGCGCACCATGCACCGACATACCGTCAGGCGCCCGTATGTCCAAACAACGCGCCTATGCGGAGCGGGAGTTGGCGGAGGTGGAGCCGGCGTATCCGAAGGCGCGGCTGACGGAGTGTGGCGCGCGCATCGAGGATTTACAGCGGACGCCGGGCCGCCCTGATGCCCGCTCCGGAACGGGCCGATCTGACGGGGCCGCCCGCGCAGGGCGGACCGTGAGGGCAATACGCCTGTGACAGAACGAAGACGTCGCGGAGGACTGCCTGTGACTCGGTGCGAGATACAAATACTTTCGACCGCATGCACCACGCTCGTTCTGGGGGATCACCGTGAAGTACACCCGCATCACCGCTCTCGCCGCCATCGGGGTCGCTGCCACCCTTTCGCTCACCGCCTGTGGCAACGACGACTCGGTGAAGGACTCGTCCTCCAAGGGCTCCTCGTCCTCTTCGTCCTCGGGCGCTGGATCGAAGTCGGAGGGCGGCTCAGGCTCCGGCGGCTCGGAGGCCGGCAACGCGAAGTCGGGCTCCGCCGGGGACACCGAGTCCCGCGCCGACGCCGCGAACGGCGCTACGGAGACCGCGGGCAAGGTCACGTTCTGCAAGACGGAAGACCTGGCCATCGATGCCACGGACGCCGCGCCCGACGAGAACTCCGGCAGGATCGACATCACCATGATCAACCGGGGTTCGACCACCTGCTCGGCGACGGGCTTCGCGGGCGTCGACATCAAGGACGCCGACAACACCTCGAACCCCATCGAGCGCGGCCAGGCCCAGCCGCGTATCACCACCTTGAAGCCCGGCGACGCTGCTGTCTTCAACCTCGCCTACGACATCGACAGCAGCGGCGACAGCCTCGCGTCCCCGACCAACATCCTGGTGACGCCTCCGAACGAGACCCACACCGTGACCCTGAAGTGGCCTGCGGGGGCGGGGGAGATCAAGGGCGCCTACACCGATGTTGAGGTCTACCCGACGCACACGGCCGAGTAGGGGTTCCGCCCGGAGGACGGAGAGGCAATCGGGGAAACGTGCCGTCTGGCGGGCCGAGGGGGAGGATCCCCCTCGGCCGACACCACTGTGCACGGCGGCGTGAGTGCGACAGCCGCGAACGCGGGCCGCCCGTCCGGCCTCGGGTGCCGGACGGGAGAACGGCTCGGCCAACGTACGGCACGGGCAGAGCGACGACCCGCAGACGAAGCGCCGGACCGTCAGTCGGATCACGAAGCCCTGCTCAGTGAGCGGAAGGCCCTTCAGTCTGTGCCGGTAACGGTTGTGTACTCGCCCCGAGAAGTGACCGTAGACCGGACAGGTGGCCCCCGGTTGCGCGGCCTCTCGCCACCACCTCAACCGTGCCGAACGTGGCCGTAACCGGCTCGACCTCCACATCGTCGATTCTGTCGAACACCAGCGAATCCCAGAATGGTGTATCGGCCCGCCCGAGCAACTCGCCGCGATTTCGGACCTGTCAGGGGGCGCGGGAGCCGTCCCGTACGCCAGCGCATTGTCGAAGAACGGCCACTCCACGCCGCCCGAAGAACTGGTCTCGCTCATTGCCGGGCCGGCCCCACTTCGTCACTCGGGTGTGGCACCGCAGGCGGAGCCCCGCTGCGCGCGGGCGTGGTCACGGGCGTGCATGCGGCTGAGGGGCGGGAAACCCGCACGCCGGGCGAGCGCGGCCGTCACCAAGGAGGCGGCGAGCAGGGCGGAGGCCGTCCACGGCAGCGCCCCCGAGCCGGCGCGGTCCAGGACGGCGCCGCCGAGAAGGGAGCCGCCGGCCATGCCGATGTTCCAGCCGGTGACCCAGAGGGAGTTGGCGGTGTCGGGATCGAGCGGGGCCGCCTTGACCCCCGCGGTCTGTGTCAGGGTCGGTATGCCGCCGTGTGTCACGCCCCAGAAGACTGCGCCGAGCACCACGGCCACGGTGCTGTGCCCGGCTGCGCCGAACACCGCCAAGCACCCGGCGGCCAGGGCGAGCAGGCCGATCGTGGCGATGCGCAGTCGGCGGTCGGCGGTGGCTCCGGCGATCCAGACGCCGCCCATGGAACCCAGGCCGAACAGGAACAGCACGGTGCTGGTGCCGACCCCCGGCCCTGCCTGTTCCACGAAGGGTGCGATGTAGGTGTAGAGCACGTAGAAGCCGAGGACCATCAGGAGTGACGCGATGTTGATGGCGGGGATCCCGGGCGTACGAATGGTGCGCATCAGCCCCGTGCCGCGGCTCGCCGCCTCGCCGGCCAGTTGCGGCAGCCGCCACCATGCGGTGGCGGCCAGGGCCACGGCCAGCACGGTGAGCAGCCCGAAGGTGGCGCGCCAGCCAATGAGTCCGCCGAGCATGGTGCCGGCCGGGATGCCGAGCGACAGCCCGACCGTCATGCCGGCCAGCGCGGTGGCGATCGCCTTGCCGCTGCGCTGCGGGGCCAGCCGCGCGGCGTACGCCGGAACCATGGCCCACAGCAGGCCGGCGAACACCCCGGAGACGACCCGCGCGGCAAGTGTCAGGGCGAATCCGGTGGAGACGGCCGTCACCACGTTGGTGGCCGCGAAGCCGAGGAGCAGCGCCAGCAGCAGGGCGCGGCGGGGCAGGATCAGGGTCCAGGCGGTCATCGGGATCGCGGTGAGGGCCGCGGCCAGTGCGTAGACGGTGATCAGCAGCCCCGCACGTGCCTCGGTGACGTCGAGATCGGCGCTCATCGCGGGCAGCAATCCGGCCGGCAGCGCCTCGGTGAGGATGGTGACGAACGCGGACCCGGCGAGCACCAGCAGCCCGGTCAGAGGCCAACTCGCGGTGGTGGACGGCGGATTCGCGATAGGAGAGGAGTGGGTGGTAGAGGTCATGCCCGGAGGCTAAAACCCTCACGTCTACGTGAGAGTCAAATCCGGGCCCCACCGCCCCGGCCTCATGCGTCCGCCGTCGCGCGGGCGGCCTTCCGGGCGGCCCGCAGATAGGCGTCGACGGCGTCGCGATTGCGGGTCAGGCACCGGATGCGGCTGTCGAGGTGCTCCCGCTCGGCAGCCACCTGGTCGAGCATCTGCGCACAGGGGACTGGCGGCAGCAGGTCCGAGGGACCGTCCAGGTACGGCAGGATGTCGCGGATGATCCGGGTGGGCAGCCCGCACTCGATCAGCCCGCGGATCTGCCGCACCACCTCGTCGGCGCCGTCACAGAAGTCGCGATATCCGTTGCTGCTCCGGGCGGGCCGGATCAACCCCTCCTCCTCGTAGTAGCGCAGCGCGCGCACGCTGACGCCAGTCATCCGCGAGAGCTCACCGATCTTCATGTGCCTCACCTCACACCGTCTCCAATTGACCCTCACGCTCACGTGAGGGTTTTACGTTACTGCACCTCAGCCCCTGACAGGAAAGGGCACACCCACATGTCCGACCCGAGCACGACCGACCGCATCGACCCCCAGATCCACCAGGGCCTGCGGAATCTGCACGCGCTGACCGGACCCGGCGGTCTCATCAACTTCGACATCCCGCGCCAACGCGAGCTGTACGAGGAGATGAACCGGGCGGCCCTCGCGGCGCTGCCGCCCAATGACCGGGTGCGGCACGAAGACCTCACCGTGCCCGGCCCGGCCGGCGGCCCGGAGGTCAACGTGCGCATCTACCGCCCCGCAGACAGCACGGACACCGGCAGCACTCTCCCGGGCATTCTGTACATCCATGGCGGAGGCATGATCACCGGCAGCATCCTGACCGACCACCGGCAGGTGCTGCCCCTTGTCGAGGCGGTCGGCGCGGTCGTCGTATCCGTCGAATACCGCCTGGCGCCCGAACACCCCGACCCGGCCCCCGTCGAGGACTGCTACGCCGCACTGCTGTGGATGTCCCGCAATGCCTCCGCCCTCGGCATCGACCCCGGCAGGCTTGCCCTCTACGGCGGCAGCGCGGGTGGCGGCCTGGCCGCCGGCGTCGCCCTGCTCGCCCGCGACCGCGGAGGCCTTCACCTGGCCTTCCAGATGCTGCCCTACCCGATGCTCGACGACCGCAACACGACACCGTCCAGCCATGAGATCACCGACATCGGCATCTGGGACCGTGCCGCCAACCTCCAGGGCTGGCAGTCCCTCCTGGGCGACAGGGCCGGCACCGACCACGTCAGCCCCTACGCCGCCCCCGCCCGGGCCGATGATCTCAGCGGACTGCCGCCCACGTACCTGGACGTCGGCGACCTCGACCTCTTCCGCGACGAAGACCTCGCCTATGCCAACAGGCTCATGCAGGCCGGCGTTCCCGTCGAACTCCACGTCTATCCAGGCGGAATCCACGCCGGCGAACTACTCGCCCCCGACGCCGAACTCAGCACCCGCATCACCAACTACCGCATGACCGCACTGAACCGTGCCTTGCATTCCTCCCGCGCACCGGGCGGACCCCAATAGCCCAACCAATACGGGCCGAACCGCGCTCCGTTGCGGGGCGCTCGGCTGCCCCGCAACGTACGCACCCAGGCCCTTCGGCCACACCCACGTCCACCGGCATCCCATGGCCCCGCCTCGGCTTCGAGCATGCTGACGCCGGGCGGCCGGGCGGCCGGGCGGCCGGGCGGGAGACGAGCGACGTCTATGCCGTGAATCCCACCTCTCCTCAAATATCCCCGAGCCGTTCATGGAGTTCTTCGGCGAAACGTGTCCGGTAGATGCCGTGGACGATGGTTCCGGGGGACTGGTAGCCCCTGTGCTCCGGGTCCGAGACGTCCTCGTCCCACGGCACTACGCAGTCTGGTAGCAGCCGCGTACGGCTCAGATACATCTGCGCGGCCTCTTCCAACCGCACTTCTCCTGCGATCACCGAGCTCCATAGTCCGCGGCCCTGCCCGACCACCCACATGCACAGATCTTCGGTGCTGTCTTCGCACCAGACGTCCCCATCCACGCTCACGCCTTCCGAGAAGTCGGCCAGCGAATCAGCCGCGGACTCGTACGCGAGCGCGAAGGATTCAAGGACTTCCCGCGGCTGGGACTCCAACCACAATTCAAGGGCAGACAGACGTGGTCGTGTCGATTCCAGGACTTTCCAGAACCAATCAGGAACATGGTCCGGTCCCATTTTGGCTCCCGTGTCGATGACTGCCGTACCCGCCCGACCGTACAGCGGGACGGAGCCTCTGAACACTCCCGGACTCCACCGTCGGCGAATGGTGCTTCACATCCGCGCAGTCACCGGATTGGAATCGGGCACCTACAGGACGAAGAGGTGTAGTCGGAGCTGGGCGCGGTGAGGCGCCTGAGCCGGGCAGCGACGGCGGGGAGCCTCTCGTCGCCGCACGATCACCTCACCTCACCACTTCATCCACCCCGCCCGCACCCGCCCACCCCTGGACCCAACAGTCCCCACCCCGCCGCCTCCACCAGCGCATATCAAGGGCGTCGAGGCCGGCGCGGCGTTGTTCGGTGAGCTTGTCGGTACGTTTGTGGGCGTTGTCGAGCCATGCGCCGAGCTTGACCACCACAAGCCCGCCAGTACTTGCCTGACGGCCCGCCATGTCCGCTGCTTCCGCCAGGTGTCCGATGTGCTTGCGGGGGCACCTTCAAATGTCCTTCGCAGGTGTGGAACCGCTGTGCGGCGCGGAGGCCGAGTGCCCACATCCCGTCTTGCGTCCGCTGTGCCGGGGGTTTGTCCTCCTGGTCGGGTTCGATGTCGAGGATGTTCTCCGTCAGCCACTGCTGCGCAGGCAGCAGTGGCTCCCGCCCGTGCCGCTGCGCCGCAACCCACCGTCCGAGGTCTTCTCCTCGACTGCGCGAGCAACGCGGGGTCCCGCGGTGTGCTGAACGTCAGCAGTTCCCGCGCGGGAGCACTCGCCCCCGCTCACCCGCCGGCCCTTCCTCTTCGTTTTCGGCCTGTCCTTCCTCGCGCTTCTCGGCCCCCTTAGGTTGCCAACTCCCGCTCCGAAGACGGGGATCCGCGAGGTGCCCAATCGTTTAGGTGTCATGTGCCCGAAGCGCCCCGAGGACTTTCGCGAGGTTCCGTAGGCATCCGAGGTCAGCATTTCGTCCCGCGTTTCACCTGTGGAACGGCAGAACCATCCGCAGGCCGTCCTCTGCGATCTCGGTCGCGAGCCCGGTCTGCGGTGCCGCGAGCCGCGCCCGGCGCGCGGCGTCCGATCCGAGCCCGGCCTCTTCTCGCAGGCGATGTAACTCAGAGTCTGCAATATCAACATATACAACCTAATAAGGGGTAACCGGGCCTCTGTCGGCGATCAGCTTCGTTCTGGCGGTGGGGTTCGTCATCGTTTTGTCAGTAGGCCCCCTTGGTTCGCGAGTACCCGATTGGGTGGCGGCTCGCGCCCGGACTTCAGGGGCCCGCTGGATCGGGTGAAACGAGTCGTACGCCCACCCGTCGCGATGGGTGCACGGTCGCAGGTGAGTGATGTCTTGCAGGTTTCGAATTCCGCAGATGATCTCGCCATTTCTGGAAGTGGGTATTCGACCTTCCTGGAGGTTCGCGTCCATTGCGCATGCAACTTATAAGCGGATGCTATTACTAATCGATTTCAAATTTCGCTATATGGTGCTGCAGTGCTTGGCCGCTGCAGGCGGGTGGCCGCCGTCTCGTGAATCGAGGCGTGTCCGGCATGCGCCAATACAAGGAGAAGCCTTCGCATGATGTGTACGCGGCTCGACGAGTTGCCGGGGCATCCACCTTCTGGGGCACGTTCACGTCGGCGGGATGCCGGAACCGTCGGGGTACTCCGTAGCCGCGCCGGCAGCCACGAGCAGTTCAGGGCCGGCGCGAGCCTCCACCGCAGGCATGGGGTGCAGCGATGATCCGAGACCGTGTGCCGCCTTCATCGTGCGCGGCCGGGGCGGGCCGCAGGTACCCGCACCGCGAGGCCTTTCCCGACCGGCATCTCCCCGGGATCGAGCCCGGTCGGGTCCAGGCGCCTCGTGTCCTCGCCCCTTCGGTTCCGGCTGCGGCTGGCCTGCCCGTGACGAGTCCTGGTTCCTTTCCTGCCGGGTGGGATCACCGTCGGAGCCGTCCTGGCCCTGCCCCATCCGGCGCCAGGGCACATCACCACCACTACCGAGGAGCGCAAATGCACCTGATCCCCTCAGAGCAGGAAAAGCTGCTGCTCAGCGTGGCCGGAATGCTCGCCAGCTACCGCAAGGAACGCGGCATCAAGCTGAACTACCCCGAGGCCGTGGCCTACATCAGCTGCTGGGTCATCGAGGAGGCCCGGGCGGGCAGCCACACCGTCGACCAGATGATGAGCGACGCCACCATTCCCCTGCCGGAGCGGCAGGGCGACACCCAGGGCGAGGGAGAGAGCGTCCTGACGCGTGCCGACGTCATGGAGGGCGTGCCCGAGATGCTCGACATCCTGCAGATCGAGGCGACCTTCCCCGACGGCCGCAAGCTCGTCACCCTCCACAACCCGATCCGCTGAGGACGAACCCATGCCCTACTTCCAGCCGCTGACCACGCAGCCTTTCCCCACACAGCCGGAGCCGGTCGGGCGTCCGGTCTCACAGCCTGTCCCTCGATTGCCCAATCCTGGCCAGAAGCTCGAACAGCCCCTGCCCAAGCCCTCTGCCCTGGATCCGACTACGGCCTACGACTTTTCCGAGTACCCGGTGGGAGGAGTGTGGGTCAAGGACCCGGACTCGTTCCACGTACTCAACTCTCAGAGCGCCAAGGCCGTTCTCTACGTGATCAACGTCGGTGACCGTGACATCCAGGTCGGTTCGCACATCCACCTGGCCGACGTCAACGACGACCTGCTCTTCTTCACCGACAGGGACACTGCCGAGCAGGCCGAGACAGTCATGACGGACCCTCAGCTCTCGCGGCCCCAGCAGATCGCGGCGGCCCGGCAGCTGGCGCACGACCGGTCGAAGACACCGGGACAGGCCCCCTGGGGATACCGCCTCGATGTCGCTTCGGGGGCCTCCGAGCGGTTCAGCCCCGAACCCTCTCCCAGCGGCAGGATCGAGGTCGTGGAGATCGGCGGGAAGCGGCGAGTTCCGGGCCTGCGTAAGGACAAGCAGGCCGGCGACGTCGACCTCGACTGACAGGCCCTCGTACTCCCAGCTGGAGGAAAGCAATGACGACCATCACCCGCGAGAACTACGCAAAGTCGTACGGGCCGACCACGGGCGACCAGGTCCGCCTGGGCGACACCAACCTCTGGATCGAGGTCACCCACGACCTCACCTTCGGTGGCGACGAGGCGATCTTCGGCGGCGGCAAGACCATCCGCGAGTCCATGCTGCAGGGCACCACCACCAGTGCGGAGGGCGCCCCGGACACCGTCATCACCAACGTGATCATCCTGGACGTCGCCCCCGCCCAGGAGTTGGCAAACCTTGTCCCGGGTGAGAGCGCCAGCAAGAACGCCGTTGTGCGTGCCGATGTCGGCATCAAGGACGGCAAGATCGTCGCGATCGGCAAGGCCGGCAACAGCGACGTCATGACCGGAGTCACCCCCGGGCTGGAGCTGGGTCCCTCCACGGACGTGATCTCCGGCGAGGGCAAGATTCTCACCGCGGGCGCCGTCGACACCCATGTGCACTACATTTCCCCCTCAGCTGTCATGGAGGCCCTGGCCACGGGGACCACCACCCTGGTCGGCGGCGGCGTGGGCCCGTCCGAGGGGTCCAAGGCGACCACTGTGACCCCCGGTCCGCAGCACCTGGTGAATCTGCACCGCAGCTTCGACGACCTGCCGGTCAACGTCATGCTGCTCGGCAAGGGCAACACTGTGAGCAGGGACGGCTTGGACGAGCAGGCGCTGGCGGGGGCCGGCGGTTTCAAGATCCATGAGGACTGGGGAGCCACTCCGGCCGTTCTGGACGCCGCCTTGAAGGCGGGGGAGGACTGGGGCCTGCAGGTCACCCTGCACGCTGACTCCCTCAACGAGGCCGGCTTCAGCGAGACCACCCTCGATGCCATCGACGGGCGGGGCATTCACGTCTTCCACGCCGAGGGCGCCGGTGGCGGGCACGCCCCCGACATCCTGAAGGTGGCTGCCGAGGCATACGTCCTGCCCGCCTCGACGAACCCGACGCTGCCGTACACGGTGAACACCGTGGCCGAGCACATCGACATGCTGGCCTCCGCCCACCACCTGGATCTCAGCAATAAGAACGACCAGGCGTTCGCCGACTCCCGCATCCGCTCGACGACCATGTTCGCCGAGGACGTACTGCACGACATGGGCGCGATGTCCATCACCTCCTCCGACGCCCAGGCCATGGGCCGCATCGGCGAGGTCGTGACCCGCACCTGGCAGGTCGCGCACGTCATGAAGGAGTGGAGCCACAAGACCTTCAACGACGCGAACTTCTTCTACCGGGCCGAGCACGGGGAGGGCGACAACGCCCGTGCACTGCGGTACGTGGCCAAGTACACGATCAACCCCTCCATCGCCCACGGGATCGACGAGTACGTCGGTTCGGTGAAGGTGAACAAGCTGGCCGACCTGGTGCTGTGGGATCCGAGGTTCTTCGCGGTACGGCCCGAGGCGGTCATCAAGGGCGGAGCCATCGTGCTCGGCAACCTGGGAGACCCCAACGGTTCGGTGTCCACCCCGCAGCCCACCTTCGTGCGGCCGGCGATGGCCGCCGCGATCGCTGCCCGGCTGTCCTACTCATTCGTCTCGGACAAGGTTCTCAACCCGCCCGCCGGCACCGACCCCTACAGCACGGTGAGGGGCAAGGGCGCGTTCAAGAACTCCCTGAAGGACACCCTCGGGCTGCGGCGCGAGCTGAAGGGCGCCAACCCGGTCAAGGGCGTCACGAAGAAGGACATGGTCTTCAACGACAAGCTCTTCAAGATCGATATCCACCCGACCAAGTTCCGGATCGCGGTGGAGATTCCCGGGGTCGATCCGGACCAGGGGCACGGCCTCGCCGAGCACCCGGACCTTGAGGGCTTCTGGTACCTCGACCAGCCGCACCCGCCGCGGAGCCTGCCGCTCACCCAGCGATACCTGCTGTTCTGAGGCTACTTGTGAGCACTTCTTCGCTCCTGCTCGCCCTGTTGGGCGACGCCCGGCTCCCGTCTGGGGGACACACCCAGTCCGCGGGTCTGGAGCCGGCCTTGCGGGCCGGCACAACGTCAGCCCAGGTTCCCGCCTACCTGCGTTCCCGCCTCCGCACGGTCACCCGCGTGGAAGCGGGAACCGCCGTGGTCGCACGTGCGGTGGCAGCGGGCGGCGGCGACCTCGCCGAGGTCGAGGCCGCCTGGGCCGCCCGGACCCCCAGCCCGGCGCTGAGGACCAATGCACGGCGCCTGGGGCGCGGGTATCTGCGCGTCCTGCACGCGCTCTGGCCCGGCCCCCTCGATGCTCGCGCACGCACCTGGTCGCGCCCGGTCGTACTGGGCCTGCTCGCTCACCGAGCCGGGATGGGCCCCGCCGACCTGGCCCGCCTGGTCGGGTACGACGACGCCCAGACCGTGACGGCAGCCCTGCTCAAACTTGAGCCGCAAGACCCGCTGCTCATCACCGCGTGGGTGAACGAACTGCTGCCGGACATCGACGAGATGGCCGTCCAGGTCGCCCACCTGCACACCCCCGAACAGATCCCTGCCCATGGCGCCCCTCTCATCGAGCGCTGGGCCGAGACCCACGACACCACCACAGAAAGACTCTTCAGTGCCTGAGAACGCCACCGCCCCCACCCGAGCGATGCGCCTGGGCGTAGCCGGCCCCGTCGGAACCGGCAAGAGCTCGCTGATCGCGACGCTGTGCCAGACCCTGTCCGACGAGCTCCGCCTGGGTGTCATCACGAACGACATCTACACCGACGAGGACGCACGTTTCCTCAAGAGCGCCGGCGTGCTGGACCCCGAGCGGATCCGCCCGGTGGAGACGGGCGCGTGCCCGCACACGGCGATCCGCGACGACGTGACCGCCAACCTGCTGGCCGCCGAGGACATGGAGGCAGACTTCGGCCCGCTGGACCTGGTCATCATCGAGTCCGGTGGCGACAACCTCACCGCGACCTTCTCCCCGGCTCTGGTGGACGCCCAACTGTTCGTCCTGGACGTCGCCGGCGGCGGTGACGTCGTACGCAAGGGCGGTCCCGGCATCGCCCGCGCCGACCTGCTCGTGATCAACAAGACCGACCTGGGCCAGTATGTGGGCGTCGACGTCGAGCGCATGACGCGCGAGGGCCGTGAGGCCCGCGAAGGCGCCCCCGTGGTTGCACTGTCACAGCACGACGAGGCATCCATCCGGATGCTGGCCGACTGGCTCCGCGAAACCCTCGCCCACTACCGCACCGGCGACCACACCCCCGTCGACCCCGGCCCCATGGCCCCGCACTTCCACGCCGACCAGGACGGCGCGGGTACGCACGCCCACGCCCACGCCGATGGCACCACCCACTCGCACGACCGAGCTGCTCGGGCAGCAACAGGGCAGGGCGCGTGACCGGCCCGACCCGCCTGAGTGTCACGCCCGCGGAGGGCCGCAGCCACGTCCACCACACGACCGGGCACCTGACGGCACGAACCATGGACCAGGACGCCGACGGAGCCAGGGTGGGCCTGATCGCCACCCGTGCACTGCTGCTGTCCGGCGACGACGTCCGCATCGAGGTGAACGTCGCTCCCGGCGCCTGGCTCGACATCGTGGAGACGACCGGCACGGTCGCGTACGAAGGCAATGCTCCCTCGTCCTGGACGATTGACGCCGACGTGGGCGACGGAGCCGTCCTGACCTGGGCGGGAAAGCCGTTTGTGGTCTCGGACGAGATCAACACCCACCGTGGCACGCACCTCCGGCTGCACGGCACCGGCAAAGTGCTGATGCAGGAGAAGGTCGTGCTGGGACGCGCCGGACAAATGGGTGGGGACCTGACAACGTCCCTGGACGCGAGCGACGACACCGGGCCGCTCCAGGTGGAATACCTGGACCTGGGACGGCAGGCCCGTCAGCTGCCGGGCATCTTCGGGAGCCTGCGTTCCATGGACACGGTCACCGCCCTGGGGTGGACGCCCGAGCCGTCCGGCGCGCCGAACGCCGGCAGCGCCGGTCCAGGGGAGACCTACTTTCCCCTGGACCGGCGCGGGGCCGTGCTGCGGTGGATGGGAATCGGCCGGTTCCGCGACGAGCTGTGCGATACCACCTTCGCCGACTGGCGCGAGGATGCCATGCGAGGCTACCGGCACCAACGAGCTGCACGGCGCCTGCATCATGCAGCCGGGCCCGGCCTCGGAGAAGGCGGTTGCGCCCCGGCAGCGGACACCGAGGCGTCCGCGGACCGGCGAGGCATGCCTGCCCGACGGTCCCTGGCCCCATCCGCCTGACGCTTCGGGCCGCCCGCTTGCCAGCCCGCCGGCCAACCTGCTGGCGGGCGTGAGCGCTCGCGTGAGCTGATGCCCTGGACAAGACGCACTCCCCGCGAGAAGGGGAAACGCACTACGACCCGCTGGTTGCATGCAGCTCCGGATACGTTCACCCATAGAGGGCGCGGTCAGTACCTTGTGGTGCCGCGGGCTCGGAGGAGGCGGCGGTACTTGTCGCAGCACCGATGCCGCCGAGGCGGATGAGCAGGCGACAGCGGGGCCGCGCGTTCCCACAGGTCATCAGGCACAAGATCAGCAGACACTCAACAGATCCTGCCGAGACATCACCCAACTGCCAGTACCCGCAACGAACTTCATTCTGAAACGATCAGGACGGCTTCGACGCCGTGATCACACCAGTCAGACCAGGATCATCCCCTGTTGCGGTCCGAGCGTGTGACGACCTGGCCGTGGGTTTGCGCCGCGAGGCCCTGGTAGCCGGCGTCGGCCAGGATCTGCAGGTCGGTGGTGTCGGCGAGCAGGTCGACCGGGCCGGCGTCACGGGCTTGGGTGATGTCGGCGACGGATCCGGCCCGGACCTCGCCGCAGAACAGTGGTCGTCCGCGCTCATCGGTGATGACGAGGGGCTTTCATGGCGTTGATGCGGCTCTTGCCGGAGATGAACCGGCTGCGTCCGCCGCGGTGTGCGCCCGGGCGGCGGACCCTGGTCTCGGTGGCGTCCATCAGCGCGGTCCGGCCGGTGGCGCCGGGATGCGTGATCACGTCGGCAAGCGTGCGGAGTCGCAGACCGTCCTCGACGCGACAGCCGCGGTCGGCGAGCAGAGGTCGGATCTCGCCGACCGCACGGGTGATCGTCGACCGGTCCACCTGAAACCAGCAGGCCAGTACGTCGTGGGTAACGCCGTGCCTCAGATGAACGAGTGTGGCCAGGAGCCGGTCGACGAAGACCAGCTTGTACTTCGCGCCCGCTCCGACCGCTCGCCGACGTGGCCGGTCGAGCAGCTCGGCATCTCTGCGGGCCTGCCGGACCGGCCCCAACTCCGCCACCAGATCGGCAATCACAGCCGCTGAAAGGCCCGTGACCCGACGCTCCGACATGATCAGCCCACGTGCCTGCATCCCCACCACGAACAGCCCAACGAGCCGGCAGAGCCATCGTCACCGCCAACCATGCCCGAGCTCGTTAGTCGTTGAGAAAGGGGTTGTGGCGTTCGGTGAGTGGGCCAACGCCCAGATCTTCACGCATGAGCTTGCGCATCTTGGCGGCTGCTTTGCCGCGTGCCTCCCAGTGGGCGCGATCCTCTGGACTGCTGACAGCAGCGCCGTCGATGTAGCCGTCGCGGATGCGTCGCAGGCAGTGGAACACGCTGTTGGAGGCCTGGACGACGGGTTGGGGCGCGATGAGCCACATCCGTTCTGATGCGACACCTATGCCTGAATCCCGAAAGGCTTCGCGCAGCGCGAGCGCCCGTTCGTCGTCGGAGGGGTGCTCTTGTTCAGCCAGGGCCCGCAGGGTCTCACCGAGGGCTTTCACGGTGGTGGAGTACTGCGTGTAGATGTCGAGCCGTAGCCGAAGGGCTTCTTTGACGTCCTCGCGCTTCCACCGATTTCGATCGGCGATGAGAGTGGCGACGATGCCGATTGCGGCCCCGGCCAGGGTGGAGAGCAGCGGCAACCAATCCATGCGGGCCAGTTTGGGCCATCCCGTGACGGCGGCACCAGGTCGCGTATCAAAAGCGGATCTTGAGCGATGAATGATCACGGTTCATAGCACGGGGAGATCTCACGGGCGGACAGCGGACGGTGATGGAGCCGTTGTTGCCGAGGGGGACGAAGGCGGGCCGGACGCGCGTCCGGCCCTCCCTGGTCGAGTGCGCGCTGGTAAGGCGTACGCCTCTCGCAAGAACCGTGCCTACCTGCGCCGCCGGGGGATCCGCTGCACCGTCCCGGACAGGCCGCCCAGGCGCGTAACCGCAGGCAGCTCGGCTCGCGTGGCGGCCGGCCGTCCCATGTCGACCCGATCGACTACCGCGAGTGCCACGCGGTCGAGTGCGGGACTGATCGCGTCAAGAGGCACCGCGCCGTCGCGACACGGTACGACAAGCCAGCGGTCCGCTACGTGGCGACCGTCTTCGTCGCAGCCATCAGCGAGTGGCTGTGACCCACGCCGTCATGTGGTGGGATCCACGTTCCACCCTTCAGGCAGATCGCTGCCGCAAAAGACGCAGACGAAGTCTTCCTCGCGCACGATGTTGTGCTCCTGGCAGTCAGGACACCGCCGGAACACCACCTCATGGGTGAAGCCGGACGGCCGCCCGAGCTCTACGTTGTCCAGAGCGTGAGCGACTTCCGACCAGGAGGTGGCGTCCGGGCAGTACCCGGTGGAATGGTTGCTGACGTCACCCACGGCCCATCGGCCTGCCTCACGGGTGAAGCTGATCTCACCGGCTCCCAGAACCATTGCTCCGCCGGCACAGGCCACGTGCTCGCTTCGCCGCGGGGCCAGCCGAAGCACACCGTCCGTGCCGACCACGAAGGTGAACGGTTCGGCCAGTTCCACTGCCGATCGCTCAGCGACCCAGCGTCCGAAGTCAGCCACCGAGCCGATCCGGCATCCACCGCTGCCAGGCCGGACCACAGCCTTCAGCTCGACCGGTCCGACATATCGGTAACTCCGTCCCCGCACGCTCATGCGAGCCAACCTAGAGCACTTCCGACACACACCCTTACGAGCTCGTGCACGGTTGGCGGTGGTGAGTCAAGGCCCGCGGATTCGCTGCTGAGGTCACACGTACCCCGGATGCGCGGTGCGGTGGAGGGGTGCGAGGTGCGGTGCACCGTCCGGCGATGGTGCGCACCCGATGCGCGGTGCCCTCCAACGCCGTCCCCGGTGCGCACTACATGGCGGCGAGACGGACCGTGCGCGCACCCGCCGGTGCGGGGTGCGCGGTTGAGGGCTTGGCCCATGCCGGCGGCCTCCAGCCGACGCAGGACATCGGCGACGCCCTGGTGGACCTCGGCGAAGATCTCCTCGGTGAAGATCTCCTCGGTGAAGCGGATGACGGTCCGGGCGATGGCTGTGTCCACTGCCGGGCACAGTGCGTCGCGAAGGAGCCGCGTCCAGTTTCTTGTCCTGGTGGTCCAATGCGGTGACCGGGACGGTGACGCGATCGGCGACGTTGGGGAGCAGTTGGCGCAGCTCCGGTCCGAATTCGTTCACGACCATGCAGGCGGTGTCGGTGTCGTGGGCCTTCACGGCCCGGATGTTAGGAGAGCGTGTCGGAGAAGTCGCCCGGGCGCATCGGGGCGAGCGGCTCGGCGGTGGTGGTCCTGGGAATGACGGACTCCTCGTGAACGGGCCGCGCCGCACATTGCTGCGGTCTCGGAAGCGAGTCTCGGAGCGAGTAGGCCGTCGAATCCCGGGGCGCAGCGTTGAACCTGGCCGCAAGGCGCTTGGCAGTGGGCGTCCAGCCCGACGCTGTGGCGGTGGAACTGGCGGCGCTGCGCCTCATTCCGGCCGACGGGGGCGACACACCAGACACTGGGATGCCGCCGTGGTAACGGGGCGACCGGTTCTTGGACGCAACCTGTGCCGTTGCTGGTAGAAGGCGCTCGGCCCGCGTCGGCAAACCGTCGCCACTCGGGGTTGGGGCGGCTGTGGGGGTTGCCCTTGAACACCTCGCAGCTGCGGAGACCCCAGGTCGCTGCGAGCGTCGGCCGTGCGCCGTGGAGGGCAAGTTCCGCGAGGATGTCCGCGTCCCGGGTGACGAGCGCGAGCCGGCGGAGGCGGTCGAGTGGGAACGCATCGAACCGCGCTGATCACGCAGGCGCTGTGCGCCCGCGGCGCAGCCGTCACGGTCTACGACCACTCATGAACCGGGCCGGGCCCCGTCACGTCAAACCCGACCACAACATCCACACGCCGCACCCGATGATCGCGAATCCAATGCCGCTGAAGACGACCGTGCTGCCCCTGTCGAGGCCCTCGATGGCCATCCGCTGTGGGTGGGCCGCATCGTAATAGATCGTGACCAGCATGCCGGGGCGATAGCGGCTGCTCCCAAATCTCCCCGAACGAGTACTTGGTCTCCACCAGGCGACCGTCGCCGGTCCGAAACCGCACGACCGGGTAGAAGGACGTCCCTCCGCGGCCGCCGGAGTCCGCATCCACCTGGACGACGGTGCCGGACCCCCGCACCCCACGGCGCCGCAGCCACAACTCCTTGAACAGACTCGCACCGCTCAGGCCCCAAACACCGAGCCGAAGACCATGAGGAGCATCCCGCCACCTACCGGACCCGTGAACCCTCGTCTCCCTCCGAGCTGCGTTCCGCACACGGTACGCGGGACCAGCTCGTCGCCTTACCAGGTAAGGACGCGGCACTGGGGCAACGGTTTCCGAGCGCGTCGGCGGTCGACAGGCCGGAGCACCGCAGCGCAGCCATCGACGGGCAAAGCCCACAACCTCATGGGACAGAACAAGTTGGACTTGTCCCGCCGAACATGTTCGGAGCCGGATTGTGAGGGCAGTTGCGGTGGCCGTGCCGAGGTAGACGGAGCCGCGTTCGTCGTAGTGGGGTGGCGACCGCTCTGGACTGCATGAGGCGGTTGATCGCCCGCTCGACGGTGTTGCGCTTCTTGTACCACTCCTCGTTGAAACCGAGGTGGCTGTCTCCATGAGCTCTGCGAAAGATGGCTTGCGCAGCCGCTGAAAGGTCATGGATCGCCAACTGTGTGACGACGACGATGCCGATCGAGGTCAGCTTGTGGCGGTGTCCTCGGCCTGGGCGGCCCGCGTGTCGGCGAAGTCCTTCGAGGTGTAGACGATGCGGTGGGCCGCGCCGTAGGAGCGGAGCCTGTCCGTGACAATTACTCGCGGCACCGCGCTCGTCTTCTTCATCAGCCTGCGGAAGAAGCACCAGGCGGTGGCCTTGTCCCGGTGACTCTGCAGGAGGATGCCGAGCACGTTGCCGGCCTGGTTGACAGCCCGCCACGGGTACTTACACCCCCCGTTGACCCTGATGAACACCTCGTCCAGATGCAACTTGTCGCCGGGCCGGGGCCGCCGTCGGCACAGCCATTCGGCTCAGGCCTGCCCGAACTTCCGGCACCAGCAGCGGACCGCCTCGTACGAGACGCTCACGCCGTGCTCCAGCATCAGCTCCGCCACCTCACGGAAACCGAGCGGGAACCGGAAGTACAGCCATACGCAGTGGAATATCACCTCGACCGGATACCGGTGCCCCTTGTACGACGGCGACGAAGCGCTACCCACCGACGATCCACTTCACCGTGATCAACCCGAGGATGCTTCACGCCATCCGCCAACGCGACAGCGTCCTCGCATGGCATGCATGTGGTCCACCACGGCCCACGGCAGGCACTGCCGCGTGAGCCGAACCGCCGCGGCTCCTGCATCGAAAGATGTATCGGCATCTCATCCGCCGCTACGACCCCGGTGATCGCGAGGGCGCCGAGGATGGTGAATACCCCTGGTGCGACCGGGCGTTCAACAAGGAGAGACAGCCATGACCCACCCTCGTCCCGACTCGTCCGTCCGCTCCCTTATACCTCCGTCCTCCCTCTCCGGAGTCCTGGGTCGAGCCCTGAGCGGCGGTCTCATCATGGCCGTGGCGCTGGGGGTCGGGACCGCGGTGGGCCCGGTGGTCGCCGACGCCGTCGGGATGACCGGGTTCGCGGCCCGCCTGGTGCCTGCCGCGCTCGTCAGCGCGGTGGCCATGCCGCTCGTCGTGTTCGCGCTGCGTCGGCGGCGCGGCTCGCTCGCGGACATCGGGTTCGGCGGTGTGGGCCCGAGTCTACGGGCCCTGCTCGTCGGGGTGGGTGTGACGGCGGGATCCGCGGCACTGGTGCTCGGTGCGGGGACGGCCGCCGGGATGCTGCACTGGTCGCGCCCTGATCTGCCCATGCTCGCCGGGTACATCGTGACGAACGTCGTGATCGCTCTGCTCCTTGAGGCGCTGCCCGAGGAGACGACGCTGCGCGGCCATACGTGGACGTCGTTGCGGAGCCGGTTCGGCGGGGTGGCATCGGCGCTCGGGACGACGGCCGTGTTCCTGGTCGTACCCGGTGTCTCGACGGTGGTGGAGGCAGGCGCGGCGCGCCTCGTCGGTGGCGAGGCCGGGCCCGTTGGCCTCGCGCCCGGAGGGCAGAATCCTGCCGACTACCTGATTCTGCTCACCGTCTTCGGCCTGACGCTCGTCGCGGCCCGCACGGCGGTGAGGCACGCTCCGCTGTGGGCCGGCATCGGCGCGCACCTGACCTTCCTCACCGTCAACCGGGTTGTGTTCGAGGGCGACCGGCGCGGTGCGGGGTGGACCGTGGAGACGACGCCGGGGGCGGAGCTCCTCGTACCCGTGTATCTGCTCGTCGCCATGGCCGTGTTCGCGCTGTGGCGGCGGCGTGCGGTGGACCCGGTCGGGCCCGGCCGGAAGGTCGCGACCGGGCACCAGCCGGTTCCCTGCCCTTCTCACCGGGTGAGCACGTACCAGCCGGGTGAATCCGGATCTCCGTACTCGTAGTTCAGTTTGGGGTAGCCGGAGGTTCCGTCCAGTGTCCACTGCCCCGGCCATCTCCACGAAGCCCAGGATCTTCAGGGTCGTCGGAGCTGTCATCAGCACCGCCGCCGTCGAAACGGTGATCGGCCGCAGCTCCGACAAGCCGTGAGGGCCCTCCAGTTCCTTCCCGTGTAGCCGCGGCGGCTGCGAACAGAATGCCCTGTACCGATCTCAGAGGACGGTTCGTGAGCGTATATCTGTCTCTGGGTGAGGCTGGGGCAACGCCGCTGGTCCCGGGGTTTCGGCCGGCTACTACTTCCTGGCGAAGCTGCAGGCGTCGGCTTTGGCAAGGACGTTGAATCTGCCTGAGCGTCCGTCCCCATAGGATGCACTCCACGAACTGGTCGTGCGGGTGAGGGGTTGGGGACTGAAGGTGTTGGGGCGCAGGAAAGAGAAGGGCGGGCTGCCGAGGATCCCGCGGGGCGTGGATCCGCGGCGAGCCCGTGCCCTGCCGGTTCCGGCCGAGGCACAGGCCGACGCGCGCATGTTCATGCTGGGTGGCGACACTTTCCGGGCGCTCAAGGTGATCGTGGACGCGACGGGCTACGACCTGCGCCAGGCCCGGGACATCGTGTATGCGCTGGTCTACGACATCGAGGTGCCGAGGGGGAGCTGAGCCGAGGTGCGACGCACGGGGCGTTTCAGCCTGGCGCGGGTGCCTTCGATGTTCTTCGGCAGCAGTTCGTGGTCGAGGGCTTGGGACACGCCACGAGCCCGGAGGGGCCGGTGGCCTCGTTGAAGACGGCGGGGATGCGGGGGTAGTCCGGGTGCTCGGGCGGGTCTGGCGAGGCCGGCTGGACGGGGAGGCGGAGGAGGACAGGTGGTGCTCGTAGTCGCGGACTATGCGCCGGTGCGGTGTCAAGACGCCGTAGGTCTGCTCGACCCTCCACCGTTTCGGCTGCGGGACGAACTCCGCCTCCTGCGGGTTTCGGGCCCTCACCTCGCCCAGGCCCGTCGCGAGGGCCGCTTCCAGGACCTGATCGACACCCTGTGCCAGATCACGTTCCGTCGGCGCGGCCGGAGGCGGACACCCTCTTCCCGGGACAATGAACGCGGAAGCGTATCCGCCCGGAGAGGTACAGCAATGCACGGCAAGCCGTCAGACGGCGTCATCGCAGGTGACCTGACCTGCCTGGTCCCGGCCGCAGAAGCACATCTGCCGCTGCTCGCGCGCTGGTTCGCCGACCCCGCATTCGTCCGGAACTGGGGCGGAGAGCCCTTCACCCGGGAGGAAGTGGCCGCGAAGTACATAGGGAAACGCCGTCCCGCCGTGGAGTCTTTCCTGATCGTCGCCCAGGCCATCCCGGTCGGCTATGTCCAGTACGCACCCGCCGGCCCCGGCCAGGGTGGCATCGACATGGTCCTCCTGCCCCAGGCCCAGGGCAGAGGCCTCGGACCCGATGCCGCCCGCGCCCTGGTTCGGTATCTCCACACGATGCTGGGCTGGAACCGGGTGACCGTCGACCCCGAAGCGTCCAACACCCAAGCGATCCGGGCATGGACAAAGGCAGGCTTCCGCCCGGTGAACCGGCAGGGAAGCCAACTGCTCATGGAGAGCCTCCCCGCCCCCGGCATCTCACCGGCGCACACCCACGACGAAGGCTTCCCACCCGCGATCTGAACAGGGGCGGCCCCGTCCGGGGGCGTTCGGCGGTCGGGCCGGCCGTCCTGGCCTCGGGTCTCCGCAGGGCGCAGTCAATGGCAGGGGCTACTGTGCTGCCGCATGAAGATCGAACCCCTTCTTGAAGACCTGCGCAGCGACGACGCCGCGCGTGTGGAGGCGGCCGCCGCACGGCTGACGGAGCAGGCCGAGAACGTAGTGCCGGAGCTGCTGCGTGGTGTGGCCGGTGTGCAGCGGACCGCCGATCTCCAGCCGGTCATGCGGGTGTTGCGGCACATCGGGCCGGCGGCCTTCGACGGGGTAATCGCGGCCTGGCGACGCAAGGAGGTGACGGCCTGGCAGGCGGGGCGGCTCCTCGGGGTGTTCGACGAGCGTTCCGCAGGCCAGTACGCGGCCTTGGCAGCCGATCCGGACTACGGAAAGTCGGGCAACGGCTTCCAGGGACTCGTCAGGCTGCGGGTGGACTCCGAGGCCGGGCTGATGGCCCTGGTGGGCAGTTTCGCCCGGGGCCGCCCCGTTCCCTACAAAGTGTCCGACTACGCCCGCCTGCTGCACGACTCCTTCCGGCCCCGGCTGCGTTCCCTGCGTCGCGACCCTGCCACGTCCCCGAGGATCCGGCGGGGCGCGATGGCGGCGCTGGTGGCGGGCGGCGGTGGTGACGCGCTCGACGAGCGGGACCGGGCGGCGGTCGAGCGGCTGATACAGGTGAAGATTCCCGACGAGGTCCCGACGCTTCCGTCACCGATCCTCAGCGGCTGGTGGATGGCCGTGCCCGGGGCGTCGTACGAGGGTGTCTTCGAGGCGCTGGGCCTGCACGACCGGCGGCCCGTCACAGTCGCCGCCGGCGTCCAGGCGGCAGAGAGCCAGGAGATCCGAGTACCTGGGCCGGACGGCGCCGACCGCCCTGTGGGGCGGGCCTTCGTCACCCCGGAGCTGGACGGCTGGCGCCTGATCTTCGGTTCCTTCGACCAGCTCGTCGGCGACCCCTGGGACGGCATGATCGAGACCGTCGAGCGGGTCAGCGTCCACTGCGGCCAGGCCCAGTTGTTCTTCCTGGACGACGCCGGTGGCTCCGACGTGTGGATCGTCGCTGAGAACGGCCGGGTGATCCGTCAGTACGCGGCCGAGAGCGATCCCGAATGGGAGGGCGACCCACTGCCGTGGGAGACCCTTGCGGTCGACGACCCGGACTTCGACCCCGAGTACGACGAGGCTCCGTCCAACGCGGGCACCACGGGCGCCCGGTCCGCCTGCGGGTACCTCTCCGTCGACCCCGACGAGGTCGGCCCGGACACCGAGGTGCGCGGCCACGGCTGGCTGGCCCTCACCGCACCGGGCGTCAGTCACGGCGCGTTCCCCGGGACACTCCTCATCTGAGGCGCACGCCGCCGTCGGCGGTCCAGGTCGCCCGTACCGGATCGGCGCCCCGTGGAACCCGCCCGCGGGGCGCCGCGAACCTTGAGCGCGGGCCGCCGCGCAGTCGCGTCCGTCCGGCGGCCACCGAGCCCTCCAGGCCACCGAACCCTCCAGCCCACCGAGCCCTTCAGGTCGTCGGCTGCTCCCATGGCGAGAAGCGTGGCCACCTGCGGCCCCCGACCGGCTGACGCGTACGCCGGGCTCTCCCCGCGTGCCTTCGCCCGCCGGTTCGTCCGCCAGATCGGCACCGTCCCCGGGCAGCGGCTGTTCCAGCAGCGCATCGACTCGGCGCGGTCCCGCTGGAGCGGTCAGACCTGCCTGTCGAGACGGTCGCCGCCCGGGACGGAGGATCGTCGACGGTCGCGCACTCGGCACCGCCCCGCCACCCCGCCACCCCGCGATCCTTGGTCACCATCCGCGGCCTCCACGACCGCACCACGGCCCGAGGCGCCATCGCGACCGTGACTCCGAAGCGGTGGGAGGGCGAACCCGTGAGAGGTGTCAGGTGGTGATGTCCACGACGGCGGTGAGCGGGAGGCAGCCGAGACCGGCGCCGGCGAGGACGCTGTAGCGGCCCGGCCGGGTGGTCCAGCTGCCCTGCGCCTCGTCCCAGACCTGGAAGGCGCGTTCCGGCAGGCAGATCTCCGCGACGACCGTTTCATCGGGCTCGGCGGCGACGTTGGCGAAGCCCGCGAGCCACATCCGGGGCCGCTCCACGGCCTCGTCGGTCTCCGTCGCCGCCACGTAGATCTGCACGATTTCGCGGCCCGGACGGTCCCCGGAGTTCCGGAGCCGGACCCGGACGGTGTGGTCGTCGTCGAGCTCCATGCGCTCGTAGCTCCAGCGTGTGTAGCCGAGTCCGTGGCCGAAGGGGTAGGCGGGTGCGATGTCCTGGTGCTGCCAGGCGCGGTAGCCGATGAGGACGCCCTCGTCGTACGGGAGGCGCCCGTCCTCGGGGGCGACGCGTGTGACGGGCGCGTCCTCCAGACGGGCCGGCCAGGTGGTGGGGAGGCGACCGCCCGGCTCTTCCCGGCCGAGCAGAACGTCGGCGAGGGCCGCGCCGCCCTCCTGCCCCGGAAACCAGGCCAGCAGGACGGCGGCAACGTCCTCGCGCCAGGGCATCTCGACCGGGGCCCCGGCGTTCACCACGACGACGGTACGGGGGTTGGCGGCGGCGACGCGTGCCACCAGCTCGTCCTGACGGCCGGGCAGCCGCAGGTTCGCCCGGTCGAAGCCCTCGGACTCGACGCGTTCGGTGCTGGCGACCACGACGACCGCGGTGTGAGCGGCGCGGGCGGCGGCTACGGCCTCCTCGATCAGCGCGTCCCCGTCACGTTCGGGATCGCGGTGGGTGAGACCGAACGTGACGCCCCGGACCGGCCCGTACGCGATTTTGGGACTGCGGTGGAGGAGACTGACCTCGACGGTGCGTCCCGCCTCCAGTTCGGCAGTCCCGCGCGGGATCGCCCGGCCGGTCAGCACTTCCATCGGGTCGCCGCCCTCGGGGTCCGCCTCGTCGTACAGCACGGCACCGTCCACGGCGAGCCGGAAATCGCCGGTGCCGCCGGTTCCGAAGTGGTGGTTCCCGCTGTCGCTCGGGGTGAACGTGCCGGTGATCTCGACCATAGCCAGGGCGTCGTAGTCGACGCCGTCCGGCAGGGCCGTGTCCATCCAGCGGACCCGGCCAAGGGTGAGAGGGTGTTCGGCGAGTACGGTTCCGTGCGCGTCGCGCAGGACCGCCCGCAGGTCGAACCCCCCGGTGGCGACCTCCAGTTGGTCGTTCGGATCGGCGCCCATGGCGTATGTCAGGGCCACGCCCTCGGGCAACGCGTCGGTCAGGCCGTCGAGCGGCGAGACGACCCGGGCGGGGTAGACGGTCGCCGAACCACCGCCCAGGAAGCGGGCATCGCGGGCCGCGCGGCCGATCAGCGCGATGCTCGGGACGGCTGAAGCGTCCAGCGGGAGTGTCCCCGCCGGGTTGCGGAGCAGGACGAAGGAACGAGCGGCGATCTCACGGGCGACCGCCGGGCCGTCCAGGGGAGCGGGGCGCCGGCCGGCGGGCACGGAGGGGGCCGCGCCCTTGAGGAGCCCGAGGCGCGTGGCGAGCAGCAGGACGTGCCGTACAGCGGTGTCCACCGTCGACTCCGCCACCCGCCCGTCGCGTACCGCGGCGGCGAGCGCCGGACCGAACACGGTCTGCGGCCCGGGCATGGCCACGTCCAGACCGCCTTCGATCGCCCCGACCGTGTCGCGGGCCGCCAGCCAGTCGGAGACGACCATCCCGTCGAAGCCCCACTCCTGGCGCAGGACCTCGGCCTGAAGGGCGCGGTGTTCGGTCATGGTGGTGCCGTTGACCCCGTTGTACGCCGACATCAGCGCCCACGGACGGGCGTCCCGGACGATCGCCTCGAACGGTGCGAGGTAGAGCTCGCGCAGGGCGCGCGCGGACACCTGGTTGTCGACCGTGAAGCGCTCGGTCTCGGCGTCGTTCGCGACGAAGTGCTTGACCGTGGCCCCGATCCCGCTCTCCTGGAGCCCGGTGACGTAGCCGGTGCCGATCCGGGCGGTGAGCAGCGGATCCTCCGAATAGGCCTCGAAGTGCCGACCGCCCAGCGGGGAACGGTGCAGGTTCACGGTGGGCGCGAGCAGGACGTGGGCGCCCTTCCGGTGGGCCTCCTGGGCGAGGACCCGGCCGGCGCGCCGGGCCAGTTCCGGATCCCACGTCGCGGCCAGAGCGGTCGGGCTCGGCAGGCAGAGGGACGGGTCGCCGGCGCTCCACGCCGCGCCGCGCACCCCCACCGGCCCGTCCGACATCACGAGGGAGTCCAGACCGATCTCGGGCAGCGCGGGCAAGGTCCACAGGTCCTGGCCGGCGAGCAGGCGGGTCTTGGCATCGAGGTCCAGGCGGGCGAGCGCGGCTTCGACGACGGGGCCGTGGCCCTCCAGGCGTTCCATGGGTTCCGGGTGTTTCATCTGTCCCTCGTGTTCCACGGTCATGATTCCTCTGTGTCCTTCCTGGTCCTGCTGTGGGAGTGGGAGTGGGAGTGGGAGCGGACGAAGTCGGCGCCGCCGGGGGAGGTGCAGTGGGTGCGGGACTCGGTGATGCGCGGCATGGGGAGTTCCGTCGTATTCGAAGGGGCGTATTCGAAAGGTGGCGTATTCGAAGGGAGCTGTGCGATGAAGGGGCGCTGCGCGACGAAGGGGGAGCGTCGCTGTCAGGACCCGCTCGCCCTGGTCGCCGCCGCCGCGCGGCGGTCCAACTCGGCGCGGACGGCGGACGCGTCGCGGGGGCAGGCGCGGTAGAGGAGGCTGAGCAGGGCCCCGTTGATCAGCATCAGCACGACGACGACCCACAGGAACGCCGCCTGGAGACCGAAGGCGTCGCCGATGTAGCCGACGAGCACGGTCGTCACGGCCCAGCCGGCCGCCTCGGCCGAGAGCATCAGGGCGAACGCGGCGCTGCGCGTCTCCGGCAGGGTCACCGACATGACCAGTGGCCGGTTGATCCCGGGGGTGCAGCCCTGGACGAAGGCGAGCACGGCGAACAGCGCGAGGTAGACGCCGAGGGACGGCCAGACGAACTGTGTTGCCGCACAGACTCCGAAGGCGTAGGCGAAGACTGTGAACTGCATCGCCGCGACCCGGCCGGTACGGGGGTTGCGACGGTGGATCCCGTCGGTGGCCAGTCCACCGAGGATCGTGCCGGCGAAGTAGGCGACGGCGAACGCCACGGTCAGGTAGGAGGCTTCCGAGTTCGTGAAGCCGCGCACGTCGACGAGGAAGGTCACGCCGAAGCTGAGGACGACGAACTGGCCGGTGGTCAGGCGCTGGACGCAGATCAGCAGCAGGGACCGGTTGCGCAGCAGCTCGCGGGCCTGCGCCCATGTCAGAGCCCGCTCGGGGGGTGCCGCAGTGGCGCCACGGGCCTCGGCGGCGCCGACTCCGGGATCGCGGAGGAACAGCAGGATCAGGACGCCGAACAGCACCTGGAGGCCGCCCGCGAGGAAGAACCCGTACCGCCAGCCGTCCTCCACCTCGGAGAGCAGCCCGAGCAGCGGCCCGCTGAGCCCGGTGACCAGGGCCGACAGCCCGTACATGTAGCCGGCCGCCCTGCCTCGGCTCCGGTCGTCGAAGAGATCCGCGAGGAGGCCGTTGACCAGGGGGCCACCGCCTGCGATACCCGCGGCGGCGACGGTGAACAGGACGAGGAGCTGAACGTAGTTCTGTGCGAACCCCGCCGCTATGGTCCACACACCCCAGAGGCCGGAGCACAGGGCGAGGACGATCTTGCGGGGGTGGCGCTGGGCCACCGCCACCCACACGGGGCCGAAGACCACTCCGACGAGTTTGCCGACGCCGACGAGCACGCCGAGAGCGGCGAGCGGGAGACCGAGCGCTGCCCGCAGGGCGGGGAACAGCACGGACACGACACTTGCTTCGCCGCTGTCCGCGCTGATCAGTCCGCCGAGAAGCGTGACCTGGCGCCAGTTTCGCGGCTTCTCGTCCGGGGCGGTGGGAAGGAGAGCGGCGCCCGGCTGGGCAGGGGAGGGAGGTGCGGCTTCGGTCGGCATCGTGCGACTCCTTCGTCGGCGCCGGGGATGAGGATCGGAGGGGTCGTTCAGTGCTTGTGGACGGATTCCTGGTCACGGGTCTGGAGCAGATGCGCCCAGCGCTGGAGCAGTTCGGCGGTCCGGGGCCGGTCGGGCGCGTGCCAGGAGACGGGGAAGTTCACGGTGGTGAGCCGCTCTTCGAGGTCCTCGGCGAGATGGGCGCGGCCGGTGTCCCGCAGGTGCCGGGCGTAGCGGACGGGGTCGTTGTAGTACGTCGGACCGGTCTGCAGCGTCGCCTGCATCGGATCGGGCAGGCAGCCGGGGCGGCCCGCGTATTCGTTCCACCACTCGGCGAGGTACGCGCGCATCCGGGCGGCGAGGTCGGGCTCGTCCGCCGTCAGGTCGCGGGTGAGGTACGGATCCTCCGTGACGTGGAACAGCTGCTCCCACTCGGCGCGGAAGGCCCCCGGATGGTACGTGCGGATGTAGAGGTGGTCGCGGGTGCGGACGGCCCGTTGGTAGGTGTGCGCGCCGTGCCCGAGGACCAGGTACTCACGGGATTCCATCTCCTCGCCTCGTACCGCTCCGGCGAATGAGGTGCCCTGCCATCCGGCCGGCGTGTCGAGACCCAGCAGCTCGCACAGGGTGGGCGCGAGGTCGATGTTGTAGAGCAGGGCATCGTTGCGCCGGGCATCGGCGGGCAGGTCCTCGGTGACGCCCGGCCAGTACACCACCAGGGGGAGCCGGTGGGTCGGCTCGTTGGCCAGGCCGTGTTCGGCGTAGGAGCCCTGCTCGCCGAAGGACTCGCCGTGGTCGGCACTGACGATCACGGCCGTGTCCTGCGCGATGCCCAACTCGGCCAGAGCATCCATGAGTCGGCCGAAGTGGTGGTCCCAGTAGGAGACGGCTCCGTCGTAGCCGTTGACGAGGTGCTCGAAGTCGGCGCGGGAGCGGATGGCGTCGGGCATGTTGTGAGGGACGGGGGAGGTGCCGGCGCCACTGAGCGAGTAGTGGAGGTCGAGGGCGCTGCGGGGACCGTAGACCTCGGCGTGCGCGGCGATGGTCTCTTCGTCGGGCCAGGACTGCACGGGTCCTGAGGCGGCCATCCGCTCGGTCCACTCAGCGGGCTGGGTGTAGTTGGTGTGCGGGTCCCAGTAGGTGAGGTGGAGATACCAGTCGTCCTCCTCCGCGTGGCGGCGGATCCAGTCGATCGCCGCCCGGTTGACGTCCGGGGCCTCCTCGTCACCGAAGCGGTCGGTGGCGCGGATCGACTCGCGGAAGTTCGCGTGGAAGTGGTACGCGCGGTGGCGCTCGGCGAACACGGAGACGGCGGCGGTGTAGTAGCCGCCCCAGCCGAGGCGCTGCCCGAGCAGGGGCCGGTCCGGCTCGGGCCCGTGACCGGCGTCGAGCCGGAACTGCGCGGCGGGCCCGAAGTGGCCCACGACCCCGTTGGTGATACCGAACTGACCACTCGTCAGGGCAGTTCGCGACGGCAGGCAGGGCGAGTCGGAGCAGTAGTAGCGGTCGAAGACGACGGACTTCTCGGCCAGTCGCTGGAGGTGTGGTGTGGTGGGACGGTGGTAGCCGTAGGGGGTGGTGTGGTCGGCGCGGAGGGTGTCGACGTCCACGTAGATGATGCGCATGGCGGACTCCAGGCGTTTTCGGGTACGCCGGACCGCGGGCTCACCCGAGGGGAGTCCGAGGCCGGTGCGGGATGCGGTCGCCGGTGGTGACGGAGATCCCCCGAGGGGGAGGTGGAAGGCGTGGGAGGGGCGGCCCGGGAGAGGCCGGGCACTGGGGTCTGACCGGCGGACCAGGATCTGTCCGGTGGATCAGGGTCTTGTCCGACGGATCAGGGTCTGTCCGGCCGTGATCCGCCGGACAGGTCCTGGCCCCGGGAGGGGAGGATCAGCGCTCGTGGCGCTCGGCGTCCCGCCCGTCCCGCTCGTCCCGGCATCGCTCGATCTGCGTTTCGAGGCGCGCCTTGGTCAGTTGGAGCCACGCGATGTACGCCGCGGCGGACGCGTAGCCGTTCTCGTGGGCCATGGTGTGGATCTCACGGGCCCAGACGGGGTCGAGTTCGGGGATCTGTGCCTCGTAGGTGAAGGGCAGCGGCGCCTCGGGGGTGGTGGCGTCGTGCTTGAGCCGGTATTCCAGCTCGGTGGAGACGATGTCGAGCGCGATCTCCGGTCCCAGCTGGCCGCCGAAGACGAAGCGCAGTTTGAAGTCGGGGTCCATCGGTCGAGGTGACGGCTCGAAGGGGGAGCGGGCCCACGCGAGGAGCGCCTCGCGGCCTTCCCCGGTCAGTCGGTAGACCTTCGCGTCGGGGCCGTTCTCGCGGGCGTCGATGTCGAAGTCCGCCCAGCCGCGCTCCACCAGCTTGGCGAGCCGGCGATAGATCTGGGGGAGCTGTACGCCGTAGCCGATGTAACGGCCCGACCTCTCCATCCACCCGCGCATGTCATAGCCGGAGAGCCGGCGCACGGCCAGGGCTCCGAGGATCACGTAGTCGAGATGCATTCGGGGTCACCTATGTTCCTAGGAACTTGCATCGTTAGATTCACTCGCCGGTCGGCGGGTGTCAAGAGTCTTCATGCCGGTGAAACACAACGGAAACCCGCGTGGCCGCTTGAGCTGTCGGGGCTGCTGGCTGTGCGGGCGGCGGCCCGGTAGCGGTTGCAGTAGGACCGGTGGCACATGTGGGATCCGCCGCGGATGACCTTGTCGGTGCCGGTGGCCGGGCCCCGGGGGGCGGAAAGCGGCCGGGCCGTGCCGTGGTCGGTGGTCCACCAGTCGGCGCACCACTCCCACACGTTGCCGGACATGTTGTACAGGCCGAAGCCGTTGGGCTCGAAGGCGTCGACGGGGGCCGTGCCGCGGTGGCCGTCCTCTGCGGTGTTCTTCGACGGGAAGGTGCCCCGCCAGATGTTGCAGCGGAAGGTGCCGTCCGGGTCCAGCTCGTCACCCCAGGGATATCGCCGCTGATCGAGGCCGCCCCTGGCCGCGTACTCCCACTCGGCCTCGGTCGGCAGCCGTTTCCCGGCCCAGGCGGCGTGGGCGGCGGCATCGTTCCAGGAGACATGGACCACGGGGTGGTTCCCGCGCGCCTCCAGAGTGCTTCCGGGCCCTTCGGGCCGGTCCCAGGAGGCGCCCTCGACCCCGCACCACCAGGGGGTGCGTCCGGGGCGCGGGGCGCCGCGCCTCAGGGCGGCGGGCAGGAATCCGGCGAACACGTACGACCAGCCGAAACGCTCCGCGTCCGTGACGTGGCCGGTCTCCGCGACGAACGCGGCGAACGCGTCGTTGGTCACCGCGAAGGCATCGATCCGGAACGGGCTGAGCCGCACGGGCCGTATCGGACCCTCCCCGTCGCCCGGGAAGCCCTCGGCGTCCTCGGCACCCATCAGGAACTCGCCGCCGGGCAGCAGCACCGTTCCCTCGGACGAGGACGACGACGAGGAGTCGGCCCCGACGGCTGTCGGTCGTGCGGCCGAAGAAGGGCGGGAGTCGGATATGGGCTCTCCGCGGGCGGGTGTGCAGCAGCGCGGGGGAGAGGTGGGATCGCTCATGGGGGCTCCGTGGGTTCAGGGGTCTTTGCTTCTCGACAGCTATGTTCTAACGTACATAGCTAGTCGGAAGGGGTGCGACCTGTCCGACGCGCGATCACCGCCGACAGGCCACGGGAAGGACACCCCCATGAAGGCCGTCATGGTCATGTTCGACACACTCAACCGACGCTTCCTGCCCCCATACGGAGCGGACTGGACACACGCCCCGAACTTCACACGCCTCGCCGAGCGCACCGCGACCTTCGACACCTGCTTTGCCGGGTCGATGCCGTGCATGCCCGCGCGGCGCGAGCTGCACACGGGCCGCTACAACTTCCTGCACCGGGGCTGGGGCCCGCTGGAACCCTTCGACGACTCCGTGCCGCAGATGCTCACCGAGAACGGCGTCCACACCCACCTGGCCACCGACCACCAGCACTACTGGGAGGACGGCGGAGCCACCTACCACGGCCGCTACCGCACCTTCGAGTTCTTCCGAGGACAGGAGGGCGACCCCTGGAAGGGGCACGTCGCCGACCCGGACATCCCGGAGAGCCTGCGGGCCCGCCGGGGCGTGACCTGGCGCCAGGACTGGATCAACCGGCAGTACCTGGCCGACGAGGCCGACCATCCGCAGACCCGGACCTTCGACGCCGGCCTGGAGTTCCTGAGGACGAACGGTGCGGAGGACGGCTGGTTCCTGCAGATCGAGACCTTCGACCCGCACGAGCCGTTCTTCAGCTACCCCCGGCACAAGGAGCGGTACCCGCACGCGTACGACGGCCCCCACTTCGACTGGCCCGACTACAAGCAGGTCGTCGAGACCGAGGAGCAGGTCGAACACGCCCGCTACGAGTACGCCGCGCTCCTGACCATGTGCGACCGGTCCCTCGGCCGGGTCCTGGACACCATGGACGAACTCGCCCTGTGGGACGACACCATGCTGATCGTCTGCACCGACCACGGGCTGCTCCTCGGCGAACACGGCTGGTGGGGCAAGAACGTCCAGCCCTGGTACGACGAGACCATCCACACCCCGCTCTTCGTCTGGGACCCGCGCAGCCGCGTCCGGGACGAACGCCGCGCCTCCCTCGTCCAGACCGTCGACCTCGGCCCGACCCTCCTGGAGTACTTCGGCGTCGACCGCACCCCCGACATGCAGGGACAGCCGCTGCGGCGGACCGTCGCCGACGACACCCCGGTGCGCGAGGCGGCCCTGTTCGGCGCGTTCGGCGGGCATGTCAGCGTCACCGACGGCCGGTACGTGTACATGCGGGCCTGCGCGAACCCGTACAACCAGCCCCTGTACGAGCACACACTGATGCCCACGCACATGCGGGGCCTCTTCGCCCCCACCGAACTGAGGAACGCCGAGCTCGTCCCGCCCTTCCCGTTCACCAAGGAGGTGCCGCTCCTGAGGGTCCCGGGCCACGCCATGTCCAACCCGTACGCCTTCGGCACGCTCCTCTTCGACCTCAAGGCCGACCCGGGCCAGGAGTCGCCGCTCGCCGACGACGCGCTCGAACTGCGCATGGCCGGCCTGCTGACCGAGCAGTTGCGCGCCGCCCACGCACCGCTCGACCAGTACGAGCGCCTCGGGCTGCCGGCTTCGGGCCCGGTCACGGCGGCGCACCTGCTCGTACGGGAGCAGCGAGCACAGGCCGAGACCTCCCGGCAGCCTCCGCCGCGAGCCGCGGACTTCCCCACCGGGCCGTTCAGCGTGCACGTCCCCCTGCGCGAGCTGCTCGCACACCCCGGGGCGGCGGCCGTCCTGCGGGAGCACTTCGCGACCCTCCTCGACGGCCCCTTCGCCCGTATGGCCGCAGACCTCTCCCTGCTCCAGATCTCCGCCTTCGCGGTCGGCCTGCTGCCGGCCGCACGCCTCCACGCGATCGCCGCCGAACTCTCCGGGGCCGGGGCCGGGGCCGAGGCGACGACCGGGAGCACCCACCATGGACACTGATGTCATCGTCGTCGGAGGGGCCTCGCCGGGCTCGTGGCCGCGCACGAACTCACCTCCCGTGGGCGGAAGGTGGCCCTCGTCGACCAGGAGAACGCCGCCAATCTCGGCGGCCAGGCATTCTGGTCCTTGGCCGCTGCTCCGTTCGTGGGGCGTGTGCCCCGAGCGCAGTGGCACCCTCAAATCCCGGGCGACCGTCGGCTCCTGGCGCATGGACTTCGCCTGCCTCGACGTCCGGCCGTACGACCGGCCGGACGCGCCGTGCGCGGAGCCGGCCACCGACACTGTCCGGGCCGACGACGGCAATCGCCAGGTGGTGTGCGACCGTCACGCCCTCGCCGACGACCCCGGCTTCCACCACAGTGGGCCGGCCGACTTCCGTGACGTCCCACCCAGGACGACCACGCCGACCGCCCCCTCGACCTCGCGCCGGTGCCGCCGGGCACCTACTGGACGGCCCGGTCGACGAGGAGTGGGGGCGCCGCTACGGCCGACCGGCGACCGGTACGTCTCATCCGCGCCCCCCGACCCGAGCCAGTGAGTCGTCTCCGCACGAGCAGGGCCCGGACCGGCTCGGCGGCCAGGGCCGCAGCTTCTGTGGTGACGCACGCGACCGGAAGGTACAGCCTGCCTGGGGCAAGCCCCGTCGGGGAGCCAGGGAACACCCCGACGGGACTCTTGATCACTCCCGATTGGCCTTTACTTCGTCGCGCACCGCGCGAACGGACCGAATCGCAGCGATCATCTTTTGGGAGAGTGCGGGAACCTGGTCGAAGAGGTGCCCCACAACAGTGAAGCCCCCAACAACCGCGCCAGTCCCTACAGTCACCCATCCCGCCAGTTCCATGCAGCCCCTTTCAGAGAGTGTCGGCGAAGGCACCGAGGGCCGTCTGTCTCCGACCCTGGCGCGTTGACGCGGCCGCCTCGGTGTCGCCTTCTCGGCGCCATCTCTCTTCATGAACTACACAGCTTTTCGGGCTACTTGAGTCTACGCGTTGTCTCCGGGAGGTGCTGAGGAATCAGCGCGATGCGAGGTCGCCGGTCCGTCGGTCACGGGACGCCGAGTTCGAAAAGGCCGTACCCCGCGTACGAACCGGAAGCCAGGGCCGCGATGCCCAGGAGTATGAGCTGGTGGGTCAGGCCGAGGCGGCGCAGAGCGAGGGCGAGCGGGAGGAAGAGCGGGAAGAGGGGGAGCAGATAGCGGGAGACGTTGCCGAATATCTGCTGGCTGCCGAGGACGAGCACGAGAGTGAGGACGGTGTAGACCATCAGGACGGCCGGGGGACGCAGCCGTATCAGCAGCACGAGCAGTGCGAGCGCGAGCAGGACGACACCGACGCCGATCAGGTCCGCGAAGGGCCAGGCGGAGAGATAGTCGGAGTGGCCCACCGGGACGGATGAGAGGACGTCGAGGGTGTGCCTGCCGTAGTCCCACTCGTGGGCCCAGGCGTCGGACTGAAGCCTGAAGTAGCCGCCGTAGTCGCCCATTTGGTAACCCACCCAGCCGAGATAGACAAGGAGGCCGAGCGGGGCGACGGCCATCGCGGCCACCGGACGCAGGATGCCGTCCCGACGATGGTGGAGCGCGAGCAGGGCCGCGACGGCGACGGCGGCGATCAGTGCCACGGCGGTGGGCCGGTTGAGCCCCGCCAGGCAGGTGAGGAGACCGGCGGTGAGCCAGCGGCGGCTCAGGACGGCATGGCAGGCCCAGACGGCCAGGGCCACGTAGAGGGAGTCGGAGTAGACCGCCCACTCCACGCCGGAACCGGGCCAGACGGCCCAGAGCCCGGCCGCGGCCAGCCCGGCCCGTCTGCCCCCGAGGCGTTCGACGATGGTGTAGATGCCCAGGGCGGCGGCCAGGGAAGCGACGACGGAGACCACCAGGCCGGCGCCGTACAGGCCGAGGCCCGTGACCTCGGAGACCAGCCGCATCAGCGCCGGATAGAGCGGGAAGAACGCCGCCGAGTTCCCTTCGAGGGTGATCGGGCCGGTGGCGCCGGGGATCGGGACCAACTGAGGGTCGTACCCGTGCTCTGCGATCTGCTGGTACCACCAGCCGTCCCAGCTGGCCAGGACGTCCCACGGGCGGGCGCCGCCGCCGAAGCGCGGGTGCCTCGCGCGGTAGTCCCCGGCCGAGTGCAGCAGCCACATGAAGGAGGCGAAGCCGATGAACTTGAGCGTGCCGTAGACGGCCAGCACGGGGCCGTAGCGCTCGGCTGCGCGGCGCAGCCGGCGCCGACGGCCGGGGTCCGTGGCGGTGGGCTGCTGCGACAGCCTCGCGTTCCAGCTCAGGGTGCCGGTGCCGGACACGGTCGTACGGGCGGTGGTACTGATCATGCGCGGAACACCCACGCTCGGAAGAACAGGAACCGCACCAGTGTCGCGGCCAGGTTGGCGGCGAGGAGTACGGCGAGCTCGGTGGCCTGCCCGGCCGAGGGCACCGCGTGGTGCAGGGCGGCGAGCGATCCGCCGGTGAGCGCCAGGCCGATCAGGAGGACGACCAGGCCCCTGCCCTGGTGGCGCAGCACACCACCGGGGCCACGGAGGCCGAAGGTGAGCCGCCTGTTCATGGCCGTGTTGGCGACGGTGCAGGCCAGCAGCGCGAGTGCGTTGGCGGCCTGTGATCCGGCCACCGGGCGCAGAGCAGTGTAGAGGAGCAGGTATGCGAGGGTGCTGACGGCTCCTACGGCGGCGAAGCGCACGAGTTGGGTCGCGATCCTGGCCGGTGCGTCGGCGCCACTCTCGCGGAGCGGCCCGCCCGGCGGCAGAGCGTCCCGCGCCAGCGCCCCGCCGATCCTGGCGATGCCGCGCAGGTCGGCCAGTGCCGTGGCGAGGATGTCGACCCGGGTGTCGGGATCGTCCACCCAGTCGACCGGCACCTCATGGATGCGCAGCCCGGCACGCTCGGCGATCACCAGCAGTTCGGTGTCGAAGAACCACTCCGAGTCCTGTATGAGGGGCAGCAGTCGCTCGGCCACATCACGCCGCACCGCCTTGAACCCGCACTGCGCGTCGGAGAAGCCCACGGCGAGGACGGAGCGCAGAAGAGCGTTGTAGCAACGAGAGGTGATCTCCCGCTTCGGGCCGCGCACCACTCGGGAACCCGGGGCCAGACGGGTGCCGATGGCGATGTCGGAGTGGCCGGAGAGCAGCGGGGCCACGAGCGGCAACAACGCCGTCAGTTCCGTGGACAGGTCCACGTCCATGTACGCGAGTACGGGCGCCGGCGAGCGCGACCAGGCGGTACGCAGCGCCCGGCCACGCCCCTTCTCGGCCAGCCGAAGCCACTGTGCTTCGGGCAGTTCGTCCGCCAGCCGAGCGGCGATCCGCGGGGTGCTGTCCGTGCTGGCGTTGTCGGCGATGGTGATACGGAACGGATAGGGGAAGGTCTCGCGCAGGTGTGCGTGGAGCCGTTGCACACTCGGCGCCAAATCTCTCTCCTCATTGAACACGGGGACGACCACGTCCAGGACGGGCTCCGGGTGATGTGCCATTACCGGTGCGCGGTGCGGCAGTCGTCTCAGGTCCTTCAGGGCAAGTGAGCCTTGATTTCTCATGAGTTGTCCTTTTTGTGAACTGGTTTGGGGCAGCCCGAAGACCCGCGGGGCGACGGTGTGATGAGGCGCTACGGGTGACGAGCGAGGACGAGGCGGGCGACGGCTAGTTCCGCGCGGTCGCCGTTCCCGAGGGTGGGGCCGAGGTCGAGGGCGGCGATGTGCTCCCCGGTGAGGGTTCGGTGGCCGTGGCCGTACTTCCGGTCGTGCCCGGCGGCATGATTGTGGCGGTCCTGTCCGGGGATGCGGGGGCAGTGGAGGTGCTTGAGGAGGGGGGCGCGCTCGGGGACACGTCGGGTGTCGCGAGCGAGGCGGAGGGCGACCGGCTCGTCGCGGGCTGTGGGCCGGGGTGGCTGGGCTCGACCCGGGTCGCTTGGCCGGGCAGAAGGAACAGCCCGACACTGAGTCCGACGACGGCCAGCGCGGAGCCGGCTGCCCTCTGCGCGGCCCGTCTCCGAGCGCGGACACGCACCCCTGCCCGGAGGCGTTCCCGATGCTTCGGCTCGAACGGCGCGTACGCCTCGGTGTCGCGCATCATCTGTGCCAGCTGCCGCTCGAAGTGATCCATGGGGTTCTCCTTCACCGCACCGGCTCGTTCACGTTGCCCAGAAGCTGTCTCAGCTGCGCCACTCCGCGTGAGGCATGGGACCGAGCCGTGCCCACCGGGCACCCGAGTGCCTCCGCGACCTGTCCCTCGGGCAGGTCCTGGTAGTAGCGCAGCACCACCGCCACCCGCTGCTTCGGTGTCAACTGGGCCAGTGCGGCCTCCAGCCGAGAACGCTCCGCCACGTCCGCGGACACATCACGGACCACCGCCGCCTCGGGCAGCTCTTCGACGGGATGTTCACCCCACCAACGCCGCTGTCCCGAGCGTGCCGCCGCACGCATCATCACCTTGCGGACGTACGGCTCCGGTGCGTCATCCGCGACCTTGGGCCAGACGAACCAGAGCTTGACCAAGGCCTCCTGCACCAAGTCCTCGGCCCGATGCCGATCGCCTCCGACGAGCAGCCGGGCCAGGTGGACCAGCGCCGACCAGCGGGCAGCCACGAACTCGTCGAATGCACGGGCTCGACTCTGCTCCATCCACACTGTCCCTGTTCTCGCCGGTCGCCTACACCTTGTAGAAGGCACTGGCACACGGCCCACGATGCACCTGAGGCGCATGATCTGGATCACAGGGCATTTCGGCCGACAAGCGCAAGAAGCTCTCGCGCGAGCCTCGGGGAGCACGTCCGGCACACGGCCTGACACCTCCATGCGACAAGTCCCTGCACGATCTGGGAAGACTGCAGGTCAGAGCCGAGTTGTGCCGCTGTCCCTCCTCCGCTCCAGCGTGCCGCCGCATTCCCACGCCACCTGCGTGGCACGGAACAGGAGCAGCCCCACGGCCAGGCGCACGACGGCCAACGAGCAGTCCGAGCAGAAAGAGAAGTCGGAGGAGCCGCAGCCCGACGAGGAGGCCGGCCGTGACGAGTCGCTGACACGCGTACCCACGGTCGCTGCCGCCGTGGATGAGGGGGCCCGTCCGGCCGCGCCGCACGGGCGCCCGCGGTGTTCGCGCATCAGCGGGCGGGGGCGATCCCCCAGGCGGCGGCCCGGGCGGCGGCGGCCGCGCGGTTGGGGAGGGCGAGTTTGGCGAGGATGTGTTCGATGTGGGTACCGACGGTCCGCGGTGTGATGTACAGCCGCTCGGCGATCTCCCGGTTGGTGCGGCCGGCCATCAGCTCGGCCAGCACCTGGAACTCCCGCGGCGAGAGTCCGCCGGGCCTGCGCGCGTCCGGGCGTTGCGTGTCCGCCTCGGGGCCGAACGCGGTGTCCTTCTCGGGCGGCAGGCCCGGGCGGGGGTCGACGGCCGCGGCGAGTGCTTCGGAGAGCAGGGTGATCGCGGCGCGTGCCGGATCGGGGCCGCTTCGCGGCCGGCGGGTGCTGACGTTCAGCATGCCGACGTATCGGCCGTCGGCGGCGAACAGGCACTGGGCCACACCGCCCTCGATGCCGAGCGGGGACAGCACCTCCTGGAAACCGGGGGATGCCGCCAGGAGGTGCCGGGGGACGTCCCCGAGCCAGAGACCGCCTCGGGCCGGGCTGCGGAGCACGCGGAACACCGGGTCGTGGTGGAGGCGGTCCTCGATGTACGCCGTGGCGTCGTCCGGGTAGCTCCCGGCCAGGGTGGTGTGGCACCGCCGCAGTGGATCCCACCGGGCGAGGGAGGCATGGTCGTACTCCACCACCTCCGACAGCGCCGCCAGGATTGTGCCGATGCCGGTCGTGCTGCTCCTGGCGGCCTCACGGACCTGCACCGCCGCGTCCAGGATGTCCGCCGTGCTCCGCTCCGCTGTCATCGTCCAAGGATGATCAAACGTCCGGAATACGTCAATCGCGAAGGGTGTCGTGCACGACCTGCCCGTCCACGACGGTGAGGACGACGGGCATCTTCGGGATGTCGTGGGGGTCGGCGGTGAGCAGGTCCCCGTCGAGTACGCAGAGGTCGGCGACCTTGCCCGGCTCCAGGGAGCCCTTCCAGTCGTCGGCGAAGTCCTGCCAGGCCGCGCCGATCGTGTACGTACGGATCGCCTCGGCCAGGGCGATGCGTTGCTCGGGGCCGCTGACCCGTCCGGCGGCCTTCGACTCGCGCAGCACCATGGTGGCGACGCCCTGACGCCAGTCCGGGTACGTGACGGGCGCGTCGGACCCGCTCGCGACCCGCACCCCGGCGTCGATGGCGTCACGGTAGGGCCACGCGTACGCGGCCCGTTCGGCGCCGACGAACTCCTCCTCCATGTCGGCGACGGTCCACTTGATGGTGGGGTTCATATTGACGCCGAAGCCGTGCGCGGCCAGCACCTTCATGCCGTGCGCGGTGAGGAAGTCGCCGTGGATGACGTAATGGCGGGCGTCGGGCCGAGGGTGCTCGGTCACGGCCGCGGCGAAGGCGTCCACGACGGTGTCCACCGCCCGGTCACCCGTGACGTGGACGCCCAACTGGTGCCCGGCGGCGTGGGCATGCCGGATCATGGCGCCGATCTCGGCGACCCGCTCGGTGTCGGTCTCGCCGCCGACGCAGAGGGAGCCGCAGCCACCGCCGACGTACGGCTCGTGCATCCAGGCCGTCTTGTTGGGGACGATGCCGTCGGCGAAGATCTTGACCCCGTGGATCGCCAGGCGGCGCGGATCGGCGTCGCCGGTCTCGCCCGGCGCGGCGAGGGCGCGGGCGAACTCCTCCGCGGTGCCGGCCATTCCGGTGGGCAGGAGCAGGACGCCGAGGCGGGCGGTCAGTTCGCCGTCGGCCAGCAGCCGGCGGTAGACGTCGAGGGTCTGCGTGCCGAGCGCGCCCCGCATGATGCCGTCGCCGCCGGGGCCGAGACCGGGCTCGGTGAAGCTGGTCACACCGAGCCGGGCCAGCGTGGCGAGGGCCGACTTGATCGCATCGGTCCGCTCCTGTCGGCTGAGCGGCGGCAGCGCGTTCTGGACGAGGGCCTGGGCCCCCTCGTGGAGCAGCCCGGTCGGCTCCCCGGAGCCGTCCACGACGATGGCTCCGCCGGGCGGCGCGACGGTGTGCCGGTCGATCCCGATGAGCTCCAGTGCTCTGGAGTTGACCCAGGTGGCGTGCCCGGAGAAGGAGTACAGGACGACGGGGTGGTCCGGACTCACGGCGTCGAGGTCGAGCCGCGAGGGCAGCCGCGACGGATCGGCGAGGCACTCGTCGAGATAACCGGTGTCCCAGCCGTGCCCCGTGATCCACTGCCCGCCGGGAATCCGCCCGACAGCCTCCCGTACCGCCTCCGCCACATCCGCGAGGGAGGAAACGGCGGGATGGCTGAGTTCGAGGGAGAGCGGCGGCGTCGCCATGCCGAAGGCGCACGCGTGCAGATGGGAATCGTTGATGCCGGGAAGCAGCGTCCCTCCCCGGAGGTCGACGACGCGGGTGTCGGGTCCGACGAGCGGCGCGATGTCGTCCCGCCCACCGACGGCGGTGATGATCCCACCGGTCACCGCCAGGGCCGAGGCGACGGAGAACTCCTCGTCGACCGTGACCACCTGCCCGCCGAGAAATACCAGATCCGCATATGTGCCCACCGAAGGTCCTTTCGTGAAACGGGCGCACCGTGGCTGCCCGCGAACGATCTCCCGAGGACTATGGCCGGGCGGCCGGCCCGCGCACATCGGTCATCCCACCGATACGCGCACCTGCGGGCCGGGCCGATGGCCGCATCCCGGCGCCGTCCGGCGCGGGGCGACCTCGGCGAGGCACGTCCGGGCCCGAGGGCAGCTCGCCACCGTGGGCGAGGCTTTGGGCGAGCCGGGCGATGAGCAGGAACAACGAGGCGAACGCGCCGACCTCGGTTGTGCTGTCCGGTTTCTGCGCGGAGCCCGAGAGCGCGAACCCCTTCTCGGCAATCTTCTGGGCGACCACGAACCAGGAGTGGTCGTAGACGGCGAGGTCCGGGTCGGTGCGCAGGTGCCGCAGGATGCGGAGGTGAGGGTGTCGCGTGGCCGGGCAGACACGGCTGGGACAGGCGGCGGCCAAGGGCGTCGAACCACGAGGAGGAGGGTCCGGGCAGGATACGGATGCGGATGCCGTGCGTGGGCCGGATCGGATCCCAGTTGCGGATGCCTTCGGTGTAAAGCCACATGCGGTCGCGGTTGACGAGGCGGATGCCGGCCGCGGCACTGAGGTCGAGCATCCGGCCGTCGACACACGCGGGGACGCCGGTGATCACGGGCGAGGGCGGAGTGCCGGCGTGGTCAGGCCAGTTCCGGCGTACGCGGTCGTGGCCGCCCCGGTGCCGCCCGTGGCTACGATGACGGCCTTGTGCGTTCAGTTCGGAACTCGCCGGCGCCTTCGCGGCTGGTGGCGACCCCACGAGACGAGGGGCCCGCTGCCTCCCCCGCCCCGCGGTGACTGGCTTCGTTCACTTTCAGCAGCAGCGTTTGTCCGGCACTTCGGGCAGCAGAGGGAGGTCGGCGGGCTCGGAAACATTCTGGAGAAAGACGGCAGTGCATGGGTGTGACTGAGTGGCCGAGTTGGCCTGCCGCCGATGGCGTCGAGATACTGACCTCTGTGAGCAGCGTCGCGTTTGTGGTCGTCTCAGGTCTACCGGGCAGCGGAAAGAGCACCCTGGCACGGAGTCTGGCCAGGCACCTCAGCCTTCCGGTGATCGACAAGGATGTGATCCTGGAGTCCCTCTACGACTCGCTCGGAGTCGGTGACCATGCCTGGCGAAGCAGGCTGAGCAGAGCGAGCGACGACATCATGTTCGCCTTGGCAGCGGACGCCGGCCAGGCTGTGCTCGACAACTGGTGGCACCACGGCACCGCTCCCGGCCGACTCCGGAGCCTCGCCGGCCTATTGATCGAAGTCCATTGCGACTGCGACGTCGCTCTCGCTGCCGAGCGTTTTCAGGCCCGCACCCGCCACCCCGGCCACCTCGATCCGCAACTCACCTCCCAGCAGGTCGCCGAGCGCGTGGCCGACGTCCGTGCTACTTACCAGGGCCCACTCAACTTGGGCGGTCCATTGCTGACCGTCGACACCAGCCGCCACGCCGACGTTGCGGAGATCGCTGAGAAGATTGCGCACACCCTCGGCACCAGCCACAACGAGCAGTCGATAATTCCTTAGAAATGTCGCATCGACCCCGATACTCAGCCGGGCCAATTCAATCGCCCACCGACCAACTTGGCCGCTCATTCTTAAAGGACGGCCCCCGCCCGTGAAGGCGAGGCCGAACCGCTGGAAGCAGCGTTCGATACCGTGGCGGTGGCGGATGAGTTCCGTGTAGCCGATCACATCGATGCAGGGCTGGAAACCACCCGCCCGAAACCAGTGCGCGTGATCTACTGCTGGTCATGCCGTTGCTACTGCTGGACCTCGACAACACTCTGGTCGACCGCGATGCGGCCTTCCGTACCGCGGTCGCGGACTTCCTTGCCCAGCATGGCCTGCCCGACTCCGACCTCGCGTGGGTGATGGCTATTGACACCAGCGGCTATACCGCGCGGCACGAAGTCGCCGCAGCTTTGACCGGTCGATACGGCGACGTGGTGCCAACCACCAATATCCGCGCCCTCCTCGACAATGGTGTTGCCGACCACGTCGTGCTGGCGCAGTCCTCTCGCGAGGCGCTGAGCAGGGCCCGGGCCGACGGCTGGACCTGTGTGATCGTCACCAACGGCCGCACAGTCCAGCAGGAAGCGAAGATCCGCAACACCGGGCTCGACCAACTCGTGCAGGGTTGGGTGATCTCCGAGACCGTCGGCCACAAGAAGCCCGAACCGGAAATTTTCCATGCGGCAGCAGCCACCGTCAGCATTCCTCTGGCTGGTGCGTGGGTCATCGGAGATTCGCCGCATTCCGACATCGCCGGCGCCGAAGCACTTGGGCTTCGAAGCATATGGGTGACGGACGGAAAGCCCTGGTCCCAGGACTCCTACCAGCCGACCCACACCGCCAAAGATGTCGCCTCCGCGATCAGCCACGCCATGCGGAAACAGGGATAGTAACTACGGCAAGGCCGCAACCCAGGCATGGGACCGGGTCCATCCCGGCTCGCTCACCGTTCCTCATGGCTCGACTACGAGGGTGAACTGCCCTTGGTCGAGGGAACATTGACCGGCCTGAATGCCGAGTACCTGTCGAAGGAACGGGACCCTCCGCCGGTGTGGCTGTGGTCCTCGAAAGCCGGTTGTCACCCCGGACGAAGTGGACCGTTTCTGGCAGGCATTCCTCCGCCGCTTCGATCTGGAGCACACCATCCGCGTCGCGAAGCAGACCCTCGGCTGGCCCCCCGAAACTCCGTACTCCCGAAGCAGCGGACCGCTGGACCTGGATCCTGATCGTCGCTCACACCCGGCTCCGGCTCTCCCGGCCGCACGCCGCAGACCTTCGCCGACCCTGAGAGAGACCCGCCGCCTCCGACCGGCTCACCCTGGCCGGGGTCCGCCGGGGGCTCAGGAACATCCGCGCTCACCTCGCCTGCCCGAGCCGTGTTCCCCAACCTCGAGTCGTGTTCCCCAACCCCGAGGCGTCGACCCCGGACGTCCACCCGGCGCCAGAACAAACGCCGGGCACCCCGCTACGACGTCGGCAAGACCTTCAAACGCCCCGAGACCCTCAAGGCCATCGGCAGACCCGGCAGATCCTGGTCGACACAGAAAGCAAGCTCAGCGAGTGGCCGTATAGCTCAGATCGTGGGCTGTCAGGGACGAGGGGGTGAGTCGCAGCCACACCGTGCCGCGCTGTTCAGGATCATCATGCAGGTAGCGGACGAAGCGTGAATCCCAGCAGGACTCATCCGTGCCCAGATAGCGGACCAACTTGCGGCGCCCACGCGGAACGTCGAAGGGAACCAGTTCGGCACGTCCACGGGCGATGACCTGGCGGACAAGTCCCGTAGCGATGTCACATACATCCACCACAAGAGCGATCTGCGCGTCCGCGCTCACCCGGTGAAACAGCTTGGTCCACGGCCCGGTCAATACCCAGAAGGCGCTTTCCTCCCACAGAAACCACACAGGCCGCACGCTCGGTCCATCGGTAGCGATGCGCGCGGTGAGCGGCTGGCTGAGGAAGACATCAATGTCAAAGGGAGGAGGCGTCACGTATCCATGCTCGTTCGTCCAACCACCGCCGAACACCCCGACCTTCGGCCTAGGCCGAGCCATCGGTAGACCTGGCATGTTCGGGTTTTCTGCTGGTCGGGGATGTTTTGCCTGGTCAGTATCGGTTGGGTGAGCGGGCTCGTGGGGTGTGGTGGTGGGTTTCGGCGAGGTGGTCCAGGCGGACCTGGTCCAGGGACGCCGGTGGATCTCGTCGATCATCACCAGACGCACGCCCGTACGGTTGTAGGTGTGGCAGACGGCGTCGGTGATCTGAACCTGGGTCATCCGGCCGGTGGCGGAGATGTCGAGGTAGCGGGTGAACTCGGTGGCGAGTGCTTTCGCGGTTGCCCCGGGCGGGACCAGTGGGCGGGCGACCGGCGCCGGTGCATTCGTGGTGGTGGCCGATGGGTGTCGTCGGGTGTGGGTGAGGTGGCAGGCACGCCCGACGTGGAGCAGCGCGGTGGTCTTCCCGGCTCCTGCCGGCCCGGTGACGATCAGCAAGGGCCGGGCGGTGGTCTGCTGGTAGCGCCCCAGGGTCATCGGCGTGCGCACGTTTGTGGTGAGGGTGTCGATGGCGGGGGCGCGGACGGTGACGAACGCGGAGCGGTACGCGAGACGTTCTCCACGCCGCCTACCGGTTCCCCGAGTGCGGGCGACTGCGGGGGAGGGGTGGTCGCGAAGTGCTGCCAGCTCTGCCGGGTGGTCACCGGCCACGTTTCGCCGCCCGATTCGTCGAACTCTGGTGCGCCCGTACCGTGTTTTGACTGCCCGTCGGCTTCCTCCGCCGCCAAAGAGGCCACCTGCTCCCGGACGGTGGCCGGTCACCATTTGAGGGCCTGCCCCGGCGTCGTAGAGCCCGCACCTGCCACCGACACCGCCGGGCCGTCCACCGCCTGGTCTTCGCCCTCGGTGGTGTCCTGTGCGCCCCGGCCGAGGTCGTCGAGGCTGTTCTCTCCCGCGAGCTCGTGGCTGCCGAGTCCAGTTTGTGAGTGAACCCCGGTCCTTTGCCCTTGCGGTCGGCGTCGGCCGACCAACACGTTGGTGCACTGTTCCAAAAGTGGACCGTACGGCACTTTGGTGCAGCGAACTAATTTGGATCGCCGTACCAAAAGTGGCACCATCGAGGTATGACGACACGAGCACGCCGACCACAGCGGCGAAACCAGGTGCTCTCCCGGGAGCAGATCATCGACACTGCGGTCGAGATGCTCGATGCGGGCGGCGAGAGTGCGCTGACCACCCGGGCGCTGACCGAACGGCTGTCCACCGGTTCCGGGGCGATCTACTACCACGTGGGCAGCCGTGACGAGCTGCTCGACAAGGCGACGGAAACCGTGATCGGCGCGGCGCTGGCGACCCCGCCCGCCACGCCCGCGGCCACGCCCGCGGACGAGATCCGTGTCGTCGCACTGGCCCTGTTCGACGCCATCGCCGCACATCAGTGGCTCGCCACGCGGCTGACCCTCCAGATCATCAGGAATCCGGCCGGCCCGGTGGCGGTGGGGATCTTCGAGCGGATCGGCGGGCAGGTGGGCGCCCTGGGTGTGCCGCGAGCCTCCTGGTTCGACGCAGCCTCGACGCTCGTGCACTACATCCTCGGAGCCGTCAGCCAGAACGCCCGCATCGAGGGGGACACCTCCGGGGTCGACCCCGACGGGGACAGCGACGAGTTCTTCGACGCGGCGTCGACGGCATGGCAAGGGCTCGACCCGGAGGCTTACCCGTTCATTCACGCCATCGTCGGCCAGATGAGAGAGCACGACGACCGCGAGCAGTTCCTCACCGGCATCGCCGTCATCCTCGACGGCCTCACGCATCTGCGCTGACCCGTCCGATCTGGCCGGGTGACCCCATCGTTCGTTTCTCGAAAGGACACCTCTCATGCATGATGTCGTGATCGCGGGCGGCGGCCCGGTCGGTTTGTTCCTGGCCGGCGAACTGGCCCTGTCCGGCTGCTCGGTTCTGGTCCTTGAGCGAGACCCGGAACTCACCTCGCCCCTGAAGGCGTTCCCGCTCGGCCTGCGGGGCCTGAACGCCGGATCGGCCGAGACGTTCTACCGCCGCGGCCTCCTGGAAGCGATGGCGCAGGCTTCGGGAGTCAACCCGGAGAAGGTGGGCGCAGATCCAGCAGCAGTCGAGGCGCCCGACCCTCGTGAGCTGAGCCATTTCGCGGGTATCACTCTCCACGCGGCCGACATCGACACAGCCGCCCTCCCGCCCCGCCTGCCCAGCCCGGCGATGGCGGGGTTCATGACGAGCCTGGAAGCGGTCGGAACAGTACTGTCCGAGCGGGCCACCGCGCTCGGAGTCGAGATCATCCGAAACGCTCCCGTCACGGCCGTGGCGCAGGACACTGAATCTGTTCTCGTCACTGCAAAAGGCCAGAAGTACCAGGGGCGTTGGCTGGTGGGTTGCGACGGCGGGCGCAGCGCCGTACGTCAGCTCGCCGGCTTCGAATTCGTCGGTACCGAGCCGCTGTTCACGGGATACGTCGCCAAGGTCACCTTCGCCGACCCCGAGTGCCTGCCGCTCGGGTTCAACCTGACGCCGAACGGCATGTATCTGCGTACGCCCCTCGAAGGGCACCTGGGCATGATGGACTTCGACGGCGGTACCTTCAACCGTTCCCAGCCGCTGACCCGCGAACACCTCCAGACGGTCCTGCGCCGCATCAGCGGCACCGACGTGACGCTGAGCGAGGTCCATCTCGCCTCCAGCTTCACCGACCGCGCGATGCAGACGACGACGTATCGCGAGGGTCGGGTGCTGCTCGCCGGCGACGCAGCACACATCCACTCGCCCCTGGGCGGACAGGGCCTCAACCTCGGCATCGGCGACGCCGTCAACCTCGGCTGGAAGCTCGCCGCCACCGTGCGCGGCTCTGCTCCCGGGGGCTTGCTCGACACCTACACCACCGAGCGGCACCCCGTCGGCGCCGCCGTGCTCGACTGGTCCCGCGCCCAGGTCGCAACCATGAAGCCGGGCCCCAACGCCCCTGCGCTGCGTCAACTTGTCCACGACCTGATGAGCACCACCGACGGAACGACCCACGTGTACCGAAGGACCTCCGGTCTGTTCAACCGCTACGACCTGGGCAGCCAACAGCCCTTCATCGGCCGCACCACCCCGGACTTCCGCTTCGAGGACGGCACCCGCCTCGGCGAATTGCTGCGCCAGGGCCAGGGAGTTGCGCTCGACTTCAGCTCCGACCGTGCGCTGCAAGTCGCGGCCAAGGGGTGGGCAGGCCGAATCCACTACGCGGCCGGCCCGGCGCGCAATGACCTCGGGCTGGGTGCCGCGCTGGTTCGGCCCGACGGCGTCGTGGCCTGGACGAGCGGGCCCGTCCCGGATCGCGACGCGTTCGAGCAGGCGGCTGCCCAGTGGTTCGGCGCGCCGCAGAGCTAGAACAACCAGCGGCTCCCTGGTCCGTTCCAGGCGCGGTGCCGTTCACCCGCTGAGGATCGCCCTCCCCGGCGCCGGGGCGTCGGCCCGGAAGCACAAGACCGCGAACGACACCAAGGCCCCTCCAGCGCATCAAGCAAGGCCGCCTGACATCGAACTTTCGAGCACCAACACTTCCAAGCACCGCCCGTCGGCGTCGGGGAACACTGGTACTCCAGCCGAATTTCTTCATTTGCACTGGTCAACGGCTTGGGCGCGGAGAGCGTAGCGGGCTGGAGTGAGGGTGGGACGGCCTTTCCGGGTAGTTCCACGAACGTGTGGCCACGCTGCTTGTAGTGGCAACGGTGGGCGCGTGCTTGGTGACGGCGACGCCAGTGGGACCACGTCATTGCGTGGCGCGGTCCGGAGCACGGCGGTGGGGTCCAACTGCCGGCAGACGTCGAATCTCGGCCGGTGTACGCTCCACGACGTCGAGTGTGTCCCGCTCAGTGTCCCCTTTTCCTGTTTCTGGCCGGCCAGGCCGGCCAGGACGGCCAGGACGGCCAGGACGGCGAGGACGGCGTGGGCGAGCATGGCGAGTGTGATGTGTTGGTACCAGCTCACGTAGCGGCGCACTTCGTACTGGCCAAGGTCGCATTCGTCCTTCGCGCTCTGGAAGCATTCCTCGACCTTCCAGCGGCAACAGGCGATGCGTACGAGGTCGGCGACGGTGGTTTTCAGGGGTGCGCCGGCGAGGTAGTGGGCGCTCTTGTCGGGCTTGATGCTGTTGCGGCGGGCCGACGTCCAGCGTTGCCGGGTGGGTTCGGCGCCGTCGAGTTCCCACACGACCGGCAGGCGGGCTGCGGCCCAGTCGTAGAATCGCTCGCCCTTCGCGCCGCTTCCTGCGGACTGCTGCTGCCAGGCTTCGGGCGGGGCCTGGCCGATGAGGTGATCGATGCGCGGGCCGTGGATCTGCTGGGACTTGGGTACGGCGACGACGTAGAAGAAGCTGTGGTCTTCGAGGAAGCGGCGGAAATGGGAGTCCTGGCCGTAAGCCGAGTCCGCGGTGACTCGGCCGATGGGCGGGGGTGAGGCGAGGGCCCGTAGGAACAGGGCCCTCGTCAGTTCGCCCTCGGTGGCGAAGACACGGTCTTCGGGGACACGAGCGGTCCGACAGCGTTCGCGGTCCTTGGTCCAGGACTTGGGCAGGTAGAGCTCACGGTCGACGAGGGTGTGGTCGCGGTTGGTGGCGTAGGCGGCGAAGACGCCGATCCGGTAATTCTCAGTGCGGCCTGCGGTCCCGGAGTGCCGACGTTGGGCACCCCGTGGACGTGGTCCCCTTCTCCACGTAGCCGGTGTCGTCGATGGTCAGCACGCCGCCGTCCGCGCCGAGGTGCTCGGCGACATAGGCTGGCAGGTCATTGCGGACCTTGTCGGCCTCCCAGCGGCTCCGGGAGAGCAGATGCCGCAGCCCGCCAGGGGTGCCATGACCGGCGTACTCGGCAAGCTGCCAGCCGTTCTTGTGGCGGCCCACAGGGCCAAGAAGCCCACAGACATGGTCCCGCATCCGGCGCCGGGGTTCCACACGGGCGAACCGGCCCCCGATCCGCAAGAGCAGGTCACCAAGTCCCTTTTCCCGCAGGTTCGTTGGCGCTTCGTTCACGTTGGCGGACCGCCCACAACGTGGCCATTGCAAGCAGCGTGGCCACATGTCCGTGGGACGGCCCGAAAATGACCGTCCCACCCTCACTCCGGCCCGCTACACTCTCCCCGCCCAGGTCGTTGACCAGCGTCAATGAAGAAGTTCGGCTGGAGTATCAGCGGCACTGGCACTGGCACCGGCACCGGCTCCCGCCCCGGGTGACCTGCCGCCCAGCCCCGGGATCAGTACCGCCGCCACTGCCAGGTGCATCAGCGCGAGGGAGGCCCGGGTACCGCCGTCCAGGCCGTCGCCGATGAACGGCAGATAGGACACGGCCAGTACAGCGACGGCCACTCCGGTCCAGATGCTGCGGGCGCGCCACGCCCCGAACCGCTCCAGGGCGGCCAGCAGTCCCCAGCCGGAGAGCGACGCGAACAGTGCGACGACCGCCACGGGCACGGCGCCGATGTCGAGTGTCTGCTCGCCGTCGGCGATCCGCAGCCGGTGTCCCAGCAGTGGGTCCGTGACCAGCCACACCAGGACGGAGGCCAGGACCGCGAGGCCCGTAACCGCCAGACGCCTTCTCCGCACGTTCACTTGGTGCCCCCCGAGAGCGCCCCGTACAGGAAGACCTCCACCAGCTCCTGCGGGGTCAGGTCGGGCTCGTCCTCCGTACGCGGCTGGGTGAAGAGCAGTCCGAAGAAGAGAGCCGCGATCTGCTCCGGCGGCCGGCGCAGGGCGGCCTGGTCGGGCTCCAGCAGCTCCGTGAGGGCCGCGCGGATACGGGCCGTCGACTCGTTGCGGCCCGCGCCGCGTACAGTGCCGGGGTGCTTGCCGCCGCGATGCCCCAGCGAGCCGACGATCGCGCCCATCCTCGACAGGTGCGCCTGCAGCGCCTCGGCCGCCTCCGCGAGCCGGTCGGGCAGCGGTTGGGATACGTCGATCGCGTCGAGCTCACGGACCGCGTGGTCGGGGGAGAGCGCCTCGGCCATGCAGGCCTGCAGCAGTTCGTCCTTGTCGGCGAAGACCCGGAAGATCGTGCCCTCGCCGATGCCCGCGGCGCGGGCAATCTTCGCGGTCGTCACCGCGGCGCCGTACTCGGCGATGAGCGGGATCGCGGTCTGGATGATCATTTTGCGGCGCTGCTCCGGCGACATGCCGGGGGCGCGGCGGCGGGTGGTCTGGTTCTCCCTGGGTGCTGTCATGACTGCGAGAGTACGGAGTGAGTCCTCACTCCGTCAATGAGTGAGGACTCACTCCGCTCACATTTCTCGTACCCGGCTGCTTGCCGATGGCAGCCCACCAAGATCCGCAGCTACGGCTGGAGTAGAACCAGGGCCTTGTTACGTATATGGGCAGGCGGTCGTTGGTGTGACTTCTTGCCGGTGTGAGGGCTGGTGAACTCGCAGCGTGTCGAGGTCGGTTGGAGGCGTTCTCCGGGGAGGTGTCTGCGCCCCTGGCGCGTGCGGATCAGCGGGTGAAGGGCCGGTTGTATCTGCGGGGTCTGTTGCTGGATGGGCGTCGGAAGTCGATGCAGCCGACGACTGGGCGCCTCGGTGTGGACCATCAGCAGTCAGCGGTTGCAGCAGTTCATGGCCTCGTCGGCCTGCTCGGTGGACACTGTTTGTGCAGGGTTGGCCCGCTGTGCGGTGGCGGTGGTGCGGCCTCAGATGTGGGTGGTGGACGACACCGGGTTCCCGAAGGACAGGACGTCCTTGCCCGGGGTGGCCAGACAGTACTCCGGCACTCTGGGCAAGGTCGGGAACTGCCAGATCAGGCCAGTGTCCATGCGGTGTCCGATACCGCTTCCCGCCCGCTGTCCAGGCGGTTGTTCCTGCCCGGCAGCTGGGCTGGCAGCCGCGGACGGGCGGGCCCACTGCCGGATTCCCAAAGGCGAGCACCACCGGCCGAAATGGCAGCTCGATGAACTGGCCGCCGTCGGACTGCGGCCGGCGGTGCTGGTCGCGGACACCGGCTACGGAGCGAACGCCGACTTCCGCCACGGCCTGGAACAGCGGAACCTCGCCTATGCGTTGCAGGTCAGGGGCGAGACGACTGCTCACGGCGAGTGGGCCGAACCCTAGGAGCCGTCTTGTGGCAGGCTCGGGCCGCGCCCGCTGCCCCACTACCGCACCCGAACCGCCCTGGCCGCAGGACGCGGCAAAGCAATCACGGTCACCTGGCGCAAGGGCTCGAAAGCTGAAACGACCTCAAGGTTCGTTTTCCTACGTGTCCGGCTGGCCGGCCGCCGCCCCACACTCGCCCGGGACGGTGTCATTCCACTGCGGTGGATGATTGCCCAGTGGTCGGAAGGCGAGGATGAGCCGGTCAAGTACTGGATCTCCAACCTGCCCGCCGACATTCCCGCCCGCGAGCTCGTCCGCCTTGCGAAACTGCGCCGGCCCATCGAACACGACTACCGGGAGCTGAAGACGACACTCGCCCTCGACCACTTCGAGGGCCCGTCATTCACCGGCTGGCACCGCCCCGTCACCCTCGTGACCGCAGCCCAGCTCTTCCTGACCGAACAGCGGACCTGCCCAAGAGTCCCTGCCAAGGCCTGACCCCCTACCAGGCCCTGGACCTCCTCCAACACCTCCTGGCCACCTGGACCGGAACCTGTCCCACCTGCCGACAACCCACCCCATGGCCGATCGTGGTGACGGTGAGGCCGCAAGGGCCACTTTGCATGACCTGGCGGGCGAGCTTGGGGCTGCAGCCCTGAAAGTGCGAACTCTGGTCGTACTTGGCGACTTGCTGGCTTCTGACGGTAATCACGGCATGGCCCGACACGTACTGCGCGAGGCCGTCGTCCTGGGCCAGTCACTGGACGGAGCCGATGACCTGGTGGACCACGACGTGAACCGGGCCCGCGATGTCCTGGAACATCTGGCCTGACGCCCGACGCCTCACACAGCGAAGCCACGACGCCTTCGACCTCGGAGAAGCACTACTCCGGGGCGTACGGACCCGTAGTGCGCACTGGCCGTTCGCGGGCGGGGGTACGGTGCCGTTGGCTTCCCGTCCTAGGAAGCCTTGAGCGCGGTGCGGGGATCCGGATCAGTAGCCGACGGTGAAACGCTCACCGATGTGCCCCGGCTGGTCGATCTCGTCGAGCAGGGCGACGGCGTAGTCCTCGGCGGAGATACGGCTGCTGCCGTCCCCGGCGACGACCAGGTCCTCCACGGCGGTGCGGTAGGCGCCGGTTCGCTCGCCCGGCTCGATCGTTGCGGCCGGGCAGAGGCAGGTCCACCTCACGTCGTTGACCGTGCGGTAGAAGTCCAGGGCATCCCCGTGCGCATGCATGATCTGGAGCAGGAACGCCGGCAGGCCATCGGCGTCCCAGACCTGCTTGCCGTCCGGTGTGCGCAGGGATCCGGCGCCGCCGACCACGACGAGCCTCGGCATGTCGGCACCCAGTCTGCGAAATCCGGCGACCAGGGATTCGGCGGCCGGCCTGATGGTGGCGATATGGCCCGGACCGTCGCCACCGCCGACCGCGCTGATCACGGCGTCCTGCCCTTCGGCCACCTCGGCGACGGACTCGGGATCCAGCACATTGCCGGTGACCACGGTCAGATTGGGGTCGGCCCGGGTGAGCTTCGCCGGGTCACGTACGACGGCAGTGACATGGTGGCCGCGGCGAAGCGCCTCGTCCAGGATCCGGGATCCGATGGTTCCGTTGGCACCGAACAGGGCGATCTTGGACACGTGCTTCTCCCGTCGACTGGCCATCCGGCTGGTCGGCAGACTAACGAGACGCCTCATGTCAGCGACGGTGAGACCGGCCGCAGCCGAGGGAAATCGACCCCATCAGGTGACACCGGCCCGGCCGGGTGACACCGGCCCGGCCGGTCAATGTCCCGGAACACGAGCTCGGCTGCTGGCCCGGCGTGTTGCGACCGGTTCGTTCGCAGTCTTTCCGAGCGCCGCCGCTGTACCGCCCGCGCCGCCTTGTTGCCGGCGGCCCGGCGTGCTCAGGCCGCAGTACTCCTGACCACTGCGAACGGGACCCTGACGGGTCGAGCAGCATGGCGGTGCGATACGCACCGCCCTCCCCATCCGGTACTTGCCTGACCTCAGCCGGCCCCGGACTCCCCCCAACAATCTCTTGCTCCGAAGCCCCACAGAGAGCCCCTTCCCTCGTTCGGGTTCAACTGGCGCCGCATTGGTTTCGGTGCCGGTGCTCCTGATCATGATCGGCCCCGGTGGCGTCCCCTCGGGCGCCCTGATCTGCCAGGAAAGGGCGGTTCGTATGACAACAGCAGATGGAGAGCCGATCGCGTCGGTCACCGACGCGACACTCGCCGACATCGCGGCCAACGGCATCTGGCGCAGCGGCGGGCTGGACATCAATCCGTCGGTTCTCGCCGTCGCCCGGGCCCTGCTCGCGGCGGTGCAGGGCACCGCGCCGGCCGGCACGCTTCCCGAGGACTTGCGGGAGCTGGTGGCCCGCGTCCTGCGGGAGGCCGGGATCACCTTCCCCCGCATTTCCGTGACGGAGGAGATCAGCCTCTCCGCGTTCGCGATCAAGCAGCAGACCTCGGAGCCGCGCCCGGTGGTCATTGTGCCCGCCGGGTGGAACCCGTACGGCTGGATGCCGTTCATGGCCGGTTATCTGGCGCTGGCGGCGCGCGGCTACCACGTGCTGGCCTACACGCCGCGGGGGATCGGCAAGGCGGAGCTGCCGTACACCTCCGAGGGGCTCATCAACATCGCCGGGTCGGACGACTGGGCGGACGGATCGAAGGTGATCGACCACGCGGAGGAGCTGTTCGAGCCGAGCAAGGTCGGGTTCATGGGCCTGTCCTACGGTTCCGGCATCAGTCAGCTGGTCGCCGCGCACGATCCGAAGAACCGGGTCGCCGCTGTGGCCGCGCTCAGTACCTGGGGCAACCTGGCCACCAGCCTCTACGACAACGGCACCCGGCACGAGGCGGCCGTACAGACGCTGATCGACTTCACCGGAGGTGATGAGGAGGACAAGTTCGACGAGGGGACGCGGCGGATCCTCCAGGACTTCCGGGACGGCCAGAACATGGAGGGCGTGGTGGACTGGGGCACCGAGCGTTCCCCGGAAACCTACGTGGACACCACCAACACACGGGGCATCCCGACCTTCTACTCGAACACCTGGCACGAGAGCCTGTTCCCGGTCGGCGAGGCGATCGCCGTCTTCGAGAAGATCACCGCCCCCAAACACCTGAACCTGTGGATCGGCGACCACGGCGCCCCGGAAGGCGCCGGCATCACCGGCCTGGCGACCGGCACGCCCTTCCCCGGCCTGATGACCCCGATGAGGGAGGCGTACGCCTGGCTGGACCACTACCTCCTCGGGACGGCCAACGATGTGCCGGACTGGCCGGTGGTCAACAGCCAGGTCATGTTCACCTACGAGACCGCCCCGGCCGTCGGCGGCCGGCGGATCACCGTCCCGGCGCGGCGCGAACCACTCCACTCCTGGGCCGAGGCCACCACCGGCAGCGAGTCCTGGTACCTGAGCGGCAACAACGGCGGTGACGGCACCCTGTCCGACAAGCCGTCCACGGGCTGGAGCCGAGACTTCACCGCCGGACACGAGACCACCGCCACTGCCATGGACGACATCATGGACACCGGGCAGAAGGAGTGGTTCGGCAACCCCAAGCGCTACGACCCGGCCGGCTTCAAGCCGAACCTCCTGCTGACCTGGTCCACCGAGGCACTGACGGACGGCCGCCGGATCCGCGGCGCCGCCACACTCCGGCTAACGGTCCGGTCCGACGAGGCGGACGCCGCGACCCTGGTCGCCTACCTCTTCGACGTGGCCCCGGACAACAGCGCCCGGATCATCACCCACGAACCCTTCACCACCACGGACCTGCGCCCCGGCACGGACCGCACCGTCAACTGGACGCTCCAGCCCACCGCCTACGACCTACCCGACGGCCACCGCCTCGCGCTGGTAGTCAACAGCCGCGACAAGCTGTACGCGTTCACCGGCAAGCAGGACAGCACCACCACCATCACCTCCCTGACCGGGGAAGAAGCCGTCCTGGAGCTGCCACTCGGCTGAGCAGAGCCCCCTTGCGCGAACGGACGGATCCGAGCATGTCCCATCCGTCCGCATACGCAAGGGACTCAAGCGGACGTAACACCGAACCGGCCGTTGTCCCCTGAAGGGATCGCCTATCTGACCTACGCCCTCGAAGGCAGCGGCCGGGAGCCCCTGTAGACCGCAGGTCACTCCAAACATCAAGGGTCACGAGGAAACGGCAAGGGTCCTCGCCACGACATCCTTCCCGTCGAGGTCAGAGATCTGTTCATCGGCTCCGGCTTCAAGGAGGAACACGCACGACAAGGGCGCCGGCGTGAAGGCATCCGACTCCCGACCTGGGAGCCGTCGCGGACGCCGACGCCCTTCTGACGCATCGGGTCGCCTCCACCGGGTGGCCCGATGACGGCTCTCGTCGTCGTGTCTTTGTCGCGTAGCAGCCGCAGGACGCCGGGCGGATCGGGAAGGCAGAAGAGGTACATCGCATCGAGACCGGGAGGAAATGCCACGCTCGTGAGACTGAGCGGTTATGCACCCGGTGTGAGACAGCGACAGCGCCGCTGATCAGCGGGCATGGGCCCATGCCGAGAACCGCGAGATCCCACAGGCCGGGAAGTCGACCGGAATGCCGGGAAGTGTGCCCCGCTCAAAGGTGGGGCAGGGCGCGACCGGGCCACCGCCCGTAGTCCGATCCTTGTGCGGGGCGGGAGCGATCGCATCACCAAGACGCCGTCCCGAGGTCGCAGCTGGCCCTGCTCATGACGATCATGCTTCGGGCTCGGTGACGACGGGCTTCCAGGCTCGTGATTCGCACGGACATCCCCTCTGCCTCGGTCGTCAGCTCCAGGTGGGGGATGAACAGGCCCTGTCGGCGTACAGCGTCCGGCAGAGCCGGCTCGCACCGGTTCGCCTGGGAGCGGCGCTGGTCGAGCAGCACGACGGTGACCGGCTAGCCGTCCACGTAGCGGGGCGCGGTGCGGCCGCAGCGCTGGACAGGCCTTGCGCGGGAGTGGACTGGCCGCCGGCATCAAAAGGGATCGCGACGTCGTCATCGCTGGTCTCACACTGCCCTGGAACTCGGGCGTCATCTAGGGGCATGTCAACCGGATCAAGATGCTCAAGAGGCAGATGTTCGGTCGCGCCGGCTTCGCGCCCCAGAGAGGTGTGCGGCGGTTTCAGTGCGTCAGGTAGCGGCGGGTCAGTGCCTCCAGCGGCGGAACGCCAGCCCTCGGGCCGGGGGCGGACCCACCGCGGGCCCGACCCGGGGCCGCGGTGGGCTCAGAAGGGTGTCGCCGGCCCAGCCCCACTGGCTGGGATCGCCGGCGCGCCCGCCGGCCCCGTACATGCCGTCGTTCGTGATCAGCATGGCGCCGGTGGCCCGTTCTGCGGGCGTCCAGTGGGTGACGTCGACGAGCTGGCCGTCCAGGGCGCCGACGAGCTCGACGTACCCGTGGCCGGGCTGCTCGTCGGGGTCGTCGTGGTGGGATCCGTACACCCGTCGCCGAGGAAGTGCAGCCATGGGACAGGCTTGCACCGGGCGCCCGGCGACGGCATCCGTTGTCCTGTGTCACGGGATCTTGACCGTTTGCCAAACGGCAAACGATCTTGATCGCGTGTCTGATCTCATCCGGTCCTGGTGTCTGCTTCGCCGTGCTCAGTCGCTGGGCCTTCAGTCTCACCGGACTCTGTCGGTGCGGTGATCGTCAGGTCGTTGCCAGTCAGGTCGCGGCTGGCCGCCCAGAGACGTGCCGCGGTCGTGGTGTCGGCAAGATTGTTCCAGAGGGGTTCGATCCTGGGCGTACCGCGCAGCCCGAACTGTCGTGGGCTCCACATCTGGCCGCCGCGGACGTTCGGGTCGAGCACGGCCCGGACAGCGGGCCATGCGGCAGCGTCCTTGCCCTGGACGAGAAGGCCGAGCGGCAGATGGCGCAGCCGCTCGCCGGCGGTCCGGACATGGAAGGGCGGGCGCGAAGGCGTGAGGGAGTCGAGCGCGCCGCCAGGATGAACGACCACGCTCAGTGTCGTGCTGCCGGCAGCACGCAGGCGGCGGTCGAGTTCGAAAGCGAAGAGCATCTGAGCCAACTTCGACCGCGCATAGGCGCGCTTGGGCTGGTAGTCGTGTGTGCTCTGGAGATCGTCGAGGTCCAGGCGTTCGGACTTGGCGGCGAAGCTGCCGGTGGTGACGATCCGGCTTCCCGGGGTTGCCGTGAGCAGGGGGACCAGGTGGTGGGTCAGCGCGAAGTGCCCCAGGTGGTTGGTTGCGAGCATCAGTTCGTGCCCGGCCGTGGTTTCGCGCCGCGGCGGATGGTCGAGCGCCACGCCGGCGTTGTGGACGACGGCGTCGAGGCGATCCAGTCCGAGCGCGTCCACGGATGCCTTGAGCGATGCGAGATCGGCCAGATCCAGGGGCAGATGCTTCACCTTGGCGCCGGGAACGCGCGAGCCGATGGAAGCGATCGCGTCTTCGGCCTTCGCCCTGTCTCGACTACCGAGAACGACCACGGCTCCAGTGCCGGCGAGCTGCTCGGCGATGAAATATCCGATGCCCGCGTTGCCGCCGGTGATCAGGAAGCTTCTATCTTCGGCGTGAGGCAGCCGGTGGACGTCCCACTGCGGGACCTGGGGTACGGAGGGCATGGCGGGCTCCCGGAAGCTCGGAGTGGTCTGGAGGCGGGCGGGACCGTACATTCACAACCGGCCACGCCCAGTTCCCACAATCTCGGGCGCCACTTACATCCCGCCGACAGCTCGCCGTCCCCGCCGACAGCCGACCGACATCGCCCGAGCCCATCGCGCCAACAGCCGCAGCCTCCCGCCGAACAAGAACAAGTGACAGAAACCGCTGGCCATCAAGATCATTTGGCAAACGGCCGAGATCGCTCGCCATGGGACATCCGTTCGAGTGGACCGCCCTGGATCGAGTCGCTGTCCCGTCTAAAGTAATCTGGTCCCTGTGCCAGATGATCTGGTTCGATTGGCTCGTTGTCTCACATGATCTGGTCCGCTGGTGCTGCTGTCCGGTCCCACTGGACCAGGGGCCGTCCGCTTGGTCTCACGCGGCAGTCGGCGGATAACCGGGGTTTTGGCTTGCAGGTCGGGGGCCGGTCGGGCGGGTGTCGGCAGGTATCAGGGCCTGGGTGGCTGACGGGCTACCTGTCCTGGGAGTCCCCGCGCAGCGAGCGTGTCAGCTCGGAGACGTTTAGCGCTTGGACAGCGGACAGCCGTCGCGCCTCCCACAGCAGCACGGCGGCATCCATCGCCTCAGGGGACGGAGGGGGCGGCATCTTGCGCAGGGAAACGCCCGTCAGCGCGGCCAGTTCGCAGGCGTCGATCCCCAGCAGGGCGGCGAGATCTGTCACCAAGCCCGGGGTCAGCTCCTTGCGACCGGAGCCGATCACGCCGTAGGTGGCCGCCGACAGGTACGTGGGCGTCACGAACGCAAGCGCCCTCGCTATGCCCATCCAGTTCAGGTTGCGGTACTGGAGCATGCGGATGGCCCAAGAGCCCGGACCGCCAACGAGGGGCACGAGTGGCTTCGGGGCGAAGCTGGAACGCCGTTCCTCCTGCGGTAGTGAGCGGATCAGCTGGAGAAGTTCGCAGCGTCCCGCTTCGGAGAGGCGCACTGCATCCGTCACCATGCTCGCCGCCCACTTCGCGGCCGTGGCGTCTAACGGCGCCAGGTCATTCGGGACCGCCCGCCCCGCAAGGATGAATAGATCGACAGCGTGGAATCCCAGCGTGGGCGCAAGCCGTCTGAGCAGCACCTCACCTGGGCCCTCCCCTGCAAGCACCGCCCGGACCTCGTCCGCGGTCGACCCGGCGCGGTCGGCCAACTCCTGCGCGCTGAGCTCTCTGTGGTTGGATGCAGGTTGCGGCCGCGTGCAACTCTGTTGGTCGCAGGTTCGATGGAGGCTGCTGTCACGATGTCGGCATGCTCCAATAACTCCACGGACCATTTAGCTTCTCCGTCGTCAAGTACTGCGCGAGTAAGTTCCGACCTGAAAAAACTTATGAACGGTGCACCGTGGTCATCAGGCCAGTGGGGCGTGCAGGTCGCCGACCTGAAGACCGGAGAAGTTGTCCAATCGAAGAGCACTAATTCTCAGTTCATGACTGGTTCGACGGCCAAGACTTTTGCTGTAAGTGCCGCGCTCAACGTCCTGGGCGGCGACCATCGTTTCCGTACGCCAGTAGTGCATTCAGGCACCGTATCGCCTGACGGGCGGCTTTCAGGAAACCTGACTATGGTCGGGAGCGGTGATCTGGCGCTCGACGGGCGGACCGCTGCGTCAGGGGCACTCGACGTGCCGGACTTCGACCACTATGGCGCCAATGCTGTACCTGGAATGGCGACCCTTACTCAAGAGGATCTGCTGGCGGGCATCAACGAACTGGCTCGGCAGGTTGCGGCAAGCGGCATCCGTCCGATCGACGGTGACGTGGTGATTGACAACCGGCTCTGGGATCCAGTGTCGATCGGCGGCGTGCCGGTCACCCCAACCATCGTCAACGACAACCTGATTGACGTGCTGATCACGCCGGGCGTCCCCGGCGAGCCGGCGAAGGTCGACTGGCGTCCGAAGACAGCAGCCTTCAGCGTCGACGCACAGGTGACAACCACGCCTGCTGGAAGCAAGCCGGCGGTGACGACCGAAAGTGTCACCCCCGGTCAGATCAGGGTGCGAGGTTCCGTGCCTGCGGATGCGAAGGACCCCTTCGTGACGACGTACCAGGTTCCCGACCCGGCAGCCTTTGCCCGGACCGTGCTCATCGAGGCACTCGCCCGGAACGGCATCAGTGTGACTGCACCGCGACTGGGAGAAAACCCCCAGCAGTAAGCTCCCTCCGTGGAAGGAGGTGAACGAGATGCCTGCTTCGGTAACCTGTACGTCACCACCCTTCAAGGAATACGCAAAGCTGATCAACAAGGTCAGTCATAATCTCGGGGCGAATCTTCTGCCACCGCTGATGGCGGTGCAGCATGGTCAACGAACCTATGCGGACGGGATGAAGATCGAGCGGGACTTCCTCGCTCGCTCCGGTATCGATCCGCATTCACTCACCCTCGTCGACGCCCAGGGCCTACCCGGTGACAAGGCAACGCCAGCTGCCCAATTAGCATTGCTGCGACATCTTGCCCGACAGGACAACTTCGACGTCTTCTACGACTCCATGCCGAGCATGGGGGTCGATGGTTCGCTCGCTGATGTCATCGAGCGCACCAACCCTGCCGCAGGGCACATCCGGGCGAAGACCGGCACCTTGGTCAGCGCTTACAAGGGCAAGCTGGCTCTCGGCACGAAGGCACTCGCAGGATATATTGACGCGAAGGACGGTCACCGCTACGCCTTTGCGATATACGTGAACAACATCCCGGTGCCCAGTAATTCCGTGAGCGATGCCATCGACCTTGCACTCAGGGCCAACAAGCAACTGGGAGCGATGGCCGCCAACATTTGCAAGTCACCCAAGGCTTGATGGGCACTCAATGAGGTGAGCGATCTGGTGTCCTTGGGCGAGCGACGAATCAGTGCGTTGCCGGCACCACGCGGATCTTCCTCGACCTCGTACGACGGTCCGCCGACGGAGTCGGTGGACCGTTTCGCTTCATGTGGTTGATGGTGGCCATGCCGGTGCCCCGGGCCGCCGAGCGGTGGCGACCGGCTGGGCGGTTGTTGAAGAGACAGAGCTGTGTCTGATGGGTCAGAGCGAGCAGGCGCCCAGGCCCGCTGGTCAAGAGCGATCTGAACATCGTCAGCCGAAAAGGGTTCTGGGCGGGGGTTGGACCAGCGAATTGTGACTGTTCCTTGCGAGCGATCAGTCACATGCCCTGCGGTCCGGCCCGCGAGCGAGCAGGCGGTCGGTGAGCTCGTTCAACCCAGGCTCCGTTCAGAGGAGGCGCTGGTGGATGGCCTCGACGATCAGCACACAGACCGAGTGGGACAACCACCGTCCGCGCTGGGCCAGGCGCCGAACCTTCCACGGGCTCGTCTCGGAAGATCACCGCACTTTCCGGGGGATAAGCGCCGATGAGTTCGGACCGCTGAATCTGGTCGGGGTGTTCTTCCTGGTCAGCATGTGACCGGTTCAGGGCCGTTGTGTACGGGCCCAAGTTGGGGTCGGGGCGGAGCGGTGGTGGGCTTCGGTGAGGTGGTCGAGCCGGATCCCGTCGAGCAAGGGTCTGGTGGTTTTCCCAGTGCCGTCACAGATCGCGGTGATCGCGGCCTGGCGGACCAGCCGGGGCAGGCTCCCGATCCGGCCCGCGGTCCTTCGGTGGAGATAAGCGGCGTGGCGGGGGAGGGTTCCGGGCCGATGCTGCTGGAGGTCGAGGGCGTTCTCAAGGTGAGTGATGAGTTCTCTGAACGGCTCGTGTGTCCCGTGCCGGTCGCGTACCGGATCCGGCCCTGCCAGCTCTTGGCCGCACACTTCAGCGCGTGGTCGCCGGTGAAGTCGAGGACCACGCCCCGGCCTTGGCGCAGCAGGTCACCGAGGCGAGTGCCGTCCTCGAAGTGGAAGTCGAGGGCAGTGCTGCCGACGAGCGGCTGCGCGCTGCCCAGGTTGTAACGGTTGAACCCGGTTGTCTTCCGGTAGGCGAGGGCCGTTCCGTCCGTGGTGCTCAGCAGCTCGTGGACCAGCTGCCGCAGCGCGGGGGCAGTGGAGCCGGGCTTCATGGTGGCGACCTGGGCGCGTGACCAGTCCAGGATGGCGGCGCCGACGGGGTGGCGCTCACTGGTGTGAGTGTCGAGCAGCCGTTCGGTCGCGGCGCCGTGCACGGTCGCGGCGGGCTTCCAGCCGAAGACCTGTTCCGTAACTGGGCGGCGCCTCCACACCGATCCCGGATCGAAGCGTGTCAGTGGCTGGTGGCAGGATCCGAGTGTGCTGATCAAGGGATACGACGAAGGCCCGCTGGTTGCGGGCGAGTCACTGCTAGCCCGTCCGGGCTTCTGGTCGAACTACCTCATGCCGATGTGCGGCGATGGGTCGAGTACTACGCGTGCTGTTCCGGAGTGGTTCGGCGATGACGGCGCCGATGCCGATGCCTTGTCCGAGATCCTCTTCGATCCCGAACGCTGGCCGGTGCTCCGGGTACCGGCTGAAGACGGTCCCGGAGTTGTGGTGATCTACCGCAACATGGTCGGCGAGTACGGCATCGACTACCTCTTCACTCATCCAGGCCGGAGCCACGCCCAGCAGATCGCCAGCTGGGAGGGAGACCTTTCGGGGACCGGTCTGACGTGGGAGGAACTGGTCCGCATCGCTGACGCTCCGTCTCCCGCGGTCGAAGGTGTCGAGGACGCGGCCGCCCGCCTCCTGCTGGTCCTTCCCCTCGTTACCGACTCCGACGTGCCAGAGTCGGCGCCGGCAAGGCTCAGCGCCGCCCTGACCTCGGTTGGAGCGCTGCAAGACGCCGTCCTCGGTACGGCAGAGCGACTACTTGCCCGCCTGACGAGAAGATCGCGCCACGATCCCACCTGGGGATCGCCGCTGAGCGGCAGCTAAACGACGGGCCCATGCCGCTGGTCACCCCACGGGACGATCTTGGTATGGCTGGTGTGATTGCATCGTCGGAGCTTGCCTGGATAGCCCCGTTCACTGGGCTGAGCCCGCGCCAGTTCGGCAAGCTGGTGACCCTGCTGCGGCGCGAGGGGGCGGACGAGGTCTGCAAGGGGCGGCCGTGGAGCCTTCGGCTGGAGGACCGGGCGCTGCTGGTCGCGGCGTACTGGCCGACGAACTTGACGATGCGGCAGATTGCGCCGCTGTTCGGCGTTTCGAAGTCTGCAGCCCACCGGATCATCGATGTCCTCGGCCGATGCTCGCGCCCCCAGCCCCGCAAGCGGTTCGCCAAGGACGCCGTACTCATCGCGGACGGCACCCTGGTGCCCACCCGCGACCACGCCATCGCCGCGCAGTCAAAGAACTACAGGTACTCCACGAACCACCAGGTGGTCATTGACGCTGGCACCCGGCACCCGGCGTGTGGTCTTGGTCGGCCGCCCCTTGCCCGGAAACCGCAACGACCGCAGGGCGTGGGAGGAATCCGGTGCCAAAAGCCGCCGTCGGCAAGACCACCAGATCGCTGACGGCGGCTATCCCGGCATCGGGCTCGTCATGCCCACCGTCGCCGCGAGGGAGAAGACCTGCCCGGGAAGGAAGCCCACAACACATCTCACAAGCAGGTTCGGGCCCGCGTCGAGCATGTCTTCGCCCGCATGAAGACTTGGAAGATCCTCCGCGACTGCCGACTCAAAGGTGACGGCGCTCACCACGCCATGCGCGGCATCGCGCGCCTGCACAACCTCGCCCTCGCCGGATAGGCGAGCGGGCTGCACAGCGAACAGCCACGTCTCCACCAGCTCAGAGAGCACTTACGGGACAGCCCTGAGGTTGACGGCATCACCGATACCGAGGTTGAGCCCCTGGCCGCCGAGGGGGAGTGGCGGATGTGCGCGGCACCGCCGGCGAGCAGGACGCGGCCCTTGCGGTAGGCCGTCACCTGCATCGCACGGTCCGTCAAGGTCGATGCCAGATGAACATTGGTCAGCGTCAGGTCGGAATCGGTGGTGCGACGCAGGACTTCCTGAAGGTGCTCACGGGGCAGCGGCTGGGAACGGTTGAACGTGCTGCCGTCGAAGTCCATCATGCCCAGGTGCCCCTCGAAGGGCGTACGCAGATACATGCCGTTCGGCGTCAGGTTGAAGCGAGTGGCAGCTGCTGCGGGTCGGCGAAGGTGACGCGCGCGACGTAGCCGGTGAAGAGCGGATCCGTGCCGACGAAGTCGAAGCCGGCGAGGCCGCGCACCGTACTGCGGCCGCCGTCGCATCCCACCAGGTAGCGCGCCTGGTACTCCTGTCCGGCTGCCGTGACGGCGATGGACTGGTCGTCCTGCGTCACAGCCGTGACGGGGGCGCCGCGGACGATGTCCACGCCGAGCGCAATGGCACGCTCGGCCAGGACCTTGCCGACCGCTTCGAGGCTGGTCATGAAAACTTCCTTCGCCGGGCTGGACGGCCGGAACGGGAAGGCGGACACATCGATGTCGGCCGCGTCCGGGCTGATGCCCGCGAAATGACTCACAGCCCAGGGAGCCGGCGCCTCGTCGCGTCGGGGCCGCGCCGACCTTCTTCGCATCGGCGCCGGAAGCGTCAATCACGGCTTCGAGCAGGCCGCGGCTGTAGAACACCTCGGCCGATTCTGCGCTCAGGCCGCGCAATCCGAGCGGGAGTGCCTTGTAGGGCGAGGCGACCTCCTCGTCCCGCTCCAGGACCAGGACGGAACAGCCGCCCGGGGCGAGCTCGGTGGCCCCGAGGATGTAGTGCACAAGCGTCGAGACGGCGTCGAACCAGAAAGCCTGTGGCACACCCAGCGCGCCCACTTGATGGCCGATCCTCTCGAAGATCCCTACCGTCACCGGGCCGAACGGCTTCCGGACGATCTGCAGAGTCAGCCGTGTCGCGAGCCACTGGTGCTCGGCGATCGCGTCGAACAGCGCCAGCGCAACGCAGCGGATCTCGTCGTCGGGCGTGGCCGCGGCGGGCTTGGCTGCCAGCGCAACGGTGACGACCGTTTCCGTTGCCATGTCCAGCAGCTCGCCACGGCTGCCCACCCGGTAGTAGATCGCCCCGGGCCCGGTGGACAGGCGCTCCGTCAGCGCTCTTGGTCAGTGCGCTCTCGCCACCCGCGTCAAGCAGCTCGATCGCAGCCTCGATGATCTGCTCCTGGGAGAGCACTTGGTTGCGACGCTCTAAATGCTTCAGCGTACCTTCCGAGAGTGCCCAGGCGCTTGTTCGACCGACGTCAGGTGAGGGGTGGACGGAATGGAACGACGTTGTCGGCGGCCGACTCCTCCCGCTGGATGCGAACCGCGCCGGCCAGGGTCAGGCTGGTCGCCAACCGTCGGAGTTCTGTGATCTCTTCTCGCGGTTGGAGGCAGCTGACGGTTTGTCGCAGTCGCAGCCGCAACCGCTTCTCCGTCTCCGGCATCTGCTGGGCCTCGGTGCGAATGCGCTCGCAGAACTCGATCTTCAGGTCCGCGTGCCGCTTCATGAGGGCCATGCGGTGGACGCCGGCTTCGACGGTGGGCGGTCGCGTCGTGGATGTCGGCTGCGGGGTTGCCCCGGGTGGTGCGCCGCGAGCAGCGCACTGGCAATGGCCCGTCGGTGCCGTGTGCTTGGATCGCTTCCATGACGAAGGACGACGACATCCAGCAGACCCCGGAGGGCTCCGCCGAGCTGTGGATCGGGGCGGTGCCCTCGCTCGGGCCCGGTGGGCGTGATGTGTTTCTGGGGCTCGGGTCGCACGCCGACGAGCCCGGAGCCCGGCTGGCGCGGCTTCTTCTCGACCGGGGGCACGAGGGTGAGGAGGGCGTTTTCTACCTGCTGCCGGAGGATCTGGCCGCCCGCTACGAGCGGACCGGTGACCGGCTCGCGGTGACGCTCCTCGCCCACCGGGACGTCCTCGCCCACAGCCTCCGGGCGTGCCCGGAGGAGGGGCGCGTACTACCCGGAGCACTGCCCTCCGATCCGCTCGACGCCGACCGGGTCATCCTGCTCCGCCGCGAGCTGACCACCGGCTTCGTCCCCGTCGAGCAGGGCGGGGAGTTCCAGCCGGTCCTCCTCGTCGACCACACCGCTGGTCCGAATGCAGGGCCCGAGGAGCTGATCGCCCTGTTCGAGGAGGGCGAGGCGGGCATCGCCGTACTCAACGCGGAATTGCTGCCGGACCGCGCCTGACGTTCCAGTGCGGGACGGTTCGGTCGGGGCCGGAACGTCCCGATGGCCCGTTCCGTGCTCAGCTGCGGAGGCTCCTCCCGATCCCGATCCCGGACCTTGACGCTGGCGCCCCACCATCCTGCGGGTGTTCAGGAAGCTGCTGAAACGGAGCAGCAGCCCCGGGCTGAGGACGTCGGCGCCCTGGCGCACTGCCTGCCGAGCGCGGCTGCCGTCGGCCACGCGAACGATGAACCGGACATCGGGCGGCCGGAGACGATCGGATCGCCGGCCCTGCGGAGCCCGCAGGTGGTGACAGGCCAGGAGCGGGCGCGTCTTCAGCAGCCGCGCTCACGCCGCCGGGAAGACCTCAGATGTACGGCCGTACGTCGTGCCGTCGGACATTGCGTTCCGCCGCAGGCATCCCAACCGGCTGCTCGTCCTGACGATCAACCTCGAAGACCGGCTTGTACTTCGCGACCGCTCCGACCGCTCTGACCGCTCGCCGACGTGGCGAACCTGACCGCGCCCCTCAGCCAGTGGCGGGATAGGTGACCATGTTGATGTCCATGGCTGCGTACTCGTTGACCAGGTACAGCTGTGGGCCGGTGAAGGTCGTCCGGTCCTTCCCCGTCTTGGCGTCAAGGATGACGCCGTCGGGGGCGGAGCCGTAGACAGCACCGTGCAACGCGCCCAGGATGGTCGGCATCTTACGAGCGGGGTCGTCCTCCGAGATGTCCCACAGCACCTTGCGGCTGCTGGCCTTCACCCCCCACACATGCTCATTGCCCTCGCACACCACCACCGACTGCTGGTCGTAGTGGCAAGTGAAGGTGTCGCCGCCGCCGATTCCGGCCACAGGCTCACCCGTCCGGATGTCGTGCAAGCCGGCATTCGAAGCGAACAGGCCGCCTCCCACGCCGTCGATCACCAAGCTGCCGGTAGCCCCGCCCTTCCAGCTCACCGATCCGTCGGTGACGGCCCTGCCGGTGAGCGCGAGAGTGTCGTCGTCGGAGTTCCAGCCGAGCAGGCTCCCGAAGTCCGCTCCGTCACCCACCTGCGCACCGACAACAGTTCCGCTGTCAACAGCGGAGGCAGCAAAGCCCTGCTCCTTCCACTTCACCTGACGTGTGCTCACATCGACGGCGTAGGTGACGGCGCTCTCGCCGTCCCCGCTCGCTTCGTCGAGGCTGGTGAGGGCCGTGACGACCGCTGTCCCGTTCTCCGCCCCCACGACGACCGGTTCCATGTCACTGACTCCCATCCCGGTCGGCGCCGGCAGGCGGGTCGTCCAGGACACCTTGCCGGAGTCCGCGTCGACGGCCCGCAGATAGACATCGGTCCGGTCGACACCGGTGCCGGTGCCCTTCGTGTAGTCGGTGTACGCGAAGAGCGCCTCCGTACGGTCGCCCTGCTTCACGAACACCGGTGGGATCCGCCGGTCGTCGGGGTCGTCCACCGCCGTACCGGTGTAGCGGTCCTTCCGGCCCAGGGCGGACGACCAGATCTTGCGTCCGGTCGAAGTGTCGTAGGCGTCGAGGCCCTCGTCCGTCCGGATGTACGCCTTGGGGCCCAACAGCGCGAACCCCCGGGTCCTGACACCCTCGTCGTACTCCGGCTTCACACCCTTGCCGAACTTCAGCGGAGGGTCGAACGCCTTCGCGCGGGCCGCGGGTTCGGCCACCGGCCCGGCCTCCGGAACCTTGCCGGATCCTTCGGAAGAACCGCCGGAGCAGCCAGCGAGGCCAATCAGGACAGCAGCGGACATCAGGCACATGACAGATCGATACGCGAATCGCACAGAAGACTCCCCGTTCATGGTCAACTGTGCGCCACCTTAATGCTGTTCGCGATCGTCTTCATGAACCAGATCACCACCTTCCAAGACGTCCGGAGGCTGGTCGACGGGTAGTGCCGTCTCGGGCCGCCCGACGGGTTTCGGGGGCGCCGGGCTCGCAGGATCCATTCCGTGGCTGGAGCGCATCCGCCACTTCGGCGGCGGGTCACCGGGCGCGTTGAGTATCAGGAGTAGGCCGATCTTGTCGCAGGTGTGCTGACTTCGTCACAGCAGCGCAACTGCCGTGCTCGCCCCGGCTGTTGCTTCGTCTCGCTGGATGAGGTCCCCCTTGAGATCACTGGCAGATCAAGAGGGGGAATCATGGGGCTCAGGCGTGTGGGCCGGTTCGGCACCGTCGGCGCGGTGGTCGCCGGGGCACTCGGCGCGTTGGTCGTCTTCACTCCGTCGTCGGCATCCGCGGCAAGCGACTGGCACTGTTCCGGCACCGCGGTCAAGCGCTGCGCCACCGTCTGGTGGGACGAGGCAGCCAACACCTTCCGGGCGCGGGCGAAGATCACCGACGTTGCCGGTGGCGGCAGCTACCAGGTCAAGGTCACCAACGTGAAGCTTCAACGCACCAGCAGCAGCGGCGGCTATGTGACGGTGCGTACCGCGAAGGATTACGACGGCTGGCACGGCACCGAGGACCTGGCCGGCACCAGCACCGTCAACCCATGCGCCTGGCCGGGGCAGAGCTTCAGCGTGGTGGCGACGTTCAGCTGGAAGGGTGCGTCCGCCGGCGAGAAGACCTGGCGTCCCAACAACGCATGGGGCCATCTCTGCAGCTGACACCGCGCAATGCGTCCGTCCCGCACCGAGCGGTGCGGGACGGACGCGCTCTCTCGGCCGCATGCGCCGAGCTGATCAGCGGCCTGACCTGCCACCTTGGACAGCTGCCATGAGAGACCAGGTCCGACCGGTCGGTGATGTGATCGCGTAGCTCACTTTCAGCAGCAGCTTTGTCCGGTACTCCGGGCAGCGGCTGGAGGTTGACGGGCCCGGGAATGTTCACGAGAAACCGGAGGCGCCCCCACCCGGCCCCACCGAAGACTTCGACACCACCTTTCCACTACTGCCAGGTGCGGTCGTTGAACAGACGATGGACGTGCTCGCGGCGGATCCACGGGATCTCGGCGAGCTCCCCGTCGGCGAGCCGTACCCAGATCCGGCGAACGTCGTGCGGGCTGCTGTGGAATTCCCATTTCCCGCCCCCGCCACTTCGGAGTCCCGGCCTCGGCAGGGGCCCAGCAGATCGTGGTCGTAGGCGCGGTGATGGAGACGGGTGCCGCGTTCAGTGACGGCCTGCCACCGCACCGGCAAGATCGGCTGCACGACTTGGCGGCACACCATTGTGGGAAGCTGACGTCCGCCGCGCCCGAAGGCTGTCCCGGCTCGCCAAGTCCCTTCTGGTGCAGACATGTTGGAATGCCTATATGGTCACTCCCGCTGACGGAACCACGCGCCTGAGTCCGGACGAGTTCGCGCACCGCCTGCGTGCCGAGATCGAGCGGCTGAGAGACGAGGCGGCACACCAGAGACAACTCGCCCACCGCCGGGCCGAGTTCTGGACCAAGATGGACATCGCCCTCGGCTTCCCCGCGGCCCTGCTCGCGGGCACGGCGGGAGCGGCAGGACTGGCCTCGGCGGACGTGCGCGTTCCCGCCGCCCTCGCCGCTCTGGCCTCGGCCGGGTTCGCGGCGGGAGCGGGCTTCCTGCGCAGCGACACCAGGCGCCGCGCCAACAAGCGCGCCCGGCACGCATGGGCCTCGGTCGAGGCCAGGGCCATGGTGGCACTGACCCAGGAGCACGTGACCCACGAAGACCTGGGCGAGCTGCTGGAATGCCGCCAGGCTGCGCTGGGGGCCTACGACGGCGAGGAGCCCCAGCCCGGGGCGTCGTGATCCGCAGCTCTTCGGCTGCCGCTCCGGTTGAAGAACTCGGAGCGGGCGACCTGGCAGGCGCAGCCGCCCCCGTGTAGGGCTGCGTCCACCACACCTGTGGCTATGGCTTCGGCTTCGCTGACGCGGCTGTGGAACGTCAGGTCCTTGCGCAGGTTCTCCTGGCTGCTATTGAGCCCTGGTGTGAGTTGGGGCGTGGGTGCGAGGCTGGGCTGGGGAGCTGAAGGTTGAGTGAGAACCGTCCGGGGTGTTTTCAGATGATGTATCAGGCGGCCTGGCCTGGTGTGGTGTCAACTTCGGTGAGAATGCCAGGCGTTGCCGCAGATCGGTGTCCGCGTCTAATGGCGCGTCCGTGTTTTGGCTGGCCAGGGGCGTTCTGCCTGGTTGGAGGGGTGGGGTTAGCGGCCTCGGGTGGTGCCGTTGGTTTCGGCGAGGTGGTCCAGACTGATGGCTTCCAGAGTTGATGATGCCGCCGAGGACTCTGGTGCGGCGTAGGCCTCGGTCGTCGAGGTCGTGCACGATTGCGGGCTGCCCGGTCGCGCTGGGCGGTAGGTGTTGCCGGGATCGGTGCGGCCGGTGTCCGTTGTAGTGGTCCTGGTAGTCAGTCAGGACCTTCCTGGTGTGGCTCTCGCCCAGGGGCAGGACGTGGTCGAGAGCCTCGCGGTGGATGGTGCCGATCACGCGTTGGCAATGCGCGTTTATGCGCGGTGCCCAGGGGTCGCTGAGCAGCACCTCCGTGTCCTCGGTGGTGAAGACGGCATCGAAGGCGTCGGTGTACTTGCTGTTGCGGTCGCGTAGCAGGAACCGTGGCTCGGCGCCCCGTTCGCCGGGTTCGGCAGCGATGTTCCGGGCCTGTTGTACCGCCCACTGCGCGGTGGGGTGCGTGGTCATCCCGGTGATGTGCGGTCTCCGGGTGCCGTGCTCGATGAACGCCATCGCGTGCAGGCGCTTGCCCTGGGCCGTGTCGATATGGCAGAGGTCCGCGGCAAGGATCCCCTGAGCCTGCGACGTGAGGAAGTTGCGCCAGGTGGGGCCGGAGCGGCGCGGGGCCGGGGCGATGCCTGCTGCGTGCAGGATCTCCCAGACCGTGGAGGCTGCGACGGGGTGCGCGAGTCTGGCCAGTTCGCCCTGGATGCGGCGGCGGCCCCCAGTGGGGATTTTCATCGGCCAGGCGCAGCACGAGACTCTTGAGTGCGGCCGCCGTCGGCGGCCGTCCGGTGCGGGAGCCGCGGGCGGGGCAGTCCCACTTCCTGACGATCGGTTTGCGGCGCCAGGCCGGCAAGGTGCCGGGGGCGACGGGGAGGACGGCGGCTCAGCTGACCAGCGGCCACGCGGTATCAGCGAGTTGAGGGCGGCGAGCCAGAATCGGTTGGCCGGCTCATAGCGCACCCTGCCCTTCACGTGCCTGCGCAGGATGGCATTCTCGTGCCGCAGCACCAGCAGTCCGGCATCCTTGGCGGTGTCTCGACGCAGTAGGGGCGCGGGGACGGACAACAACAGTGCGCGGGCGGTGCGGTAGAGCAGGGACACGATCATCAGGGCAGCATTACAAGTCCCCACCGACGGCCCTGGAAGCGGGGGCTGACCAGCAGCAATGACTTTTCGAGCCCCCACAGGAAGTGCTGCGCCTGATGGCCACCGACCTATCCAACCCGGAGATCGCAGAGTCGCTCACGGCGAGCCTGGAGACGGTGAAGACCCACGTCGGGAACGCGCTGACCAGGCTCGGCGCGCAGAACCGGACCCACGTGGTGATGATCGCGTACGAAACCGGCCTGGTCGTGCCCGGGGTCGGGGGCTGACGCGACGTCAGGTGGCCTGACCCGGCCTGCCCGGCCGCTGAACCAGCGTCCGGGGCAGCCCACGCTCTGGGCGCCTCCCGACCCCAAGGAAAGCCCGGCTATGGGAACCTGGGGAGATACCCGACCTTGCGGCGGGAGCAGTCGGCCGCGTAGGAGTTTTGGGAGGCACTGCCGATGGCCCGGCCCTCCTCGACACCACCCTCTGCAAGCCGTGAGCGCACCGGTCGGCCCGGCTATGCGGTGTTTCCGTCGCCGCGCGGGCTGCCGGTTGCCGCGCGGGCGGTGACCAGCCCCGATTCGTAGGCCGCGATGACCGCCTGGGCGCGATCACGGACGTCGAGCTTGCCGAAGATGCTGGTGATGTAGTTCTTGACCGTGGAGACGCTGATGTGCAGGGCGTGGGCGATCTCGGCGTTGTCGAGACCGGTGGCCATCAGACGCCACACCTCGACCTCCCTGGGAGTGAGTTCGCCCAGGTCGGTGGGGAGTGGCTGCGACGCGCCGTGAGGGACCCGTACGTAGGTGGAGATCAGCCGCGTGAGCAGACGCGGCGCGACGACGGCCTCGCCTGCGTGGACGGTGCGGATCGCCGTGCTCAGGTCCTCCGGCGAGCTGTCCTTGGGCAGGAACCCGCAGGCTCCGGCGCGCAGGGCACCCACGACGTACTCGTCCATGTCGAAGGTGCTGAGGGCCAGGACCCGGCACCCGGGCACAGTGGCGGTGAGTTCCCCGGTCGCGCCGACACCGTCGAGGACGGGCATCCGGATGTCCATCACCACGACGTCGGGGCGCAGCCGGCGGGCGAGGGCGACAGCCTGCGCGCCGTCCTCGGCCTCTCCGACGACCTCGAAGGACGGGTCGGGGGAGAGGATCAGCGACAGGCCGCGCCGGACCAGCGGCTGGTCGTCCGCGATCAGCACTCTGATCCTCGGTGTGTTCGGCCGGGTCCCGGTCATCGGTGTGCCTCCTCGTGCTGGACGGCTGCTTCGGCCGCCTCGTCCGTGGTCAGCGGCAGGTCGGCAACCACCGCGAACCCACCGTCGGCCTGGGGGCCGACGGCGAGGGTGCCGCCGTGCAGGGCGACGCGCTCGCGCATGCCGATCAGGCCGTAACCGTCCGAGCCCATCGATGATGCCCCCTCCTGCGGCGGTGCGCCCCCGCCGTCGTCCCGTACTTCGACGGTGACCCGATCCTGGTGGTACGTCAGCCGTACGGACGCGTGGGCGGGCCCCGCGTACTTGCGGGCGTTGGTGAGGGCCTCCTGGGTGACCCTGAACACCGTGAGGCCGACGGTCGGCGGCAGCGGGCGCTGCGGCCCGTGGACCATGAACTCGGTCGGAAGTCCGGCAAGGCGGGATTCGGCTACCAGACGGTCGAGGTCGTCGACGCCCGGCTGGGGCTGCGACGGCGCGGACTCCGGTTCGTCACCGGCCCGCAGCACATCGAGGAGCTGGCGCATCTCGCGCAGGGCAAGCCGCCCGGAGGATTCCAGGGTGACCAGGGCGTCCCGGACCACCTCCGGTCGGCCGAGGTTGGCCCGGGCTCCGCCGGCCATCAGCTGCATGGTGGTGATGTGGTGGGCCACGATGTCGTGCAGCTCCCGTGCGATGCGGCGGCGTTCGTCGGCCACCGCACGGTCGGCGAGAAGTCTGCGGTTCGCCGCCACCTCCCGCTGCCAGCGGTTGACCGCCATGGCGGTGCCGACGACGATCAGGGCGGAGAAGGGCGTGACAGCGGCGTCCTGCCAGGGCGGAATCCGGCCGTGGCTCTGGCTCAGCAACGTCAACGACACCGTCGCGACAGCCGCGAGCGCTGTCACCCGGCCGGTGCAGGCCCTGGCGACTGAGTACAGGGCGACCAGCAGGACGGCACCGAAGTGTCTGGGCAGCGGCGCGGTCAGGGTGGCTGTCGTATCGAGTGCCAGTACGGCAGCGAGCGCCACCACCGGGTGACTGCGCCGGACGAGCAGCGGCAGGGCTGCCAGCGCGACGAGGAGGAACCCGACCACGCTCACGGCGTATCGGCCGCCGGGGTCGTCGAAGAACACGTAACTGAGCAGGTTCATCGCGCAGGCCCCGCCGGTCACGAGCGCGTCGTTGCGGGACCACGGCGGCCCGGCGCTGTCGCTGTGCAGCGGCTCCTTGGCATCGCCGGGCCCGATGTGTCGGCGCCTGCGCATTTCTGTTCTCCCTGTGTCCGGGCCCTACGGTCTCCGGTACAGAGTTGCACAGCAGCTGCAGCTCGCGGCCCGCGACCAGGACCTGGGTCCTGGTCCCTGGCCAGGGCAGGACCCAGGGCCCCGGCCCGGATCATCCGCTGCCAGGACGCTTCCCGGCCCCTCGGGGTGATGGTCTGGATACCGGCCGGGAGCCCCCGGCAGACATCCGCATGCAAGTCCGTCCGCCGGAGGACATCGTGATCCGCGCCCTGACCGGATACTCCACCAGACACCCGTGGAAGGTCATCGCCCTCTGGGCGGTGCTGGGTGTCGTGCTGAGCGCCCTGGCCCCGACACTGATCGGCCGTGTCACCCAGAACCAGACTGGGGATTTCCTGCCCAAGACCTACGACTCGGCCGCCGCGCTGGAGATCGCCGAGGAGCAGTTCGGGGTGAACCCCGACGCCACCACGGTGACGATGCTGGTCGCCCGGTCCGACGGCAAAGCTCTCGGCGCCGCCGACCAGAAGCGGGTCGAGGCCGAGGCGGCGAAGCTGGCGCAGCGCCGGGTGATCATGCCCAGGGAGGACGACAGGCCGAAATTCCTGGTCCCGGACCGCTCCCAGACGCCCCGGATCGCCCCGGCGATGGTGGCGCCCGACCGGAGTTTCGAACTGCTCTCCGTCGAGCTGATCGGGAACCGTACGGACAAGGGGGTCCAGGGCGTCTACCGGGCCTTCCGGGACGCCGCCCGGACGCAGTTCTCCGAGGTGGGGATGCGCACCGGCTTCACCGGGAGTCTCGCCGACACCGTCGACACCACCGATTCCCACGAGACCGCCGCGAAGGTCGGGGGCGCCCTTCTCATGGGGCTCATCCTGCTGATCAACGTGTTGGTGTTCCGCAGCGTGCTGGCGGCCCTGCTGCCGCTGGTCGCGGTCGCCATGATCATCGGCGTGGCGGGGGGAGCCGTCGCGGGAGCCGCGATACTCACCGGGCGCAAGCTCGACGCGGGCACCCCTGATCTGATCAGCGTGGTCCTGCTCGGCATCGGCATCGACTACCTGCTGTTCCTGCTGTTCCGCTTCCGCGAGCAACTGCGCGCCCAGCCGGAGCAGTCCGCCCGCGAGGTGGCCGGGCAGGTCTCGGGACGGGTGGGCACCGCGATCACCTCGGCGGCGCTGACCATCGTGGCCGCGTTCGCCACACTGGGCGTGGCGACCTTCGGCCAGTTCCGCTCGCTGGGCCCCGCCATCGCCATCGCGGTCCTGGTGATGCTGCTCGGCAGCCTCACCCTGCTGCCGGCGCTGCTCGCGGCCGCCGGGCGCAAGATGTTCTGGCCCTCCAAGACCCTTGGCCACGAGCCCGACGAGGGCCGTGCCGCCCGCTTCGGAGCGCGGGTCGCACGACGACCGATGACAATGACGTTCGCCTCCGTCGCCCTGCTTGCCGCGCTGGCCGCCGGGCTGATCGGGATCCGCATGGACTACGGCCAGGGCAACACCGCTGCCAAGACCCCTGCGGCGGCCACCGCGACCGAGATATCCCGTGCGCTGCCGGCCGGAGTGTCGGACCCGACGAGCGTCTTCGTCACCACCACTGACGGCGGCACCCTCACCGCAGACCGACTGGACGACCTCTCCCGTGCTCTCACCCAGGTCAAGGGCGTGGGCCAGGTCGCACGGACCGTCCTGAACAAGGACCACCGCGCCGCCCGGATCGACCTCTACCCGACCGCGGACCCACAGAGCCAACAGGCCCGCGACCTGGCCTCCGGACCCGTGCGGGCAGCGGTCACCCAGCACACACCCGCCGGAACGACGGCACACGTGGGCGGAACGGCAGCGATCTACGCCGATATCTCCACCGCCGTCGACCACGACCTGAAGATCGTGTTCCCGGTCGCGGCCGCACTGATCGCGCTGATCCTCCTGCTGCTCCTGCGCAGCCTACTCGCACCGGTGATCCTGATGCTCTCCGTCGGGCTCGGCTTCGCTGCCACCCTCGGCGCCGCCACCCTGCTCTTCCAGCACGTCCTCGGCAAGCCGGGCGTCAACTTCTCCCTCCCGCTCGTGCTGTTTCTGTTCGTCGTGGCACTCGGCACCGACTACAACATCCTGATCAGCGACCGGATCCGGGAGGAGATGCAGCGACCGGGCCCGGCCCGCGCCGCCGTGGCTCGCGCGGTGCAGCACACGACACCGGCCATCGCGACCGCAGGCCTGGTCCTTGCCGGCTCCTTCGCCACCCTCGCCACGACCCCGGGCAACGAGCAGATCGCCTTCGCAATGACGCTCGGAATCCTGCTCTCCGCGCTCGTCCTCTCGCTGGTGCTGGTCCCCGCCCTTACCGCACTCCTCGGACGGAGCACCTGGTGGCCGGTCCGCCCACGGCCCACCAAGGGCGGCCACCCGCAGCACCGTGCGAACGCACCTGCCCCGGAACCCGACCGGTTCATGATGGTGGACTGACCGAACGGCTCAGGTGACCCGTGAGCTCTCACCTCCGGCGTGGCCTCGCATGGTTGAGCGTGCGCACCCGTGACAGCCACCAGATGTTTCAAGAGCCGTCAGAAAACCCTGGAAGCCCACTGGAAATCTTGAAATCGCGCCAGGCCCAGGCAGGTTCCCCCGATCGATAGTCAGGGGCGAAGCGGTTGAGCCAGGCAGTCAAAACAAGATCTTCATCGGACTTCCAGGTCCACAGCAACAAGGTGCCTGATACCGAGCCGAAGCCGACTTCCGCGCCCCCGGACACCGCGTTCCGCGCCACCGACCGTACCCGCCAACCCAAGGAGTGACCATCCTCAGCCCCACCGCGCGGCGTGCCTCCGCCGCGAGCCTCACCCTCGCCGCCTGCTTCATCACTTCCCCTGCCCTGGCCTCAGCTTCGGAGGCTCCCGCCAAGAACGGCACCGGAGCCGGGCTCGACCAGTACTACCGGCAACACCTCGGCTGGGGCAGCTGCGTCACGGGCCCCGTCGACACGACGGGCCGCGATCTGGGCAAGACCGGTGTGCAGTGCGCGGACGCCGCTGTGCCGCTCGACCACGCCCACCCCGAAGGGCGCACGATCACCCTCGCGATATTCCGGCTCAAGGCCACTGACACCCACCACCGCATCGGATCGACCTGCTGAACAACGGCGGGCCAGGCGGACCTTCAGTCCAGTCGCCGTCGGACGTCCGCAAGGCGATGAAGGACGTCGGTGCGCGCTACGACATCGTCGGCTTCGACCCACGCTTCGTCGGCCGCAGCACCCCACCGGACTGCGGCCGGCCCGTCGGCACGTCCTGGCTCCCGGCCGGCACCAGCCGGGCAGGCTTCGATCCCGCGCCCAAGTGCTCACCACCGTCGACCGCGCCCTCAAGGCGTCCGCCAGCGGTCCGCTGACTGTCGGCACCGGCTCGGACACCTGCCGGATCGACGACTCCCAGGTGTCGGTCCTCCTCTACTCCAGCATCGGGGAAGACACCGACCCGCCGCGGGCGTTCCTTGCCGTGCCCCGCGCGGCCGTGCTGAGCCGGGCCGCACGGGGCACGGCGCCGACGCCGCTCTCACCTGCGACGCTCCGGCACCTACTGCACGGCGCGGCCGAACCGTCGGGAGTGCAGGCCGCGGTCCTTCGCGGGGACGTGGCCGCCCCACGCGACCCCGAGGCCTACTGGCGTGACATCGAACGCAGCCGGGCCGCGCACCCGGTGTTCGGACCAATGACCAACAACATCGCCCCCTACGCCTTCTGGGACCGCCCCCCCCCGTGAGGACCCCACCCAGGTCCGCCGCGCCCCCCGCACTGATCGTGGCAGCCACCGGCGACCGCCGCGCCACCTACAAGAGCAGCGTGACCCTGCACGAGCAACTGCTTGGCTCCAAGCCGCTCACCCTCAAGGGCGCCAGCCGGCACGTCCTCTTCGGCCGCTACAGCAATGTCTGCGTGGACGACGAGGTCAACAGGTACCTGGTACCGGCAAGCTGCCGACGGAGAAACAGACTTGCGTCAAGCGCGCCGGTGAGGCGTCTTCGTCGGATCTGATGACGACAAAGGCATTGTCCGCGCAGATGGGGGCGTCGATCAGCATCAACACCGCGGCGGTCACTGGTGCAGCCGCCGCGCTGATCGTCGCTGGTGGCGCCGCACCGCCGTCGCAAGACCCGCCGCGCCGCCCGAGTGGAATCGGCGCAACCCAAGGGCGGGCTCGCCTCGGCGGGGTGCCGCCCCTCGCCAGCGTCTGACCCACCGTCATGCGCCTCCAACCCCGGAACCGCTCCCGCAGCATCCGGACCTCGGTATCGGCCAGCACTCCGAACCAGCCAGGGAGCACCGCGACCACTGAACCGTTCCGGTTTGATCGGGGCTCGGTGTCCTGCGACGCGCCGGCGGCGACTGGACGACCGCCGGCATCACGCACCCAGGTCCGCAGCGCCTCGGGTTGACGTTCAGATCAGCCGCGACGTCCTTGAACGTCCGCCTGCCGGCCGAAGCCTGCCACAGCGCGATCGCGTCGGACCAGAACTCCGCACTGTACTGCCGCGGGCCCCCGAACCGGGACACTGGGTCAGAACGTCACCAGCGGGCCCGCCCCGCGCGTACAGCCGATGCGCGGGGCGGGCCGTTCCTGTCGAACCTCCCCCTCAAGATGGGTGTGGCTCCTCTTGAAGGAAGTTCCTGATCAAGGAATGTGCGCTCACCTGGGCTGAAGCCCGGCTTGCTTGGAGCAGGTCCGGTCGTTGGCAGGTAGCCGGCCGGTTGCCAGGTACTGGTTGACCTTGTTGTCGACGCAGGCGTTCTCGTACAGTCCGTAGATCGCGTGCCGGTTCGCACCCTTGAGGGTGATCAGCTTGGAGCTCGGCAGCAGGCCGTGCAGGGCAACGGCACCCTTGTGGGCGGTGCGCGTGTCGCCGGTGGCGGACACGATCAGCGCCTCGGCGTCGTGCTTCACCTGGGTGGGCTTCTCGCGGGGCCGGTCCCAGAAGGTGCACGGGTTGATGTTGTTGGCCAGCGGGCCGAAGCGCGGGTACGCGGCGCGGCTGCGCTCGGTGGCCCGCCAGTAGACCTCGGGGTCGCGCGGGGCCGCCCTGTCCCCGCAGATGACCGCGGACTGCACACTGCCGTGGTGTGACTGCTCGCCGGTCAGCGCGAATCGCAACAGCCCGGCGAACTGCGGTGACAGCCGGGTCGGCTGCCCGGCCGCGGCCTCGTTCAGCACGGACACCTGCTCGCCGAGGGCCGCGCGCGACGCGTCGGTGTCGCTGTCGAGGCCGGCGAGCAGGAGGAACGGGGTCTGGGTGTCGTCAAGTTGGAAGGCATCCGGGGCGCTGCCGACGGTCAGCGGTGCGCGCGCGGATGCCCTGATGACGCGGTCGATGGTGGCGAGGACCTGGGCGCGGGTGCGGCCGAGGCCGTAGGTGTCGTTGCGGGCGGCAGCCCAAGAGGCCCAGTCGGCGAGCGCCTGCTCGTTCTCACCGACGGCCTCCCGGAGCAGCCGGGGGCCGAACTTGCGTGGGTCGATGGCGCCGTCCAGGACCATGCGGTCGGTGCGGCCGGGGAACATCTGGGTGTAGACGGTGCCCAGGTAGGTGCCGTACGAGTAGCCGAAGTAGGAGATCTTCTTCTCGTCGAGCGCGCCGCGGATGATGTCCATGTCGCGGGCCGTGTTCCGGGTAGTGACGTGTGGCAGCACGGAGGCGTTGGTGGCGCGGCACTTGTCGGCCAGGTCCTTCTGGAGGGCGACCTGGCGCTCGAAGCTCGCCCGGCTGAGACCGGCCGAGAAGAGGTTGGTGCCGACGGGCAAACCGCAGTCCAGCGGGGTGCTGCGGCCGACGAAGCGCGGGTCGAAGCCGACGATGTCGTATCGCGGGCCAACCTTCTTCATCCACGCGTGGAATTCCGGCGGGGATTCGAGGGCGGTGCCGCCGGGACCGCCGTTGTTGAGCAGGATCGAGCCGACGCGGTGGCGGGTGTCAGTGGCCTTGAGCCGGGATATCGCGACCGTGATCGTACGGCCCCGGGGGTCGGCGTAGTCGAGCGGCACGGTGACGTCCGCGCACTGCACGCCGGCCTTGTCCAGATCACGGCCCATGGTGTCGCCCGCGCCCTTGGCGCAACTGCCCCAGCCCAGGCGCTGATCGTAATAACGGTCGAGCCGGGCTTCGGACTTCGACATGGTGGGGGCCGGCGCGGCCGTGGCGGTGGGTGCCGCGCCGAGGCAGGCGACGAGGGCGAGGCCCACCGCAGAGGTGCGGCGCAGGGTGGGACTGGAGGTGATCACGAAGCCCCCTTGGGGCGTTGGGTGTTGTGGTCGGAAGTGCCAGTCGTATGCGCCGCGTCCGCCGTGAATGCGGCAACCGCCACCACGCCCGACGGGACAGCCGACACCGCTGCAGACCGGGCCGGCCGGTGCCCGTCGAAGGGGGATCTCTTCGCCCTGTTCCGTATATGTTTCACACCGTAGACGCTATGCGCAGCAGGAGCCCCACTCACTACGGCTGTCCCCCCAATCCCGGTGCGGCCATCCCCAGCAACGGATCGTCCACGTCCCGGAACGAGAAAGGGTCCACGGCGTCCTCGGCTGCCTGGATGCGAGACAGCAGCATCCTCCACGTTCCATCAGCCGACCAGCGACGATGCCGTTTATAGACCGTCTCCCACGGCCCGAACCGCTCCGGCAGGTCCCGCCACTGCACACCGGTTCGCACCCGGTACAGCAATCCGTTGATCACCCGACGGTGATCGCTCCATCGGCCTTCACGCGCCACCACCAGGAGGAAGGGAGGAAGGAACGACTCCAGCCGGGCCCACTCCGTATTCGTCAGATCCCCACGGCCCATGAAGTCGGCCTGGCCCCAACACCCCTCTCAGGTCAGGGGGTTCGAGAAACAGTGCCTAATCGCACCGGGTTTTCTTGCTGGTCAGGGCTGTTCTTCCTGGTCAGTACGGTGGCGGGGGCAGGGCCGTCGTGTGCGGGGCCAGGCCGGGTTGGCACCGAGGTGGGGAGGTGGTGTCGTTCAGCAAGGTGGTCGGGCTGGATGCGGTCGGGGCTTCCAGTCACGGTTGCTCAGCTCAGCTCTTCTCCCCTTGATCCTGCTCGGCACCCTCGACCTCGAACGCGAGGGAGCTGTTCTGCAGCAGCCCCTCCACCCACGTACTGATGTCACCCGTGGTGACGCTCTTGTCGTTCGCGCTCTGCGTGACGTGGTGAGAGCTTCACCTGGCTGATCACGGCGTCACCGGGGCCGCTTTCGTTGACGAAGATGACGTCCGATGCCGATGCTGAGGGCGCGGCAACGGCGAAGAGTCCGGCGACCAGACTGGCCAGGGTTGCTGCGCAGGCGAGATTCCTCTTCATTGTCCATCTCCCGTGTGTTGGGTGCGGGTACGTGTGCTGATCTACCCGCGTCCGGCCAGTAGTGATCAGTTCGGGGATTCATTCACCACAACAGGGGCGAACCGGCTGAGTAGGCTTGTTCACGTTGCGGAGCAGCGTTTCGGCAGCAGCTCGGGAGACGGTGCCTCAAGCGGGGGCTGTCACGTTGTTGAGTGCGTGAGTGCCTATGGTGTGTCGGGTGCCGATCGAGGGCATGACCTCGCGGTGGGCCTCGCCGTAGGAACGGAGCTTGTCGGTGACAACCACCCGGGGCACTGTACGGGTCTTCTTCAGCAGTCTGCGGAAGAACCAGCTGGCCGCAGTGGTGTCCCGCCGGTTCTGTACGAGGGTGTCGAGCACGGTGCCGTCGGCATTGACGGCCCGCCACAGGTACTTCAACTCGCCGTTGATCTTGATGAAGACCTCGTCCAGATGCCACTTGTCCCCGGGGCGGAGCTGCCGGCGGCGCGGCGCGCCGGCGTAGGCCTGCCCGAACTTGGAGCACCAGCGGCGGGCCGTTTCATGGGAGCCGAGCACGCCGCGCTCGCATCAGCTCATCGATTTCGCGGAAGCTGAGCGGGAGACGGAAGTACAGCCACACGCAGCACGCGATGATCTCCACCGGGTACCGGTGTCCCTTGTACGACGGGGGTGCGGACGACACGAGCGATCCCCGTGTCCAGCACGATCAACTCCAAGATCATCCCAGGTCGGTCAGTCACGTGACAACGCCCGACGAGCGCGTCCTGGCCGACCTTTGATCGGGCGGACCCAGATCGGCCCGACCAGCTCGCCGCGCCCGTCGCTCGGGCCGGACATGCCCATGTCCTCAGCATCTGAGGCTTTCCTGAAGCGGCTACAGACCCAGCTCGGCGGTGAACTCGCACGCCTCAAGGATCTGCTTGACCGTCGTCAGATAGCGGGCCGCGTCGGCGCCGTCCACCAGGCGGTGGTCGTAGGAGAGCGTCACGTAGGTCATGTCGCGCACGGCGATCGTGTCACCGAGTTCCGGGTCGGAGACGACGACCGGGCGCTTGACCGTGGCGCCGATGCCCAGGATGGCAACCTGGCTCGGAGGGACGATGACCGTGTCGAACAGCGCACCGCGCGACCCGGTGTTGGAGATCGTGAAGGTGGCGCCGGCCAGGTAGTCCGGGGCGATCTTGTTCGTACGGACCTTGTTGGCCAGCTCGGCGGTCCGCTTGGCGATGCCCGCGATGTCGAGGTCACCCGCGCCCTTGATGACCGGGGTCATCAGGCCCTTCCCCGAGTCCACGGCGATGCCGACGTCCTCGGAGTCGAAATAGGTGATCGTGCTCTCGTCGTGGTTCAGGTGGGCGTTGATGACCGGGTGGGCCTTCAGCGCCCGGACGGCGGCCTTGACGAAGAACGGCATCGGGGTGAGCTTGACGCCCTCGCGGGCGGCGAAGCTGTCCCCGGCCTTGGCCCGGAGCTTCATCAGCTTCGTGCTGTCGACCTCGATGACCGAGGACAGCTGGGCCTGCTCGTGCAGGGCCATGTGCATGTTGTCCGCGATGGCCTTGCGGATGCGTGGCAGCTTGACCGTCCGGCCACGCAGCGGGGGTGATCCCAGGACGGAGGCCTTCGGCGCGGCGGCGGCCGGCGCAGCAGTGGCGGGCGTGGCCGTCTTCGCGGCCTCGGCGGTGGCGATGACGTCCTGCTTGCGGATGCGGCCGCCGACGCCGGTGCCCTGGACGGTGGACAGGTCCACGCCGCTCTCCGACGCGAGCTTGCGTACCAGCGGGGTCACGTAGGCGCCGTCGTCCGCGGGGGACACGGCGGCCGGAGCGGCCGGAGCCGGGGTGACCGGCGGGAGGGCCGGGGCTGCGGCGGCCGGAGCGGCACCGGCGGCACCGATGACGGCGAGCTCGGCGCCGACCTCGGCGGTCTCGTCCTCGGCGACAGCGATCTTGAGGAGAACACCGGCGACGGGCGAGGGGATCTCGGTGTCGACCTTGTCGGTGGAGACCTCCAGGAGCGGCTCGTCCTCGGCGACCTCGTCACCGACGGCCTTCAGCCAGCGCGTGACGGTGCCCTCGGTGACCGACTCGCCCAGCGCGGGCAGGGATACAGAGACTGACATGGTGGTTCACTCCTTCCCGGTCAGGCCGTAGCGCTGGGCGGCGGCGTCGGGAACGTCCGGTTTCACGTCGCCGCGGGCGGCGAGCGTGCGCAGGGTGTGTACGACGATGGACTCGGCGTCGACACCGAAGTGGCGGCGGGCGTTGGCTCGGCTGTCGGAGAGGCCGAAACCGTCGGTGCCCATGGAGGTCCACTGCTGTGGCACCCAGGGAGCGATCTGGTCCGGCACCGCGCGCATCCAGTCGGACACGGCGACGACGGGCCCCGGAGTGCCGGCCAGTGTTTCGGTGACGTACGGAGTGCGGCCCTGGGCCTCGGCTTCCATGGCGTCGCGGCGCAGCAGTGTCCAGGAGGGGGCCGACCACACGTCGGCGGCGACGTTCCAGTCGGTGGCGAGCAGTTCCTGGGCTCTCAGAATCCAGTGGATCGCGGTGCCGGAGGCGAGCAGCTGTGCGCGCGGAACGTCTGCGGCGGCCGCAGCGGCGGGCCGGTAGCGGTACAGGCCGCGCAGGATGCCCGCCTCGATGCCCTCAGCTTGCGGCATCGGCGGCTGGATCTTGGTCTCGTTGTAGACGGTGAGGTAGTAGAAGACGTCCTCGGGGCTCTCGCCGTGCATGCGCCGCAGACCCTCGCGGACGATCACGCCGACCTCGTAGGCGAAGGCGGGGTCGTACGGAAGACATGCGGGGTTGGTGGAGGCGATGAGGTGTGAGTGGCCGTCGGCGTGCTGGAGGCCCTCGCCGGTCATGGTGGTGCGTCCTGCGGTGGCGCCGACCACGAAGCCGCGGCCCAGCTGGTCAGCGAGAGCCCAGAACTGGTCGGCTGTGCGCTGCCAGCCGAACATTGAGTAGAAGATGTAGAAGGGGATCATCGGCTCGCCGTGCGTCGCGTACGACGTCGCGGCGGCGGTGAAGGAGGCGAGTGAACCGGCTTCCGTGATGCCCTCGTTGAGGATCTGACCGCTGGTGGACTCCTTGTAGTAAAGGAGCTGGTCTCGGTCGACGGGCTCGTACGTCTGGCCCTTGGGGGAGTAGATCCCGGCGGACGGGAACAGCGACTCCATGCCGAAGGTGCGGGCTTCGTCGGGGACGACGGGCACCCAGCGGGCACCGGTCTCCTTCTCCCGCATCAGGTCTTTGACCAGGCGGACGAAGGCCATGGTGGTGGCGATCGCCTGGTTGCCCGACCCCTTCGCGAGCGCGGCGAACGGCTTGTCGGCGGGGGCGGGGAGCGGCCGGGGTACGACCCGGCGGGCGGGCGCGGGGCCGCCGAGTGCGCGGCGACGTTCCTGAAGGTAGGCGACCTCCGCGGAGTCGGCCCCCGGGTGTGCATAAGGCACCAGACCCTCACCCAATTGGGAGTCGGGGATGGGAAGGTCGAGGAGGTCACGCATGACGCGGAACTCCTTGCCGGACAGCTTCTTCATCTGGTGGTTGGCGTTGCGTGACTCGAAGCCGGGGCCCAGCGTCCAGCCCTTGACCGTCTGGACCATGACGACGGTGGGAGCCCCACGATGCTTGAGCGCGGCCTGGTAGGCAGCGTGGATCTTGCGCGGTTCGTGTCCGCCGCGCGAGGTGCCGACGATCCGGGCGAGGGCCTCGTCGCTGTAGGGGCGGGCGAGTCCGGCGAGCGCGCCGGTGAACAATCGCTCGCGGATGTACGCGCCGTCGCGGGCGGCAAAGGTTTGCAGCTGGCCGTCGGGCAGGTTGTCGAGAGCGTTGAGGAGCAGCCCGTCGGAGTCGGTCGCGAGCAGGCCGTCCCACTCCACGCCCCAGGGCACCTTGACCACGTTCCAGCCGGCCGCGCGGAACTGGGCCTCCAGCTCTTGCATGATCTTGAAGTTGCCGCGTACCGGGCCGTCGAGGCGCTGCAGGTTGCAGTTGATGACGAAGGAGAGGTTGTCGAGTTCCTCGCGGGCGGCGAGTGCGAGGGCAGCCGTGGATTCGGGCTCGTCCATCTCGCCGTCGCCGAGGAACGCCCAGACGTGGCTGTGGCTGGTGTCCTTGATCCCGCGGTGATGCAGGTAGCGGTTGAAGCGTGCCTGGTAGATCGCCGAGAGAGGGCCGAGCCCCATGGACACGGTCGGGAACTCCCACAGCCAGGGCAGCCGCCGCGGGTGCGGATAGGACGGCAGACCGCCGCCACCCGCTTCCATCCGGAAGCGGTCCAACTCGGCCTGGTTCAGGCGCCCTTCTAGGAAAGCGCGGGCATAGACGCCGGGCGAGGCGTGGCCCTGGACGTAGAGCTGATCGCCGCTGCCGTCGGCATCCTTGCCCTTGAAGAAGTGCTGGAAGCCGACCTCGTAGAGCCACGCGGCCGACGCGTAGGTGGCCATGTGCCCGCCCAGGCCGCCGCGTTCGTTGCCACGGGTGACCATGACAGCGGCGTTCCACCGGTTCCACGCCGTGATCCGTGCCTCCATCGCTTCGTCGCCGGGATAGGCCGGCTCGGCGGGGGTCGGGATCGTGTTGACGTACGGAGTCACGGACTGTGGCGGCAGAGGTACTCCCACCTGGCGCGCGTGGTCGACGACTCGCTGCAGCAGTCGCCCTGTGCGCTGCGGGCCGATGGCGCCGACCGCACCGTCCACGGAAGCGAGCCATTCGGCCACTTCCTGGGGGTCGGGTTCGGGCAGCTGGTCCAGCTGGTGGTTCAAGGACATGGGAGTACCCTTCTGTGACGCGGGCCGACCGGAACCGGATATGCCTTTGGCCGCCGTTGGTGTGCTGGAACCGGCTGGCCGTGGTCGTCGAACCCTTGCACTCAATCTTCCGTATTGTGGAAGCCTGATTTCTCTCTACAGAAATCACTTGCTGTCAGATCGTGCGATCGGAAGCTACTGGCTAGCAATGTTCAATGATCGATCAAATGTGTGTATGTTTCACCGTTGTTGTTCGGCCAGTTCGTCGGCGGTGCGCAGGATCGTCTCCCATACGTGCGGATCGTCTCGAGTGATCGTCGGGAAGCCGGTTCCGTAGGCTCCGTGCCAGGCCGCCTCGACGCCGGGATTGGCCCACTCGCGACCGTCGGACGCGAAGACGTGCGGACTGCACCGGACTTGGTGGCGACGGGCGCATTCGAAGTCGAGCGTCACGAGGCGACGGGCTCGACCGTCGTCCAGGCCTGCCGAGACCAGCTCTTCGCGCACTTCGGGGGTTTCGCGAGCAAGGGCAATGATCTCCGAACGGGCACCGATGGGCCTGCTGTGGGCCCAGAACGCCCGGCGTATGGCCCGGTCGAGCGCCTCGGCCGCGGCAGGCCCCTGCTCCTTGGCCAACTGCACTGCCTCCAGGGCGAACAGTGAGGTGGACGGGAACTTCCAGTCGGGTGAGCGCCACATCTGCCATCCGGCGTTCGGTTCGATATGCGCGATCCCTCCGACCTCGGAGTCGGTGCCACGGCGTGGACTTGGCCCGTTGTTGAACAGTTCCAGAGGGAAGGCGCGGTGGTTGAGCCGGATCCGCTCGGTCAGGCCGAGTCGTTCCCGTGTGCTGTGCAGGCGATGCAAGGCGACGTGCGCGAAGGAGCACCAGATGTCCGAGAAGACCGTCAGGGTGCCGGGGAGTGTGGTGGTGCGCGGATCGGCGAGGCGCGCGACGTGGTGCGGCGGTACGTCGTCTGCGAGGCCCTGAGCTTCGGTCGTAGGCATCAAGCATTCCTCGATTCATGCGCATAGTCCATGATGTGCAGTTCCATGAGGCGTCCCAGGTGCGGGTCGCCGCGGAGCAGGCCTTCGGTGATCTCCTCGTGGTCCTCCACGTTGTCGTGCAGTTCCGTGCGCAACCACCGCAGGGAGAGGCGGGTCCAAGCCTCCACGCCCAGCCAGTCCCAGTGCCGGATGAGCACGGGATTTCCGCATGCGTGGACGATGGTGCGGTGGAAGGCCACGCCGTGCAGAGCCTGGCCGTCAATGTCCCCCTCGACAGCCGCGCGGCGCATCTCGAGCAGGTGTTGTTCCAGTGCGGCGACGTTGCCGGCCAGCCGGGGGGCGGCCAGCGTGACTGCGCGGCGCTCCAGGGAGGCGCGCACAAGGTACACATCCCGGAGCTGATCCAAGGTCAGCTCTCGTACCCGGACGCCTTTGTTGGGTGTGGACGTCACGAGCTCCATGGTCTCCAGCTCGCGCAGTGCCTCGCGCACCGGCGCCTGGCTGATGCCCAGTTCGATCGCGATCCGGCGCTCGACGATGCGGTCTCCGGGCTCCCAGCGGCCGGCCACCAGGCCTTCGAGGACGAATGTACGCACGCGTTTATGCAGAGGAACCCGCTCCAGTGAGAAGCCCGGCCTGGTCGCTCCGGAGGGCTGGGGGGTTGGGGGGCTCGTGGGGAGTGACAACTCGGCTCTCCTCTGCTCACCATTTGAGCAATGATCGATCATCTATCAGTAGAGTACTCGACGAATCGCAATCGCGGCTACCTCTGTTGCCGCGCATAGGCGTTGCGGATGTGGGCCCAACCCCGCGATCTGTCGGTTGCTGACCAGTGCCGCAGCGCGTTTTCCCATCACTCGCCTCGGCGAATGACCACAGAGCCTGTCGCCGGACAGAGCCCTCACGCCGGCTGCTTGGCCTCGCTCAGGGAGAGGCGCGACCGAGCAGTTGCTCGACCTCGCTCAGCACGAGGGGTGACGGTGTACTGCTTGACCGCATAGGAGGCGCACGCCGAGGATGAGGGCGGGCGCGAGGGTGCGGTAGTGCCCGCCGTGATGCCGCGGCGGTGCGGTGCCTCGGCGGTGTCGCGGATGCCGCACAGTGCGGCGGACGGTGCTCCCAGGGCGAGGGCTTCGGGAGAGGCGTCGCGGGGAAGGGTGTGTCCGGATCGGGCGGCGATTCTCTGGTCCGCATGAGGGATGACAGAGGTGGTGCGTGGTGTGCGCCGGCCGGGCCGCGGGGTGGGGAACCCGGCAGCGCAGGGGGTTCCCCGACGCCGTTCGGTCGTCGTCACTGAGCCGTGTGCGCGGCCTCCGGCCAGTTGAGGAACTCGCAGGCGAAGTGTCACTGGTGGCCGGTGAAGACGTGCTCGGGGGCGAGTGCGGGGAACTGGATCGTCAGGCGGATGCGCAGGCCGTGCGGACCGTCATCGAACTCATGCATGATGCGGCAGATCTCGGTGCCGTCCGTAAGTCGGCCGGCGCCGCCGATCCGGACGGGACAGGTCTCGTGGCCCTCGCCCTCGATCGCGACGCCGTCGTGGAAGGTGAGGAAGAAACGCAGCGGTCCGGAGCCGATGGTCTCGATGATCTCGACCACCCCGTCGGCCGAGTCGGCGAGGTAGTGCTCCGGATTGGCCGAGAGCAGCGCCGCCCGGTCGGCGCTCGCGAGCCGGCCCTGTCACCAGGTCTGGAACTCCTCAGAGGTGATCCCGCCGATTTCCATCTCGGTCACGGCGGACCGCCACGCACCGCCCGAGGCGTCCGGGAGCGGGGCCATCGCCCGGTCCGCCGCCCGGAGGTCCTCGGTGAGCAGTTCCCGCATCGGCTCGTCCCCGATCCGGTCCTTGAGCAGCGGGCGCGGCCCAGTTCCCAACGGCGGATGTCGTCCTGTGTACTCGGTGCCGTCGATCACGGTCCGGACGGTCAGTGCGCCGTTCATGGCGCGCTCCCTTCGGTATTGAACCCTTAAGCGGAGAATTTCTCTCTGCTTAAGGGGCGATAACATAACGGAGAGGAACTCTCCGGTTCGGTGGGGCGATGGAAGGCGGTACACCGTGCGGGCAGATGCGGCACGCAGCAGGCGACGGATCCTCGACGCGGCCCGTGATGTCTTCTTGATGCACGGCCTCGACGCGCCGCTGGACCTGATCGTGCGCCGGGCCGGAGTCGGGCCCGGCACGCTCTACCGGCGCTACCCCGACCGGGAGGCGCTCGTCCGGGACCTGACCGGAGACCTGCTCGTCCGCCTGGAAGGCGTGGCCGAAGTGGCCGCCGCGGTGGACGACGACGCCTTCGCGGCCTTGCGCCGATTCGTCCACGCCGCGGCGGACCTGCGGATGGGCGCGGCCGTTCTCGTCCTGCTCGAAGGCCTCGTGGTTGACGAGGAGCTCGTACGCATCCGTACCAGCACCGCGAGCACCGTCGAAGCCCTGATCGACGCCGCACACCGGTCCGGCCAGCTCCGCCTCGACGTGGGCATGGGCGACCTCATACTGCTCTCGATCCGTCTCTCCCGTCCCCTCCCCGGCGGCCTGGACCGTCTCGACACCGACGACGACCTCCTCCACCGCCACCTCGACCTGGCCCTCGACGGGTTGCACACGGCAGCCGCGACCGGGTCCGCAGCAGCCCCGGCGCCGGGCTCTCCCCTGAGCTTTGCCGACCTCGTCGCCGCCGCCGGCCGCCCGGCCGTCACCGACCGGGGGCCCGCGGGCGGGTAGCTGATGGCGTCGGCTGCTCGGCGCGTGCCCCGTCGGTGTCGACGATGAGGGGGTGCGGCGTCAGCGGGTTTTCGCGGCCGTCCTGCCGACGATCTCCTCGGTGGTGACGTCGGGCGCCGTCTCGACCAGGACCGGGCCGCCTTCGGTGACGTCCAGGACGCCGAAGTCGGTGATGATCCTGTCGACGCAGGCCTTGCCGGTGAGCGACAGGCCGCACGCCTCGACGATCTTCGGGCTGCCGCCCTTGGCGGTGTGGGACATGGCGACGACGACCCGTCGGGCGCCGTGCACCAGGCCCAAGGCACCGCCGATGCCGGTCACCATCTTGCTGGGGATGGCCCAGTTGGAGAGGCCGCCGTCCTGGGAGACCCGCGTGACGCCGAGCACGGCGGCGTCGATGTGGCCGCCGCGGATCTTGCCGAAAGACAGTGCGGAGTCGAAGAGGGAGGCGCCGGGCAGCACGGCGACCGTCTTCTTGCCCGCGTTGATCAGATCGGAGTCCACCTCGTCCTCGTACGGGAATCGGCCGGTGCCGAGGATGCCGTTCTCCGACACCAGCACGACGTGGATGCCGTCGGGCAGGTGGTTGGGGATCAGCGTCGGCAGGCCGATGCCGAGGTTGACGTACTCGCCAACGCGCAGACCCCTGTGACGGTGGTCGGCACCCGACCACCGTCACCAACCGCAGCACGCGCTCCGGAAGGCCGCTCCGGCCCGGCCCCCACCGCCGCTCCGACAGACTGGCAGCAGGCCGCTTTACGGGCGTGCGCCTCCTCGAACATCAATCCACTTGCGGGAGACCCCTGTGTACTCGCCCCTCCAACCCGGCCGACGAGCAGCGCATGCGGGCCCAGCACGAACGCACGGCACAGGCCCTGAAGATGACCCGCACCGACGGAGAGCCCTTCTCGGGCTGGGACGGTCGTGCCCTCGGTCGTGAAGACACACCACAACCGGACAGCAGGTATGGCTACGGACGACATCCGCCCCGCAGGACAAGACCCACGGCAAACCAGGGGAAGGCTCGGATACCGCCCAGCAGGCGGCCGGCAACCCTTGGCGGCCACCGGCCCGCGCTACTGGCCGGCCACGACACACAGGCCGACGGCACCGCCTGCCGGACAGAACTGAGCGAGCACCCGAACCAGCCGGTCGTCTCCACCAACCCCGTCCTGCGCCTCCAGCCGCAGCTGCCCGACAGCCGGTGGCCCTCCCTGGACGGCGCGCCGGAGAAGGTGGCGGCCACCACCACCGACCGCGTCGCGCTCTGCCAGGAGTACGTCGAACGCGCCACCCCGGCTTTCCTCGGCATCCCAGCCCCCGCCGTCACTCAACGGACGACTGTCCACGGAGATCTGTACGGGACCAGCCTCACCGCCCCCGAACTGCGCCTACTGGACTGGGAAGCACGGGGCCAAGGCCCCTTGGGCCACGACCGGGCCACGCTCTACGCCTACAGCCTCCTGCGCCCCGACGCCGCCGACCGGATCCCCTTCGCCAGCACCGTCTCCTGGTCCACACACCTGTCGTCATCGAGATAGTCGCGCAGCATGTGCGAGCGTGAAGGGTGGCGCAGCTTGCTCATCGTCTTGGCCTCGACCTGGCGTATCCGTTCGCGTGTCACGCCGTAGACCTTCCCGATCTCTTCCAGAGTCTTGGGGCTGCCGCCCGAGAGCCCGTACCGCAGGGAGATGATGCCGGCTTCGCGCGGGGCCATCTCCGCCAGGATGGTCTGGATGGTTTGCCGGAGGAAGCCGAAGGCGACCACGTCCCAGGCGGAGGGCGAGTCGCCGTCCATGATGATGTCGCCGAACTCGGTGTTCCCGTCGTCGGACAGAGCCGCTTCCAACGAAACTGGCTCCCTGTTGTAGGCGTTGAGTTCGGCCAGCCGTTCCACCGGGACGTCCGCCTTCTCAGCCAGTTCTTCGAGGGTAGGCTCGTCGCCGGACTTGTTGATCAGCTCACGGCGGATCCGCGCCACGCGGTTGATGATCTCCACGGTGTGCACCGGTATGCGGATGGTGCGGCTCTGGTCGGCCAGGGCCCGGGTGACCGCCTGTTTGATCCACCAGGTCGCGTACGTGGAAAACTTGAAGCCCTTGGCGTAGTCGAACTTCTCCACGGCTCTGATCAGTCCGGTGTTGCCTTCCTGGATCAGGTCCAGGAACTGCAGTCCGCGCCCGGTGTAGCGCTTGGCGACGGCGACCACCAGGCGGAGATTGGCCTCGGTGAAATGGTTCTTCGCGCGGCGGCCGTCCTCAGCAAGGAGGGCCAACTCCCGGCGCACATGCGTGTCTGGGCCCCGTTCTTCGGCTAGGAGATGCTCGGCAAGCAGTCCAGCTTCTATGCGCTTGCTCAATTCCACCTCCTGCTCGGCGGTCAGCAGCGGGACCTTGGCGATGAGCCGCAGGTAGTCCTTGACCTGGTCGACTGTGCCGTCTCCTGAAGGGAGCCCGGGGGCGGCGGTCTCGTCGTGCTCCGGGAGCAGGGCCTTCTCCGGGCGCTGCATGTCCGTGGCGTTCACATGGGCTCCAACAGGGCGTTCAGATACCGCCCAGTGTGCGATCGGACGTCGGCCGCGACCTGTTCCGGGGTGCCTTCGGCGATGACCTCGCCTCCCCGGTGTCCGCCTTCCGGTCCCATGTCGATCAAGTGGTCGGCCGACTTGATCACGTCGAGGTTGTGCTCGATGACGACGACCGTGTTGCCGCCGTCGGCCAGTCGTTGAAGCACCGTCAGCAAGCGGGCGACATCAGCGGTGTGAAGGCCGGTGGTGGGTTCATCCAGCACGTAGAGGGTGCGCCCACGAGTACGGCGCTGGAGCTCGGCGGCGAGCTTGACGCGCTGCGCCTCACCGCCGGACAGAGTGGTGGCTGCCTGGCCGAGCTTCACATAGCCGAGCCCGACGTCGTCCAAGGCCCGCAGATGCCGGGAGAGGATCTGGTGGCCGTCGAAGAAGTCCAGGCTCTCGGCCACGGTCATGGTCAGCACGTCCGCGATGGATCTCTCCCTGTATCGCACGTCGAGGGTCTCCCGGTTGTACTGGGCGCCCTGGCATACCTCGCACGGGACGTAGACGTCCGGGAGGAAGTTCATCTCGACCTTGATGGTGCCGTCGCCGTAGCAGTGTTCGCAGCGGCCGCCTTTGACGTTGAAGGAGAACCGGCCGGGCTGGTAGCCGCGCACCTTTGCCTCCGGGGTCTGGGCGAACAGCTTGCGCAGATGGTCGAAGACGCCCGTGTACGTCGCCGGGTTGGAGCGGGGGCTGCGGCCGATCGGCGACTGGTCGACCTGGACCACCTTGTCGATGTACTCGATGCCCGTGATGGTGCGGTGCCGGCCCGGCACCCTGTGTGCACGGTGGACGCTCCGGGCGAGTGCGGCGTGCAGGATGTCATTGACCAGGGTCGACTTGCCAGAGCCCGAGACGCCGGTGACCACGGTGAACAGACCGACAGGGAACGACACCGTCACGTTGCGCAGGTTGTGCTCGGATGCTCCGTGCACGGTGAGGGCGCGGCCCGGTTCAGGCTCTCTGCGCCGGGCGGGCAGGGGGATCGTGCGACGTCCGGAGAGGTAGGCGCCGGTGACGGACTCAGGATGTACGGCCAGCTCCTGCACGGTGCCCGAGCAGACGATCCGGCCGCCGTGTGTGCCCGCGCCGGGGCCGACGTCCACCACCCAGTCGGCGTTCCGCAGCGTTTCCTCGTCGTGCTCGACGACGAACACCGTGTTACCGCGGTCGCGCAGCCGCTTCAGGGTCTCGATGAGCCGCTGGTTGTCGCGCTGGTGCAGCCCGATGGACGGCTCGTCCAGCACGTACAGCACGCCGGTCAGCCCCGCGCCGATCTGGGTCGCAAGCCGGATGCGCTGCGCCTCTCCGCCCGAGAGGGAAGCGGCGGGCCGGTCGAGCGAGAGGTAGTCCAGGCCGACATCGAGGAGGAACCGCAGCCGTTCGCCGGTCTCCGTGAGCAGCGCCTCGGAGATCCGCTGCTCACGGGCACTGAGCTCCAACTCATCGATGAATGCGGCGAGTTCACCCAGTGGCAGGGCTGCCGTCTGAGCGATGCTGCGCCCGCCGACCGTGACCGCGAGAACTCCCGGGGCGAGCCTCGCGCCCCCGCAAGCTGCACACGGCTCCGCGCGCATGTACCCGGCGAACCGGTTCTGGCCGGCTGCGGACTCGGCGCCGTCGGCGTAGCGGCGCTCGATGTGCGGGATGACTCCTTCGAAGCGGGCCACGTGCGAGCGGTCACGTCCGAAGCGGTTCCGGTACGTCAGGTGCAGCCGCCGTTCCGCACCGTGCAGCACCATCTGACGTATACCGGAGGGAAGTTCACACCAGGGGGTCGTGACACTGAAGCCGACGTCTGCGCCCAGGGCTTCGAGCAGGCGGGTGTAGTAATCGGCGCCGCTGGTGTTGGTCCAGGGTGCGATGGCACCCTCCGCCAGTGACATGGTGTCGTCCGGCACGACGAGAGCGGGGTCGACCGCCAGGCGCGAGCCGAGGCCGGTACAGGTGGGGCAGGCACCCCAGGGCGCATTGAAGGAGAACAGCCGGGGCTCCAGCGACTCCAGACCGATGTCGTGGGAGCGCGGACAGGCCATCTCCTCGGAGAGCACCAACTCGCGGCCGGCCGAGCCGAGTTTCTGATCCACGAACTCGACTCGGAGGACGCCGCATCCGATCCCCAGTGCGGTTTCCACTGATTCCGTCAGCCGCTGCCGGATACCGGGCTTGACGGTCAGCCGGTCGACGACCGCGTCGATCGAGTGCTTCTTGCGCCTGTCCAGTTCGGGCGGCGTCGTCAGCGCAAGGACCGTCCCGTCAACCCGGACCCGGCTGAATCCATCGGCGGACAACTGCCGGAAGATCTCGACATGTTCGCCCTTGCGGTCGCGGACGACGGGGGCCAGGACCTGGAACCGGGTTCCCTCGTCCTCGTCCAGCAGCAGGTCGACGATGCGCTGCGGTGTCTGCCGGCTGACCGGCTCGCCGCACTCGGGGCAGTGGGGGTGGCCGATCCG
>NZ_JBEYFB010000018.1:0-80268 GCF_040634135.1 Streptomyces sp. NPDC007164
CACCACTAAAAACATTTTTTTTTTTTTTTTTTGTGATTTTATGTGGTGTCATATACACGCCGTGATAGCTCCCCCACAACAAAAAAGACGACACAGCTAACGCGTCGTGCGCTCAATGGATCTATGGCGTTAGTAGAGTGACGAACTATGACGACACCCGACACCAGGGGCGACCGAGAGAAGGTCGTCTCGAAGCTGCCCTCCTGGCTTCGCCAGGAACTCAAGGTCCGCGCCGTTCAGCACGGCATCGACATGCAAGACGCCGTCGAAGCCGGCATTACGGCATGGCGCGGTCTCGGATCCAACCTCTCCCCCATCGACACTTCCAGGGCGGAGTCCTTCGCGACGTTCCTGCCCTCTCCCCTGTGGACCGGATTCCGCTCTGACTGCAAGCGTCGCGGGGTCTCCCTCATCCAGGGCCTGGCCCAGTCCGTACGGGTGTGGCTGGACAGCCATCCCGCACCTGTGGTGAAGCGCCCCGACATCGTCCGACGCGTCGTCATCTGCAACCAGAAGGGCGGCGTCGGCAAGACCGCCGTCACTGCCGGGACCGGCGAGGCTCTCGCGGAGGACTCCACCTCCCTGGTGCCGGTCCGTGTTTCCAAGCACTTCGCCGCGCTCCTCGAAGAGGACCAGGAAGCTGTCGGCGATCCGCTCGCGCTGGAGGATCTGCCCGGTCTTGGGCAGCGTGTCCTGCTCGTCGACTTCGACCCCCAGGGGCACCTCACTAAGCAACTGGGCCACGCTCCCCTGGCCATGGATGGGGACTCCCTCACCAATCACATGGCTGGTGATGGCAAGGGTTCGCTGAGCGATCTCATCGTGCCGATCGAGGAGGACCGGTTCGGTGGGCGCCTGCACCTTCTGCCTGCCTGCACCGATGCCTTTCTCCTCGATGTACGACTCGCCTCCGTCCGTGCACGGGAGTCGGCCCTCGAACGAGCCCTTGCCGCAGTCGAGCCCGACTACGACGTCATCCTGATCGACTGCCCTCCGAGCCTTGGGCTCAGCATGGACGCTGCCACCTACTACGGGCGCCGTCGCCCGCAGGAAGTGCCGGGCAACTCCGGTGTTCTCATCGTGGTCCAGGCCGAGGACAGCAGCGCCGACGCCTACGAGCTGCTCACGTCGCAGATCGAGGACATGCGCAATGACCTCGCTCTCGACGTCGACTACCTCGGCCTGGTCGTCAACCACTACGACGCCCGTCGCGGTTACATCGCCACCTCCTCGCTCCAGTCCTGGATGGCCATAAAGGATCCGCGAGTCGTGGGCGTCATCGGAGACCTCAAGGAACAGAAGGAAGCCGTCCGTGCCAAGCGGCCGCTTCTTGCCTATGCACCCCGCTGCGAACAGTCCGTTGCGCTTCGCGCCCTCGCCCGGGAGATCAGCAAGTGAGCAAGGCCAAGAACCTTGGGGCCGGTTCCTCCTTCGCCCAGGCCCGCCCCATCAGTGCCCGGCGGGCCGCGATCGGTGCGGCTACGGGTGTGCCGACGGCCGGCGTCCCCGATCCGACCGAGCTCTCTCTGAACCTCATCAGCCAGAACCCCGACAACCCCCGCGAGGAGCTGCGCGATCTTGAGGGGCTGGCAGAGAGCATTGCGGAGATCGGCCTTGTCAACGCTGTAACGGTGGCTTCGATCGAGGCCTACCTGGAAGAGCGTCCGCACCGTGCGGCCGACCTCGACGAGGGGGCGCGGTACATCGTCGTCGACGGCCATCGGCGTCTTGCCGCGGCCCGTCTTGCCGGTGCTGCGAAGATTCGCGTCAGCGTCGACAACGCCCTGGTCTCTACGGACGAGGCGCTGCTTGAGGCAGCGTTCGTGGCCAACGTCCACCGTGACGACATGAACCCGCTGGAGCAGGCGCAGGCGCTTCGTACGCTCGTCGACTTCTACGGTTCTCAGACCAAGGCTGCCAAGAGGCTCGGCATCGCGCAGTCGACCATTTCGTCGAAGCTCTCCGTCCTCGACCTCGATCCCCAGCTCCAGTCGGATCTGGTGGAGGGGCGCCGCAAGATCGAGCACGTACGGAATCTCTCCAAGCTGCCGCCCGAGGAGCAACGCCAGCAGGCGGATGCGCGGGCTGCCGCAGGGGTTCAGCGACGCTCGGCGGTACGCGAGCTATCACGGCGTGATAGCTCGGAGAGCGGGAATGCGGATGAGTCGGGGGGTGGGGCCGATACGTCAGATGGTCTCGCCGTCCCGGATAGCTCTGGGGAACATCGGTCGGAAGTATCACGGCGTGATAATCCGGGGGAGGCTCCGGCAGAGCTATCACGGCGTGATAGTTCGGGGGAGAGCCAAGCCGATCTATCACGGCGTGATAGCCCGAGCGAGGAGCAAGCCGACCTATCACGCCGTGATAATCCGGGAGCTCGGGCCTCGGAGCTATCACGGCGTGATAGCTCCGAGGCCCGGGAAGAGGTGTCGGCGACGCACGATGAAGTGCCCGGGCAGCGGTCGGAACGCGCCGGACGTCAGGTCGCTCCGGCTCAGCTGGCCCCGGGGGAGTCGGGCATCGTTGCACTCGGCAAGGTTACGAAGATGCCCTGGCACGACGGTCATCAGGTTGCCGACCTTGTTCTGAGGAAGATGGACGAGGCTCAGCGGAAGATCCTTGTCGACAGGATTCTTGCCGAGGGCACCAACTCGGTTCGATGAGTGGTCCGGTGGGGAGGTGGGCCGGGGTGCCGGGGTATGGACTCCGGTTCCTGGCCCACCTCCGCCACGGCCACGGCCCGCTCACCGGGGTGGTCTGCTGCGGGCCGGCCTGTAGTGGTGGGGCGGGCGAGGAACTGCTCGGCGCAGCAGGTGTGTTGGCTGCCGGTGTGACAGAACTCCGGTTGTCCGGCCTGCAGTTTCATGACCTCGACAGGCGCGACTGGCTGGTTTGTGCTGTGAGCGCAGTCGAAGGGGAAGCCGCTTGAGCCTGGACGGAGACCGGCTTGAGTGGCTTGAGCGGTGGGGGAGTGGGCTCAGCGACTGGATGTCAGCGACTGAATCAGCGTTGAGTCGCTTCGTTCTACGAGGGAAAACCGCAGGTCAGAGGGGCTTGTTGGGGGAACAGCGACTGAAGCGACTCAAGTTTCAGGTATATGGAGACATTCGTGCGTGTGCGTGTGAGCGCGTGTGTGCGTCATATATGGCGAGCTTGAGTCGCTTCAGTCGCTGTTCTGTGCCGAACAGGCCTCTGACCTGCGGTTCCATGCGTCTGTTGGTCAGCGACTGAGCGACCGTCCGTCTCTGGGCCCTCGGTCGTGCCTTCGCTGGAGCATCTTGCAGATGCGTACACCTGTTCTGTCCCATGTGCCTCTCCTCTCCCCCAGATTTCGCTAATCTGATTTTGGGAGTTGAGTCGCTTCAGTCGCTGATGGGGGAAGTGAATGGCAGCTGAGCTGCAGGTTTCGCGCAGCGACCAACGGCAGTTCGGAAGATCTGCATCGGTCGCTGCGCAGCCTCTGACAACTGCCTCGTGGTGTGCGCGCCAGGGGTGGCCGGTTCATCCTCTTGCTCCGGGCCGTAAAACGCCTGTGGGCAACTGTGAGGTGTGCCGCGTTCAAGGTCATGCCCGAGGGGGGTGCGACTGTATTCGTGAGGGTCGCTGGTGTCATGGTTTTCATGCGGCGACGCTTGATTTCGACCGGATCCAGCAGTGGTGGGGATCCCGGCCCGATCTCGGGGTGGGAGTTGCCACCGGTCCTGCCGGCCTCGTAGTCATCGATATCGATGCGCATGCGTGTGAACTCCCCGACCGTGACCGGCTGCTGCCCGGTGTCGGGATCTCCGCAGGCGTCGACCTGACCGGGCTGGCCAATGGCTTCCACACACTGGGTGTGCTGGCTGCCCTGCGTGGCACTGCCAGCCCGGCGGACGACGAGTCGACGCTGCGTGTCCGTACCCCGTCCGGGGGGCTCCACGTGTGGTACCGCAACGACAGCGGTCACCGGTGGCAGTGTTCCTCCGGGTCGGGCGGTGGCCGCGCGCTCGCCTGGCAGGTCGACGTCCGGGCGCACGGCGGGTACATCGTGGCGCCCGGGACCGTGACCCCTGCGGGGGTCTACCGGCCCGTGGGGCCAGTGCGCGTACCGGCTGCGCTTCCCGCCTGGCTTGCCAGGGAACTGGAGCGCACCGGGCATCTGCCGTCTGCTTCCGTGCCGGGAACCCGGCCGGTGCCGCCCCGTGCCCGGCAGGCGGTTCTCGCGGCCGGTGGTGGCCGTGGTGTGGGGGACCGGGTGCTGACCGGAGTTCTCGCCGAGGTCGTCGCGTGTGCGGCGGTATCCGAAGGCGCCGCGTTCTCCGAGAAGTTGAACCGGGCCGCGTACACCGCAGGAGGTCTGGTCGCGGCGGGGCACCTCACCGAGGACGAGGCGACGCGGGTGTTGCAGGACGCGGCCGAGCGGGCCCGTCCGGGGCAGCAGCGGCGTTGTCTGGCGATCATCCGGGGTGGTCTGAGCGCAGGTCTGTCCCGCCCGCTGTCCCTCGGGGGGCGGGCATGACTGTGGACGAGGAGAGAGCACTCTCTGCCTTCGACGTTCAGGCGGTGGCCGCGCAGATCCTTGCGCAGCCGGTTCCGGCGCCCCGGCAGAGCGAAGAGTCCGCGCGGTATCAGGCTGCTGCCGCGCAGGGGGAAGGCGAGGCGACGGCGGACGGGTTGCTGCCCGACACACTGACCGACCGCGGGAACGCCAAGCTGTTCGTCAAGCTCTACTGCAACGACTACCGGCACGTCCCCGGGATCGGCTGGTACCGGTGGGACGGCACCCGGTGGCAGATCGACGAGGACGACACGGTGATGTGGTCGGCGGGCGATCTGGCGGAGTCCATTGCCACTACGGATCCGCGAGGCGTCTACACCCCGACAGCGTTGCAGCAGCATCGCCGCCGCACGCTGAGCACCAGCGGGATGAACGCGATGCTGACCCAGGCGAAGTCAGCCCCGGGGATGGTGCTCAACGCGGCGCGGCTGGACGCGGATCCGTACGCGTTGTGTACGCCCGCAGGCGTCGTCGATCTGCGTTCGGGGCGCATTCGTCCCGCCGAGCCCACGAAGGACTTCCATTCCCGGTCGACCTCGGCCGCGCCGGAGCCGATGCCGACGCCGCGTTGGAACCGGTTCCTGACCGACACCTTCGGTGAGGGGCCGGACGGTGCGGAGATGATCGACTTTCTCCAATTGCTGCTCGGCTACTCGGTCACGGGGGATGTCGGCGCCCAGGTCATGCCGTTCCTGTTTGGCTCCGGGAAGAACGGAAAGTCCGTACTGCTGGACGTCTTGATGAAGTTGCTCGGGGACTACGCGGACGCGGCGCCTCCGGGGTTTTTGATGTCGCGTCCGTACGAGGGGCATCCCACCGATCTGGCGGAGCTGCACGGCCGGCGCGTGATCGTGTGCAGCGAGGTCAAGCCGGGGGACCGCTTTGACGAGGCCCGGGTCAAGCTGCTGACCGGTGGCGACCGGATCAAGGCGCGCCGGATGCGGCAGGACTTCTTCAGCTTCGAACCGACGCACAAGATGTGGCTGCTCGGCAATCACCGGCCCGAGGTGGGCACGGGCGGCTTCGCGTTCTGGCGGCGTATGCGGCTGATCCCGTTCGAGCGGGTCGTCTCCGACGATCGCAAGATCGACAACCTGGCGGACATCCTCGTCACCCAGGAAGGTCCGGGCATCCTCAACTGGCTCATCGAGGGCGCCCGCCGCTACCTCGGGGGCGACAAGGACCTGACGGGCCCCGAGCGGGTCCGCATCGCGACCACGGCGTACGCCGAGACCGAGGACCACACCGGGCGCTTCGTCCACGAGACCTGTCGGCTTGAAGCCGATCTGCGCGCAGAGCAATCCCAGCTCTACGCGGCCTACAGGAGCTGGTGCCAGAATGAGGGGGCGCCGGCGATATCGTCCCGGGCCTTCGCGGCACGTGTCCGCGAGGTGGTGGGACTGGCGTCACCGAAGGAAATGATCCTTTCCAACCAGCGCAAGTACTACCCGGGCATCGGCCTGCTCGCGGACGAGGAGACAGTATGAGTGCCCTCATCGCAGAGGACGAGATCGTCGACGAGATGGATCTCGTCTGGCTTGAGGACATCAGTCGGCTCGACTATGTCCGTCAGAGCCTGGACCGGTTGCCGACCCGGCGGGGGAGACCCGCGTACCACCGTGACGGCCGGATGGTCGGGTACGCGCTGCTGGGTCCGAAGGCCAAGCCTTCCCGTTCCTCGGGTACGTTCCGGCGGCGGGTGTTCTGGTTGCTTCCGCACGACCGGGACACCGAGCCCGACGGGCTGTACGCGAGGGGGGCGCCGGCGGAAGCCGTGGATGTGCGGACGCTGGCGCCGGGCAGCAAGGGGCACAAGACCGAGCGTTCAGAAGGCGGTCCGATGTCGTCCACGATGCGGGAGCTTCAGCCGTAGTCTCAGCCTCGACTCCAGCCGTGGTCTCAGCCTCGACTTCAGCTTCAGCTTCAGCTTTGGCTTCGGTTTTGGCTTCGGCTTTGACTTCGGCTTTGACTTCGGCTCCTGGACCGGTGTCGGGCGCAGTTGGGCACGGCTCGGCGGCCGGTTTCCTCGGCGGATGGATTAGAAACAGGCCGTCCGGTATATTTTTCCACGGGGATGGATCATGGCCAGGGGAGGCGTCGCGGTGCAGGGGGAACAGCCGGTGCGGGCACAGGTCGTGGTGGTCGGTGGGGGACCGGTGGGCATGCTCATCGCCGCCGAGCTCGCCGGGTACGGAGTCGACACAGTGCTCCTGGAGTCCAGGGCCGAGGTGTCCGAGCAGCCCAAGGCGACCACGCTGCACGCCCGGGCGGTGCAGACGCTGGCTCGGCGCGGCCACCTGCCGGGGCAGGGATATCCGTACACCGGTGGCGCGGCGGAGAGTGCCTTCCACTTCGCGGGGCTGCCAGGACTGGTCATCACGGCTCCCGCGCGCGAGCCCGAGCCGATCCTCAAGTGCCCCCAGGCCGAGCTGGAGCGGCACTTCGAGGAGCGGGCACTGGCGGCCGGGGCACGGATCCTGCGTGAGCACCGGGTCACCGAGCTCGTCCAGGAGGGCGGCGGGGTACGGGTCACGGCCGATGGGCCGCAGGGGAGCGTGGTCTGTCTCGCCGAGTACGCGGTGGGGGCGGACGGCGCCCGCAGCACGGTCCGGGCCCGGGTGGGTATCGCCTCCGACACCCACCCGGCGACGGTGTCCGCGCTCATGGGGACCGTCATGCTCGCGCAGCCGGACGATCTCACCAAGGGCTGGCACCAGACCCCGCGCGGCTGGATCGTGGCCAAGCGTGACGCGGAGGGCCGGACACACATCCGGACGCTGAACTGCACCGGCGCCCACGCGGATCGACAACTGCCGCTCACTCTGGAGGAGTTGCGGCAGGAGGTCTCCTGGATCGCCGGCCGGGACATCGCGATGGACGAGCCGCGCTGGCTCAGCAGGTTCAGCGACTTCGCGCGGCTGGCCAGGAGCTACCGCGCGGGGCGGGTCTTCCTGGTGGGCGACGCTGCGCATGTGCACTTCCCGATCGGCGGGCAGGGCCTCAGCGCCGGGGTGCTGGACGCCCTCAACCTGGGCTGGAAGCTGGCGCTGGCGGTGCACGGCTCGGCGGGCGCGGGGCTGCTGGACACCTATGGCCTGGAGCGCCGTCCGGTGGCCCGGCAGGTCATCGAACAGACGCAGGCGCAGCTGGCGCTGATGCGGCCCGGTACCGAACTCGACGCGCTGCGCCGGGTGTTCACCGGAATCCTGTCGGCGGACCGTGAGCACGGGCATCTCGGCGGTCTGATCAGTGCCCAGGACACGGTGCTCCCGGACGACCGGGACGGTGGGGCCTCCGGTGGAGCGACGGGGACGTTCCTGTGCAATGCGGTGCTCAGTACGGCGGATGGAGAGACCGATGTGATCGGGCTGCTGCGCCAGGGCAGGCCGTTGCTGCTGCTCTTCGGCGAGGGGGGCGCCGACCGGCGGGAGACGGCCCGGGAATGGGCGGGGATCCTGAATGTGGTGCGCGCCCGGCCCACCGCCGAGGTGCCGTACGACGCGTTGCTGGTGCGGCCCGACGGCTACATCGCCTGGGTGCCGGGCGGTCGTGACCTGAAGGAGGCGTTGTCGGAGTACTTCGCCGAGGGCGCTGTGGCTGCGGGGCGTCGTTGACGGTGCCCCGCAGCCACGAGCGGTGCTCAGCCGGTCGCTTCGACCAGGTCCCGCATCTCGGCCGCCTTCAACGCCTCGTCGTAGACCGCGGCTCCCCGGCCCTCGGAAAGATCGAGCGAGGCGAGGATCGAGGGCACCACCGCACTGGGCAGTACGTGGCGCATCAGGGCGGAGACCCGGCCCACCAGGTCGCGGTACTCGCAGACGGCCTGCGACATGGACTGGATGCCGGCGAAGGAACCCACGATGACATCGGCCGTCTCGGACGGCGAGATGTGTGGGAGCAACTCGCCCTGGGCCTGCGCCTGTTGGAGCAGGTCGAGGCCGACCTCGACCCAACGCAGAAACGGACCGCTGCGATCGAGGTTCTGCGCCAGCTGGTCCATGGTCAGCCGCACGCCGGCCCGGACCATGGGGTCGGTCTGCAGCCGGTGGGCCTGGAGCATCACGACATCCACGATCTCCTGCACCTTGGAGACGCGGGGAGGGACGATGATGCGCTGGTCCTGCTCGGCGAGGACTCCCTGGGCCAGATCTTCCTTGGAGTGGAAGTGGAAGTACAGGGCGCCCTTGGTGACTCCTGCCTCGGTGAGGATCTGGGAGATCGTGGCCGCTTGGTACCCGTGTTCCTCGAAGATCTTGGCCGCTGCCGAAAGGATCGTCTGACGGGTACGGATGGCTCGTAGCTGCTCAGCCACTCTGCCTCCTCCCTCCTCAGGGTGGTGAACGTCGGGTGGCGGTAAAGAAACCGTCCAGTTCGTATCTTACAGGCCGCTTCCTTGGCAGTACCGGCCGGGAGAATGTCGGGCAAGAGAGGCAAAACCAATGATTCTTGTCACCGGTGCCACGGGGACCATCGGGCGGGAAGTTGTCCGAAGGATCCCTGCTGACCTGGCAGTTCGCATCATGGCCAGGGATCCGGGACGGGTCACGGGAGCGGGAGCGGCGGCCGAGATCGTCCACGGAGATTTCTCGGATCCGGGATCACTGGCGGGTGTTCTGCGTGGTGTTCGCACCGTTTTTCTGGTGACCAACCCAGGCGGTGACGACGACGCGGGCTTCATCCGGGCCGCCCGGTCGGCGGGGGTGCGGCACGTGGTGAAGCTGTCCGCCGCCGCGGTCGCCGACAGCCGGGCCGAGGACCTGATCACCCGGTGGCAACGCCGTAACGAAGAGCTGTTGCGCGCATCCGGTATGGAGTGGACCTTGCTGCGTCCCCGCGCGTTCATGTCCAACGCGCTTTCCTGGGCCGGCTCCATTCGCTCGGGCGACGTCGTACGGGCCCTGCACGGGTCGTCGTCCAACGCCTGCGTCGATCCTCGCGACGTGGCGGAGGTTGCGGTATGCGCCCTCACCGAGGACGGCCACGCGGGCCGGACCCACACCCTGACCGGACCGGAGGCGGTCTCCGCGGTCGAGCAGACGGCCCAGCTCGCGGAACTGCTGCGCCGTCCGCTCCGGTTCGAGGAGCTGGGCCCTGAGCGGGCGCGTGCCGCGCTGGGCGCGCGCTATCCGGCGGACATCGTCGAGGCGCTGCTGGAGAGCGCGGAGCGCGGCCGTGAGGGCGCCAAGGCGGCGGTGGACGGCACGGTCGCCGCTCTGCTCGGCCGGCCGGCCGGGACCTTCCGCGGATGGGCGGGCGATCACCTGGGTGCCTTCGGGAACGGGGACCGGTGAGGACGCACAGGTGAGGACGCAGGGACGGCGGCTGCCCAGGTGGGCGGCCGCCGTCCGGCACGGTTGAGTCACTGTTCGGCACGGATCAGACCCCGTGCGGCCCCGCGGTCACCGTGGAGCTGAAGACCAGTGCACCGTCCTGATGAGCGGTCACCAGGACGCTCCGGTGGCCCTCGGAGGAGGTGTCGGGCAGCACTGCCGCCTCGATCGTGCACGGGAAGTCCAGTTCGACGTACCGCTTGAACTCATTGGCGATGGTGAGTGGGAGGTAGGACGACCGGCCGAGGGCCGCCGCCGTGGCCTGGCGGGCGGCTTCGACGAGCACCATGCCCGGCACATGGTCGACCGCATGCTCGAAGAGCACGGGGTGGCGGGTGTCCACCCGCAGCTGCCAGTGGTTCTGCTCGTTGGTGGGGGAGAGCACCACGTCCATGGGGGACATGCGCCCGACGCTCTGCGGGGCTGCCGGGCTGCTCAGCGGCATCTGGTACCGCTCCCCGCCGGGAATGTGCTCGCCGCGCACCCGACGGTAGACCGCGGGCGCCATGCAAGAGAAAGAGCCGCCACCGGTCGCGACGGTGTTCCCGTCATGGTGGAAGACCGCCTCGAAGCGCAGCCCCGACAGGTTCCGGCCCCGCCGGTTGATCTCCGTGCAGTGCACGTCGATGCTGAGAGAAGCCGGCTCGTACCCCATCAGCAGATACTGCGGACGTACGGAGAAGTCGAGGTCCCAGACGAGGAACTGGTGGCCGAAGGGCACCCCGAACTCCGCGTGCCCCAGGAGTATGCCGATCTGGCGGACCGTCTCGCAGCCTATGAGCGGATCGTGGTAGCCGTCCGCGACCGGGGTGAAGAAGCTGTGGCCGCGCGGCCACTGGGCGGACACGACGAAGCGGGTGTCGTCGACGCGGTCCCAGTCGGTGAGCATGACCTCCGAGACAGTGGTCCGGTGTACGAGTTCTTTGGGAACGGTCATAGTCAAAGTGGTGGGGTAGAAGCCGCCGGGCTTGATCGTGGACGCCTTGGCGCCCCTTGCCAATTCTCCGTCGAACGCTGTCTGTTCGACCTGAAACGTGCTCGCAGACATTGCTCCCCCTGTGCGGGTGCGAGAGGTGTGGTAGAGGCTGTTCCTTGGCCCGAAAATACAGACCAGCCGGTTTAATTTCTAGTGTTCTTGGCTCCTTCTGACCCACAAACAGCGGAGGGGTTCACTCCGATTCGCCTGTTTTTGGGAACGGGCCAGGCCGAAGCGTTCTGGAGCAGGGGTTTGCGTAGCTCTTGGCCTTGTGGATCGAGATGCGCCGCGGTGTTCTGCCGCACGGTTGGGCCGCTTCGGGGTTTTGGTGGATGGGTGAGAGATCCTTCAAAAACCGCATGTACGGTTTGTTATAGTTGCCGCCTGCCCTTTGGCAAGCACGGCAACTTCTGGCAATGACGGAGCAGTTGATGGCCAAACAGGAACGTGCGGTGCGTACGCGTGACACCCTGATCCGGTCCGCGGCCGAGGTATTCGACCGTGATGGCATCTCGACGGCGTCGCTCACCGCGATCAGCTCACGAGCGGGGGTGAGCAACGGGGCGCTGCACTTTCACTTCGCCAGCAAGGCCGCCCTGGTGGACGTCGTCGAGGAGGTGGCGCTGACCAGGTTGCTGGCCGTCACGAGCAGCACGTTGCCACTCGGGGCGAGTCATGTGCAGCTTCTCGTCGACGTCACCCATGCGCTCGCCGACGCGCTGCGCGGCGATGTGGTGCTGCGCGTCGGATTCGCGCTGAGCGGTGAGACGTCCCGCGCGCGCCGGGTGGATCTGCGGGAGCGCTGGCGCTGCTGGGTCGAGGAGACGCTGCAACGGGCCGAGGCCGAGGGCGAGCTGTGCCGGGGGGCCGAGATCAGGGACGTGGGCACCGCCGTGGTGGCCGCTACCGTGGGATTCGAGGTGCTCGGGGTGCGGGACTCGACGTGGCTCGCGGCGTCGACGGTGGCGCGGTTCTGGCGGCTGCTGCTGCCGTCGCTGGTGCCGGCGGTACGTCTCGCCGTAATCGAGGCCGGAGGGACCCGGAGTCCGTAGGCGGTGGTGTGATGGAGCCCCGGTCATTCGCGCGGTGCGAAGGACCGGGGCTTCTTCGTGCTCGGTTGCGGCGACGACGTGTTGCGCGAACGGTTGGCGGCGATCCTGTGCTGAGACACGCGGAACACCGTCGATATTTCCGACGCCTTTGACTGCGCCCGCCCTTTCACTCCGTGGCCGGAAAGGTGCGCTGCCGTGGTGATGAATCGGATTGCAGTGGTGCTGGAGTGGTCATCGAATACCTTCGGGGAATACTGAAGGCCGGTCGCTGTGGTGCAATTGGTGGATCGGAATGTGGGTGGCACGAATGGGAGTGCCGTGGATTCGGGCTGCGGCACTTTTGCATACGGCGGCCACTGGCCACGCGTTGTATATGTCTTACGGGCAGCCCCCGAGTACCGGTCTCTTGCGTGTTGTGTCCTGTGCGCTGTTCCTTATCGCTTATGCCTTACGGCCGGAACGGCGGTAGGCATAAGCCGCGTACGCGCCGAAGATCAGCAGCCAGGCGACCAGCACCACGATGCCCGTCATGCTCGGCGCCTCGCCGTCCGTCGTGTGCCAGCCCAGCTCGCCGAAGCGGTAACCCGGCGTCCACTTGGCCACCGAAGCCATCCAGCCCGGGAACTCGGTGATGGGGAACCACAGCCCACCGACCAGCGCGAGCGCCAGGTTGCAGACGATGTTCGTGACGTTCGTGGTCTGGGACGAGAGCTGGTAGCCGTTGGCGATCCCGAGCATGGTGAACGGCAACGAGCCGACCCACAGCAGCAGCGTCAGCACGACCCACTGCCAGGCCTCCAGCCGTACACCATTGACGATCATGGCCGTGAGCAGGACCACCACGATCGCCGGCAGCACCATCAGCGAGCCGGTCACTGCCCGCCCGAGAACCACCTGCGCCGGAGACAGCGGTGTGATCCGCAGCTGCCGCAGCCACCCCACGGCCTTGTCCTCGGCGACCGCAGTGCCCGAGCTGAGACCGGCGCTCAGCGCACCGTACGACGCCAGCCCCACCATCGCGGTCACGGCCCAGTCGTCCGTTCCGCCGGAGCCGCCGCCGACATTGGTGAACATGATGTACATGAGCACCGGCGTGCCGATGCCGAAGATGACGAAGCCGGTGTCACGGAACGTACGACGCAGTTCAAGATTTACGTAGTTGGAAACGAGGGCGACCGAACTGGCCATCACGCGCCTGCCTTCGGGGTCTGGACAGCGGAATCGGACGAGGCGGAGGGGATGGAGGGGGCGGAGGGAACGAGCGGGCGGTCCGCGTCACGACCCGAGTGGTGCGCCGTCAGGGCCAGGAACGCGTCCTCCAGGCCCGCTGGGGCGACTTCGAGACCCCGCGGCGACAGCACGCCCGGAAGGGCGCCGACCGTCGCGTCCGAGTCCGACGTACGCAGCCGCACCCGGCCGTCCACGACCTCGACCGACAGCACACCCGGCAGCGCGGCCAGGCCGTCCGGCAGCGTCCCGTCCGGCAGCGTCCCGTCCGGCAGCGTCCCGTCCGGCACGGTGAAGGAGACCATGCTGGACCCCACCGTGTGCTTGATGTCCGCGCCGCTTCCGTCGGCTATCAGCTGTCCGCTGTCGATGACGACGATCCGGTCGGCGTTCTGGTCCGCCTCCTCCAGGTAGTGCGTGGAGAACAGCACCGTCTTGCCCCGGTCGGTGAACGCGCGCATCGACTGCCAGAACAGCCGGCGGGCCTCCACGTCGAGCGCGGCCGTCGGCTCGTCCAGCACCAGCAGATCGGGGTCACCGGCCAGCGCGACCGCGAAGCTGACCCGCTGGGCCTGACCGCCGGAGAGCTTGTCCGCGCGCCGCCCCGCCAGGTCGGCCAGGCCCGCCAGCTCCAGCGCCTCGTCCACCGGCATCGGATCGGGATACGTCCGGGTCACGAAGGACACCAGTTCACGCACCGTCACCCGGGAAACCGGCTTGGAATCCTGCAGCATCGCGCCGACCCGGCCGTCGCTCACCGCATGGCTCGGGGGCTTCCCGAACAGTTCCACCGTGCCGGAGGTCGGGTCGTCCAGACCCAGCAGCAGACCGATGGCCGTCGACTTGCCCGCGCCGTTGCGACCGAGCAGGGCGACTCTTTCGCCCGGCCCGATGGTGAGATCGAGTCCGTCGACAGCGCGCACTGCGCCGAACTCCTTGACAGCGCCGGTGAAATTAACCACCGGTATCGCCCCGTGTGTTGTTGTCATGATCGGAACTGTAATGAGACGGCCGGGCATTCGGTAGACAGAGATGTGGGGATTTCAGTCGTGCAGAACGCGTCCTGTACCGGGCGCCGTTACGGGGATCCGCGACTTCTTGAAGGGGACGGATCGCCGTGCCCCGATTCACCGTGCGGTAGTTGGTGATTCCGCACAGCAGGAATGTGCCGGGTGATCGGTGGCCGGAAACGACGTGCCGTAGTGCCGGGTGGTGGCTTCGCCGAGCACCGTAGCGGGATTCCGGGCCTGTCCGGTCGCTACTGTGCGGTCACTACTGTCCGGTCGCTACTGCGCGGTCGCCATGTGCGGCAGCCGTGTGCGCGCTCTTCTTGCGGGCGCGGTAGGCGGCCGCCTTGATCTTGTTCCCGCAGGACTCCATGCCGCACCACTGTCGCCGCATCCCGCGGGAGCGGTCGATGTAGACGCGGGTGCACTCGGGGTTGCCGCACTCCTTGAGCAGGGGCACGTCCGGCCCGCTCAGGAGTTCGACCGCTTGGCGCGCCACGGTGGACAGGGCTTCGTCCGGCGTCGCCTCCGTCCAGCGCCCCGAGGCGGTGAGCTGCGGTGCGGCGGGCGGTTTGCGCGCCGCACCGTTCAGCACGTCCAGGGCGTCGTCGGCGTACTCCTCGCCGAGGCGGCGGGCCGTGACCAGCTGGTAGACGGCCTCCCGCACGGCGATCGCGCGGTCGACGTCGGCCCGGTCGCCGGGGGAGACCGCGTCGACGATGCCCGATTCCAGGTACCACGCCCTCAGCCGCTCCGGCGTCGCGAGCATTTCGAACCGCACCGAGCGCCGTGCCCGGAGTGTCGCGGCGAAGTCGAGCGCCGGATTCCCGCATACGAAGACATGTTCCAGGTTCACATCACCATTCTGGCAGGTGACGATCGGGCGGGCAAGGCTCGTCACCGTGCGCGCGGCCGGAGCGCAGCCGGATCTCGCGGCCCTGCCAGCGCCTGCGCAGCCAGCGGTCGTGGCTGGCCAGGACGATCGCGCCGGGCCCGGCACCCAGGGCGGCCTCCAGCTCGTCGCACAGCCGAGGGGACAAGTGGTTCGTCGGCTCGTCGAGCAGCAGCAGCTCCGGCGGACGCGCCACCAGGAGCGCCAGCGCGAGCCGGCGGCGCTGACCGACCGACAGCTGACCGACCGGCTTGTCCAGGTCTGCCTCGTGCAGCAGCCCCAGCGAACGCAGCGGGACCTTCTCCACCCGCTCGGCACCGAGCGAGCGCTCATAGGTCTCATGCCCGGTCCGGTCGGGGTGGGAGAACACGGTGTCCTGGGCCAGCAGCCCCACCGTCAGCCCCTTCCGCCGTCTCACGTCGCCCTCGGCCGCCAGACGCCCGGCGAGCACGGACAACAGCGTCGACTTCCCCGCGCCGTTGCCGCCCGTGACGAGGAGGCGCTCGGTCGCCGGTATGTCCAGTCGTGCGACGTCGAGCCTGCCCGGCACCCGTACATCACGCAGGGAGACGAGGGTGACGAGGGTGGCGGGGGAGTCGACGGAGTTGGGGGAGTTGGGAGAGTTGAGGGGGTTGAGGGGGTTGGGGGAGTCGTCCACCGGGTTCTCGGCGGGCGCGGTGACGGTCAGTGCGGTGCCGTGGAATCGCAGCGGCTGCGGCGGCTCACCGGTCTGGCTGCGCTCCAGCCCGTCCAGCCGGCGCGTGGCATTGCGCACCCGTCGCGAGATCTGGCTCTGCACCCGTCCGGCGCGATGGCCGTAGCCCATCTTCTCGTTGTCGCGCCGCTCACGGTCCGGCGCCACGAGGCGCGCGGTGACCCCGGCCGAGTGGCGCAGCGCCGCCAGTTCCTCCTGCTCATCGGCGTACCGCCGCTCCCAGCGTTCCCGCTCGGCGCGCTTCTCGCCCAGGTAGGCGCTGTAGTTGCCGCCGTAGCGGACCGGGCCGTCCATGGCCGGGTCGAGGTCGACCAGATCCGTGCAGACGGCGTCGAGGAAGGCCCGGTCGTGGCTGGCCACCACGACGACCCCGGGCAGACCGCGCACCTGCTCCTCCAGGAAGGCGGCGGCGCCGTCGTCGAGGTGGTTGGTCGGCTCGTCCAGCAGCAGCGCCGAAGGGCGCCGGACCAGCAGAGCGGCAAGCGCCAGCCGGCCGCGCTGCCCGCCGGAGAGGGAGCCGAGCGTCCGGTCGTGCCGGAACGCGCCGAGGCCGAGCCCGTCGAGCACCATCGCGGCCCGCCGGTCGGCGTCCCAGGCCTCCCGGTCCTGGGCCTGTTCGAGTTGTCGGCCGTACGCGTCGAGCAACTCGGCACAGTCGGGAGAGTCCTGCGGTGCGTGGGCGAGCCGCTCGGTGAGGCGTTCGAGCTCGGCCAGGTCGTCGCGGGCCTCGCGCAGCGCCTCGTCCAGCACGTCGGCGATCGTCGACGCGTCGTCGAACGGCAACTCCTGGTGCAGAAAGCCCAGGTCGGCAGGGCGGGTGATGCTCCCGGCATCGGGTTCGTCCGCTCCGGCGAGCAGCCGCAGCAGCGTCGACTTGCCGACGCCGTTCTCCCCGATCAGCCCGATGCGGTGGCCGGGGGAGGCGGTGAGGGAGACGCCGTCGAGAACCCGCCTGGCTCCCAGGGTACGGACGACGTCATGGGCGAGCAGGGACGGTCGAGACAAGGTGGTCCACCTGATGTGATCGGTGCTGCGGCCCGCCGGGTGGTGTTCCACCTCGGGCGCGGGCCCGGTCGGCACATCAGCGGCTCACATCTCGGGTGTCCCGGTTCCCCGTGATCCCGTCCCGGTCCCGTGTGTTCCCGTTTCGCGCGTTGCCGTCTCCGGGGCTCCGGTCTCCGTCAGCCTGCCGTCGGCCAGCCGCAGCCACCGGTCCACGCCGATCCGGGCGAGAAAACGCTCGTCGTGGCTGACCACCACGAACGCTCCCCGGTATGAGCCCAGCGCGCTCTCCAACTGGCCCGCGCTCACCAGGTCCAGGTTGTTCGTCGGCTCGTCCAGGAGCAGCAGCTGCGGAGCCGGTTCGGCGCACAGCACGCAGGCCAGCGTGGCGCGCAGCCGCTCGCCGCCGGACAGCACGCCGACCGGAAGGTGGGCCCGGGGGCCCCGGAAGAGGAAGCGGGCGAGCAGATTCATCCGCTCCGCCTCTGTCCGGTGCGGTGCGGACGCGGTGAAGTTCTCCGCGACCGTACGGTCGAGATCCAGCAGGTCCAGCCGCTGCGAGAGGTAGGCGATGCGGCCGTCGGCCCGCTTGATCTGCCCGCCGTCCAGCTCCAGTTCGCCGTTGAGCAGCCGCAGCAGTGTGGTCTTCCCGGAGCCGTTGGAACCGGTCAGCGCGATGCGCTCGGGGCCCCGGACGGTCAGGTCGACGCCCGCTTCGGTGAACAGGCCCCGGCCGCCGTGGCGTACCTGCATCCGCTCGCCGAGCACGAGTGTGCGTCCGGCCGGCACGACGGTGTCCGGCAGGTCCAGCGTGATGCGCTGCTCGTCGCGCAGGGCGCGCCCCGCCTCGTCCAGCCTGGCCTTGGCGTCGGAGACCCGGGAGGAGTGCAACTGGCCGGACCGGCCCGCGGACTCCTGGGCGCCGCGCTTCATGTTCCCGGCGAAGATGCGTGGCAGGCCCGCGCTCTTGAGGTTGCGGGCGGCGTTGCTCGCGCGGCGCTCGGCGCGTTCGCGGGCCTGCTGCATCTCCCGCTTCTCCCGCTTCAGTTCCTGCTCGGCGTTGCGGATGTTCTTCTCGGCGACCTCCTGCTCGGCCCGCACCGCCTCTTCGTACTCGCTGAAGTTGCCGCCGTAGAAGCGCAGTTCGCCGCGTTCGAGTTCGGCGATGCGCTCCATCCGGTCGAGCAGCGCCCGGTCGTGGCTGACCAGCAGGAGGCAGCCGTTCCAGTCCTCCAGTACGTCGTAGAGCCGATGGCGGGCGTCGAGATCGAGGTTGTTGGTCGGCTCGTCGAGCAGCAGTACGTCGGGCCGTTTCAGCAGCTGGGCCGCGAGGCCGAGCGAGACGACCTGGCCGCCGCTGAGCGTGTTCAGGCTCCGGTCGAGGGCCAGACCGGCGAGGCCCAGCCGGTCCAGCTGGGCCCGGGTGCGTTCCTCGATGTCCCAGTCGTCGCCGATGGCCGTGAAGTGTTCCTCGCTCACGTCCCCGGACTCCACGGCGTCCAGGGCCCGGATCACCTCGGCGACGCCCAGGACCTCGGCCACCGTGAGATCACCGGTGAGGGGGAGGCTCTGCGGGAGATGGCCGAGCGTGCCGTTCACGGACACGGACCCGGTGCCGGGCCGCAGCTCGCCGGCGATCAGCTTGAGAAGGGTGCTCTTGCCGGAGCCGTTGGGCGCGACCAGGCCCGTCCGGCCGCTGCCCATGGTGAAGGACAGGTCGTCGAAGACCGGGGTGTCGTCGGGCCAGGCGAAGGAGAGGTTCGAGCAGATGATGGCGGCGTCGGACATGGAGATACCTCGAATGAGATACGGGCAGACGCAGAATGCTGCCCGGAACATGGAAGAAGGGGACGACTGAACGGCCACGACGGCGATGCTCCTGGGCATCGGCCGCTGGCCTGACAGGTCGGGGTCTCACCCCGAGATGTCGTCGTCACCCACCATGTCTGGTCTCCTCGATACGCGATCAACGCTTTCGCGAGCTTAACAGCCGCCCCTCGGCGACCTCTCGCGGTTTTTCCGGCGAGCGGGAGGGATCGTACGAGGGGCGGGCGTGGAGCGGACGCGGGGCAGGTGTGAAACAGGCGCGGGACGGGCGTGGGGGCTAGGGCCTCTCGTTTGGATCATGCCGGGCTCGCGTGCCCCGGTGCCGCACCTCGCCGCGTTGTCGTCGGTTGCCATGGCTCCTTCCCCAAGCTCTCGACTCCGCTCGAGCAGGGGAGACCCCATCTGTCGCCCTCCTCCGCCTTGCGATGCACGACACCGGACCCCGCTCCCTGATCCGACCTGATCCAAACGAAAGACCCTAGCGGCGTGGGCTACAGGCCGAGGTCGGCGGCCAGGCAGGAGAAGGACATCCACGAGCTCTCCGGGTCGTACGCATCCCTCGCGGACTCGTTCGGCGAGGCGGGCCTCACCTCGACCATGTCCTGGTAGGGCACGCGCTCGGGCAGCTTCCCGAACCGCTCGTGCCGGGCCGCTGCCGCGCTGTCCACCGCGATCTCGGTGATCTCGGTGTTCGCGGCGCCCACAGTCTCCAGGGTGTCCGCACGCTTCGCAGTACTCGCAGTGGTGGCGGTGTTGGCGGTGGTGGTGCTGTTCATGGCCGGACTCCGCTCGATCGTTGCGGATCGCGCCGTAGCGCCGGGCTGGTATCAGCGTCGCACCAGGGTCGTCACCTGTCAAGCCAGTGACGCTTGGGTGGTGCGGTCAGGAGTGGTCCACGTCCATGACCGCCCGGACGAAGTCGGCGGGTGCCGAGTGCACCGTGGTCATGTGGTGCGGCAGAGAGCGTGGTCGATGAGGTTGCGCAGTGCTTCTTCCTGACGGGCCGCGGTCTGCGGGTCCGCGGAGCGGCTGTGCGCGGAGACGGTGACAGCGCGCCGTCCGTCTGTGGTTGTCGCTGTCCGGATGACATATCCGAAGCCGCTTCCCCCGTGCCCGAGGTATCCGTCGCCGCAGGACAAGGGGGTGAAGAACAGTCCCAGGCCGTCCCGGGCGCCTGCCGGGTGGCCACTGTCCTGCGGTACCGGGACTGTGGTCCGCATGGCATCCAACTCGGCGGGCTTCAGCAGCCGTCCGTTGGCCAGGGCGGTGAAGAAGCGGTTGAGGTCGCGGGCTGTGCCGGTCATCGAGCCGTCGGCCCCGCTGTCGAAGGGCCGGTAGGGGATCGTGGTGTCGACCATCGGGCCGTACGCGGTGAACTGCTGGTAGTTGGCCGTATGCGGATGCGGGAGGAAAGGCTTTGTGCCCGGGGTGTCGGTGTGCCGCAGGCCGAGGGGGCGCAGGATGCGGTCGTGGACCTGCTGTTCCCAGGTGCGGCCGGTGACCTTCTCGATGATCATTCCGGCTAGTACGTAGTTCGTGTTGGAGTACGCCCAGCGGGTGCCGGCCGGGAAGTCGGGCTCATGGCGCATGGCCAGGGCGACCAGCTCTTCGGGCTGGTGGGCACTCCACCGGTTGGCGAAGTAGGTCTGGGCACTGGGGTCGGGGAAGACGTCGTAGATGTAGTCGGACAGGCCGCTGGTGTGCTGCAGCAGGTCGCGGATGGTGATGGTCCGGCCGTCGTTTCCGGTTCCGGACACGACCCCGGGCAGCAGCTGCTCCACTGTCTGGTCGAGGGAGATGCGCTTTTCGCCCACCAGTTGCAGCACGACGGTGGCGACGAACGTCTTGGTGGTACTGCCCAGACGCAGGTAGCCGTCGGCCGGAACCGGGCGATGAGTGACCAGGTCACCCACCCCGGAGCGGGCCGTGACGGTCCCGCGCGGGGTCTCCAGGCGAACCGCGACGCCGGTGACCTCGGCATCGCGCAGCGCGTCGGCGTCACGCTGCACGGACCAACCCGTGCCGGAGGGGTGCGGCGCGGCCGAAGCCGCAACGGAGGGCAGAGACGACACGGCCAGCGCAAGCACCGCAGCTGGTAACCACACACGACGAAAGATCATGACCTGAGGCTAGGAACGAGAGGGGCCACCAGCCATCCGGCACACGCCCCTTGTGAACGGGTGCCAGCCGGATGGACAAGCGCACCAGGCGTCCGGCACCATCACTGAGCTTCCACATCTGATCACGCCCTCTGAACAGCAGAAAGAGCGAACTCGACGAAGGAGAGCCGGACATGACGGCCCCGTACCCGCCGATCGACCCCTATGAGCACGGGATGCTCGACACCGGCGACGGCAACCTCATCTACTGGGAGACCTGCGGAAACCCCGACGGAAAGCCTGCTCTGGTCGTCCACGGAGGTCCCGGTTCGGGCTGCTCGGCGGGCCCGCGCAAGTCCTTCGATCCGGAGCGCTACCGGATCATCCTGTTCGACCAGCGGGGCTGCGGCCGGAGCACACCCCACGCCGCCGACCACACCACCGACATGACGCTCAATACCACCGAGCACCTGATCGCAGACATGGAGCAGCTGCGCGAACACCTCGGTGTCGACCGGTGGTTGCTGTTCGGCGGCTCCTGGGGTTCCACGCTCAGCCTCGCGTACGCCGAGCGGTACCCGGAGCGGGTGTCCGAGATCGTCCTCGCCGCTGTCACCAGCACCCGCCGCAGTGAGATCGACTGGCTCTACCGGGGCGCGGGCCGGTTCTTCCCGGAAGCGTGGGAGCGCTTCCGGGACGGTGTCCCCGAGGCCGACCGCGGCGGCGACCTCCTCGGGGCGTACGCACGTCTCATGGACGATCCCGACCCGGAGGTACGGGCCAGGGCCGCGACCGACTGGTGTGCCTGGGAGGACGCCGTCGTCTCCGCGGAGCCGAACGGCACGCCCAACCCGTACGGCGGCAGGCCGCCCCGGGCCATGCTGGCGCTGGTACGGATCTGCTCGCACTACTTCTCCCGCGGGGCCTGGCTGGAGGAGGGGCAGCTGATCCGCGACGCGGGGCGTCTGGCGGGTATCCCCGGTGTCCTGATCCACGGCCGCCTCGACATCAGCGGGCCGCTCGACACGGCCTGGGAACTCGCCCACGCCTGGCCCGGCTCGGAACTCGTGGTCATCGAGGACTCCGGCCACAAGGGAAGCGCCGCCATGAGCGCGGCCCTGTACGCGGCGTTCGATCGGTTCGCGCAACGGTAGAGCGGCGGGAACGCCCGGGTGCGCGAGTGCGTGCGTACCCGGGCATCACTCCAGGAACGCTGCGACCGTTGCCACGAACCGGTCCGCGTCGTCGAGCCAGGGGTAGTGACCTGCTTCTGGCTGTACGACGAGTGCGGCATCGGGGAACGACCCGGCCGCCTCGGCCACCGACCGGGGCGGGCTGTTCACGTCGAACTCCCCGGCGAGCAGTAGGACGGGAGCCCCGAAGCCGGCGAGCGCCGCGCGGGTGGCATCCGGCGCGAAGGCGCCCTCGGCCGCGAAACGGGCGACGGCCTCTTCGTTCTCCGGTCGGCTCGCCGTCAGGTGCTGCTGGGCCGCGGCGTCCCACCGCCCGTAGAAGAAGGGGCCGACGGCCTCCCAGTCGCTGCCGGTTCCCCCGGTGATCGCCTCCAGCGCGGCGAACGCCGCCGGGAACCACGGTTCCGCCCCGCGAAGCCGCGCGAGTTCACGCCGGGCCTCCCCGCTGATCGTGATTCCGAGGGCCCGGATGCCCGGGGCGATCAGGGCGAGCCTGCCGATGCGCTTCGGGTGGCGCGCCGCGTACCGCATCGCGAGGTTCGCTCCGGCGGAGTGGGCGAGCAGGTCGATCCGGGGGAGTCCGAGGTGGGTGCGCAGGGCCTCGACGTCCGCGATGAGGCGGTCGCAGCGGTAGGAGGAGATGTCGTCGGGAACCGCGGACCGTCCGGTGCCGCGGAGGTCCAGGACGACGAGCCGGCGGTGCGCCGACAGGCCGCCGAGATCGCCGAGGTAGCGCGAGTCGGCAGGGCCTCCAGGGATGCAGACGACCGGGGCGTCGTCGTTGCCGTCGTCACGGCCGTTGCCGTTGTCACGGCTGTTGCAGTTGCTGTTGTCGTTGTCGTCGCCGATTCCGTGTACGCGGTAGGCGAGCCGGGTTCCGTCGGGTGCGAAGAAGGTGGGCATGGCAGGGACCATGCCATTCATAACCAGGTTGTACAACCTGGTTATGAAGCTGGATCCGTGAGGTGTATAACCGACTCATGGCAGGCGAAGAGAGCACGCACCGGATCCCCGGGACGCTGACCGAGCAACAGGCCGGGCGGATGCTCGCCGACATGAACGAGGTCATCCGCGCGGGCGAGGAGATGCGGAAGCTGCGCGCCGAGATGATCAAGCTGTTCATCGGCTTCGGCTGGACGCAGGACAGGATCGCCCGGCTCGCGGCCATGAGCCAGCCCGCCGTGTCCAAGCAGATGGCGAAGTACCGGCCGGACGACGACCCGGCGCCCCCGATGGAGCTCTCCCTCGACCAGTACGACACCCCATGGCTCGAAGGACGGCTGTGGGCCCTCGCCGAGGAGATCTCGGAGACCCTCTCCGACACTGCCCGCTGCACCCGCTACGTCAATGCCGTCGCGCGCGGGAAGAAGCGCTTCACCCCCGAGAACGTCGACGAGCTGCGACGCCTCGTCGAGGAGGACCTGCGACTGCACCGGGCGACGCTGCCCGTCGGCCACCGGGACGCGTACGACAGGATCAGCCGCGGCCTCGACACCCCCTCGAAGCCCACCGCCACCGCCCCTGCCACCACGACCCCTGGCGCCGCCGGCGCGTCGGCCTCCGTGCGCCGCACCCTCGCACACCGGATCCAGCGCGACCGGCTCAGGGGCGACGCCTGATCCTTCGGGCGCGGCCCTCCACGTACACCGTTCATCTGCCGGGACGGCCCCGGTTGCTGCCGCCGGGGGAGCGGCCGAGACTGTCGAGCAGCCCGGCGGCCGCCCACCGGGGACGCATGCTGTCTGCCCGAGAGCAGGAAGAACATGGCCTCCACCGTTCCCACCGACGTCGAGAATCGTCCGGTCGCCGTCATCGGATCCGGCACGCTGGGCCGCAGGATCGCCCTGATGTTCGCCACCCGCGGTGGTGAGGTCCGCATCTACGACAAGTCGAAGGAAGCGGGCGAGGCGGCACGCGCCTATGTGGCGGCGAACGTGGCCGAGGTCGCCGCCGGGATCGAGGGCGGCTGCCCGGGGCGGGCCAGTGTCACGGACGACCTGGCGGAGGCGCTCGCCGGAGCCTGGCTCGTGGTCGAGGCCGTCCCCGAGCGCCTCGATCTGAAGAAGAGCATCTACGGCGAGCTGGACCGTCTCGCCGACCCCGACGCCATCCTGGCCAGCAACTCCTCCTCGTACCCGACCAGCCAGTTCATCGACGAGGTCAAGCACCCCGAGCGGGTGCTGAACATGCACTTCTACATGCCGCCCAAGCAGAACGCGATCGACATCATGTCCGACGGCCACACCGACCGGGCGATCATCGACCTGCTGGAGCGCGAACTGCCGCGCTACGGCGTGTACCCCTTCGAGGCGCACAAGGAGTCGACGGGCTTCATCTTCAACCGCATCTGGGCCGCCATCAAGCGAGAGTCCCTGGCGGTGGTCGCCGAGGGGGTCTCCACTCCGCAGGACGTCGACAAGATGTGGCAGATCAACATGGGCACGCCCGCGGGGCCGTTCCGCATGATGGACCGTGTCGGCCTCGATGTCGTCCTGGACATCGAGAACCACTACGCCGTCGAGCGCCCCGACCTGCCCGCCGGACCGCGCGAACTGCTGAAGAAGTACGTGGACGCCGGGCACCTCGGGGTCAAGACCGGCCAGGGCTTCTACGACGACTACGACAACCACGACGACCAGGCCGGCCACGACGACCAGGCCGACAACATCTGACCGCTGCTGAAACGCCGCCGGCTGCCGTTCGTAGACGCACGCGTATGTTGTTGAGCGCTATGGCTATGGTTCGTCTCGCCGCGTCGGAGTTGACTGATCCGCATGACGAACGAACAGAACATTCAGCAGAGCACTCAGCAGAACACCGAGCAGGCCGCCCCGAAGACGATCCTGGTGATCGGCGGCACCGGCAAGACCGGGAGCCGGGTGGCGGAGCGGCTCACCGCACAGGGGCTGCCGGTGCGTGTGGGATCCCGCAACGGCGAACCGCCCTTCGTGTGGGAGGACCCCGACACCTGGGAGGCAGCGCTCGACGGCGTCGGATCCGTATACGTCACCTACTACCCCGACCTCGGGTTCCCGGGGGCGGCCGAAGCCGTCGGAGCCTTCTCCGAGCTTGCCGTGAAGAAAGGCGCGCGCCGGCTGGTGCTGCTCTCCGGACGGGGTGAGGACGGCGCGGTCAACAGCGAGAACAAGCTCAAGGAGTCGGGCGCCGACTGGACCGTCGTACGGGCCAGTTGGTTCAACCAGAACTTCAGCGAGAGCTTCTTCCTGGAGCCCGTACTCGCCGGTGAGCTGACGCTGCCGACCGCGGAGGCCGTGGAGCCGTTCGTGGACGTCGAGGACATCGCCGATGTCGTCGCCGCCGCCCTCACCGACGACAGGCACATCGGCAGGACGTACGAGCTGTCCGGGCCCCGGTCGCTGAGCTTCCGCGACGTGGCCGCCGAGTTGTCGCGGATCACCGGCCGGGAGATCACGTACACCCCGGTCGGCCTCGACGACTACCGGGCGTTCCTGCGGGAGAACGGGCTGCCCGTCGAGTTCGCCGACCTGTTCGTCCTGATCGTCGACGGGCGCAACGCCGGGGTCGTCAACGGGGTGGAGGAGGTACTCGGCCGCAAGCCGCGCGACTTCTCCGCGTTCGTGAAGGATGCCGCCGCCACCGGTGTCTGGAACGTCTGACGACGCCCGGCAGCACACTGGAAACATCTGAGAGCGCCGGTACGGATCGTCGGTACAGGCCGTCGGTACAGGCCGTCGGTACGGATCCGGCCCGGTGCCGTACTCGCAAGCCGAATGGGGGATCACCACATGGACGTGCTCACCGGACTCCTGGACGGGCCGAAGGCGCGCGGCGCCTTCCTGCTCAAGTCCGTCTTCGACCCGCCCTGGTCGCTCCGTGTAGAGGACCGCGCTCCGATCTCCCTGGCCACCATGGTCCAGGGCAGCGCCTGGGTGATGCCGGACGGCGGGGTGCCGGCCCTCATCGGTCCCGGCGACATCGCCGTGCTGCGGGGCCCCGACCCGTACACGATCGCCGACGCGCAGGACACCCCCGTCCAGATCACCGTCGGTCCCGACCAGCGCTGCAACACCACCGTCGGCGAGGACGTCACCGACACGATGGCGCTGGGGGTGCGGACCTGGGGCGACCCGCTCGGGCAGGGCTCGTCCGTGATGCTCAGCGGTACGTACCAGGGGCCCGGCGAGATCGGGCGTCGGCTGCTGGGAGCCCTGCCCACTCTCCTGGTGCGGCCCGCCGCCCTCGGTGACACCCCGCTCGTGGATCTGCTGGCCGAGGAGATCGGCCGCGACGAGCCGGGGCAGGAACTGGTCCTCGACCGGCTCCTCGACCTGCTCTTCGTCAGTGTGCTGCGCGCCTGGCTCGCCGAGCCGGACGCCGGTGCGCCGGCCTGGTACCACGCCAGGTCCGACCCCAGGGTGGGACCCGCGCTGCGGCTTCTCCACGGTGATCCGGCCCATGCGTGGACGGTGGATTCACTGGCCCGCAAGGTCGGCGTCTCCCGGGCGGGTCTTGCCCGCCGCTTCGCCGAGGTCGTGGGGGAGCCGCCGATGACGTACCTGGCCTCCTTGCGGCTGGCTATGGCCGCCGACCTGCTGCGGGAATCGGACGTCACGGTGGCCACGGCGGCGCGTCAGGTGGGTTACAGCAGCGCGTTCGCGCTGAGCTCGGCCTTCAAGAGGGTGCGGGGGGTCAGCCCGCAGGAGTACCGCAGGAGCGGTGCTTCGCAGGTCGTCCTGCCCACGGCGACGCCGTCCCGGACCGTGGTGCTGGGCAGCGGCGGCTGACGGCCCGATCCGATCCCGTCACATCCCGCACGATTCTTGGTGCGCCGACTGTGACGGCGGCCGTTGCCGCGATCGAGTACCGCAGGGGCGCCGTACGGTCGCCCTGTGGGCGGGGCGGGGGCGCAGCCGCGCTCTACGTGGTGGCGTTGGTGATCACGTTCGCCTGAGCATCCCATCAAGGGGGTCTGGGAGACGGCCGACATCATGCGCACCCTGTTGTGGACCGCCGCTCTGGGCTGCCCGGCGCACCGCCTGAAACTGCACGGCCGCGGAGCGGCCGGTGTTCCGGACTGATCGTCCGGTGGTCGTGTTGTGCCGACCGACACCGGCCATCCGCGGCCTGGTTGCGCTGTGTTGGGCTCCCGCCCCGGTCACCGCCGGGTGCCGGGCTTCGGAAGCGGTCGGGGACGGGGGACCGAACGGGGCTTCAGCGGCTGCGGGCCGCGGCCGCCGAGGTTGAACTCGGTGAAGGTGCCGGCGCCGTGCCGGGTGGTGAAACGAACTCGCAAGTTGACTCCTGTGTGTGACTGCGATGTACCCTCCGTTTGGAGTGCTTTGAACGTAGTACTTCACTTGAAGTGGTGTCAATGTTTTTGGAGGATCTCATGCGTCAGAACCCGGCCCGCCGTGCCGCGTTGCTCGACGCGGCCATCGAAGTGCTGGCCGCCGAGGGCTCGCGCGGGCTGACCCTGCGGGCCGTGGACGCCAAGGCGCAGGTGCCCGTCGGCACCTGCTCCAACTACTTCGCCAATCGCGCCGAACTGCTGCGGCAGATCATGGAGCGCACCCGCGAGCGCCTGACGCCGGACCCGGCGGAGGTCGCCGAGGCCCTGGCCGCCCCGTCGTCCCCCGAGCTGGTCGCGCAATTTCTGCGCGACGTCTACCGGCGCATGGATGCCGACCGCAGCAGCTACCTCGCCATGATGGAGCTGCGCCTGGAGGGCGTCCGCCGCCCCGAACTGGGCGCCGAGCTCAACAGGATCTTCCGCGTGGCGCTGGAGGAGAACATCCGCTTCCATCTCGATGCGGGGCTGCCCGGCGACCGGGTCGATGTCATCCTGCTGTACCTCGCCGTGCACGGCATGATCGTGGACGACCTCACCGTGCCCGACGTCCTCGCGGGTTCTGCCGGCGAACTGATCGACGAGCTGTGCCGACGCCTCCTGCCCCGCGACGCGGCGGGGGACGCCTGAGCGGAGGCGGCCCTACCCGGGGACCTCCGTGCGCTCCCACCATTCGTAGACGGGCAACTGCCCCTCGGCCGTTTCGCGGTGGCGTGCCGTGGCCCTGAAGTGTTCGTACCCGCCACGGAACGGGACCTTGATATCGGGCCCGGGCCCGGGTGCGGTGAGAGGGACGATCCGGTCGGGGAGATCGTCGGGGCCGCCTTCGAGGACTGCTTTCGGTGCGTCGGTCATGGCGAGAGTTTCTCCGGGTGGTGGCCCGGCTCCTCCGTGACGCGCCGAAGGGCTCACCGTCGCCCACCGCGCCCCACTCCGACGGCGCGCATGATAACTTCGTAACAAGTTGAATAGTTGTCCCTCCGGGAGGTGCGCGGGTGCTGCAGATCCAGATCGGTGCCGAGCGCGCGGCGGACCCGGACGACCGTCTGATGCGGACCACCCTCGGGTGGCGCCGGGGCATGAGCGAGGACGAGGCGTGGGAAGCCGGACGCGGCATCTGGAAGTTCAACGCCGACCGGGCCCTGTCGCAGGACGAGGTGCAGATCATCAACACCGAGGGCACGGTCCTCGCGGTCGCGAGGATCATCGGCATCTCCAAGCACGGTGACCGTTACGCTCTTGAGGGCGACCTGCTGCGTGACGACCCCCGCGTCGGCCGCCCGACCGGTAGTCCGCATCTGTCCCGCAACCCCGTCACCTACATCTGACGGGCCCATGAAACCGACGGGCCCCATGACACTTCAGTCGCCGCGAAGGGAGCGCTCCGGTGAGTGACTTCGACGCCATCGACGCGCTGCTCGCGGAGGTCGGCCCGCAGGCCGAACTCCCGCCGCCGGACGTCCGTCGCGAGCTGCGGGAGCAGGCCAGGTTCTCCAAGGCCCAGGTGGCCCGGGCGCTCGGCGTGAGCCCCAGCACGGTCGGCGCGTGGGAGGGCGGCCGCGACCCGTCGGACGAGATCCGCGCCAAGTACGCGTATTTGCTGAACGGGCTGGCTGCCAAGTTCCCCAACGAGCCGGCAACGGAAGCGCCGCCCGCGGAGGACGAGGACGAAGCCGGGGACGAGAGCGACAACGGGAGTGAGGGCGAGAGCGAGGCCGGGGACGAGGTGGAGTCCCTCGTCGCTCCCGAGGCGTGCGTGCTGTGCGGAGCACCGGCCACGCACCGGGTGGCGGGCTTCGCCCAGCACCTGGACCCGTCCGACTGCCGCCCCGCGACCGCCACCAGCACGCAACCAGCCGGTGAGCAGCCTGCCGGTGAGCAACCTGCCGGTGCACAGCCCACCAGCACGCGACCCACCAGCACGCAGCCCGCCGGTCCGGTCCCTGAAACCACTCCGTACCCCTCCCAGCGCCCCCGGAGCCCGGCCAAGCGCGCGTTCCAGGAGCAGTCCGGGCCCGGAGACCTGATCGGGCAGACCGTTCAGGCGGCGCTCGCCGAGTACCGGGGCGATGTCGAGGCGACCCTCGCGGCGCTGCTGAAGCGGGCGATCCCGGACGCGATGCGGCTGCTCGACGAGACCCGTAAGGGCGCGCGGTACGACATCGTCGCGCACCCGTGGATCCCGGACATCCTCCGCAAGCAGACCTCCAAGGGCGCGGACCGGATCTGGGAGGCGCGCCCGAAGTGGACCCGTCATGAACTGCCGCCCGGCCGCCACGAGGTGACCGCGCTCGACATCAACGGCGCCTACCTCTCCGCCCTGAAGACCCACCTCCCGCTCGGCCAGCTGGAACACAGCGCCGGATTCGCCCACGACCGCCGCCGCGCCGGCGTCCACCTCATCACCCCGCCCGCGTGGGAACACGAAGCAGTGCTGCCCAACCCGATCGGCAACCGGGACGAGCCCGGCCCGCTGTGGGTCACCGAACCGACCCTGCGCCTCCTGCTGCGCCTCTCCGGCCCGAAGCACGCCCTGTGCGAGCCCCCGGAGATCCACGAGTCGTACACGTCCGGTGCTACGGAGAACCTGCTGGAGAAGTTCCGCGTCGCCCTCAAGGAGGCCAGGGACACCGCGATCGCCGCCGACGACGAGGTGACGCTGGAGTACGTGAAGGCGATGTACTCGAAGTTCGTCTCCACGATGGGGGAGTCGAACTACAACCGGGAGCTCTACCGCCCGGACTGGATGCACATCATCCGCAGCCAGGCGTTCTCCAACCTCTGGATGAAGGCCCTCAAGGCCCACGACGAGGGACTCACCGTCGTACGTGCGATGGGCACCGACGAGCTCCACGTCATCGGCGACTGGCACCGTGTCTTTCCCGAGGGCCGCGGTGTGACCGAGGTCAAGATGAAGGACGTCTACACCGCGGGCGTCGATGTCGTCGATCTCGTCGATGACGTCGAGGGCACCGAAGACACAGAAAACACCGGGGACATGTCGGGGGAGGAGGAGTAGGTGCCCGAGAGGACCATCGACTTCGGGAAGTTCGGCGCCCGGGGCATCAAGGGCAGCGATGCCGTCGCGCACAAGCTCGACGAGCTGTCGGGCGGCATCGTCACTCCGGTGACCGTGAAGCGTGGTCTGATGGCGCGGCTGCACTACCTCACCAAGACGGAACACAGCCGCCGAGCGGCCAGGGACGCCGGACTGACGGTCACCGACCGCACGCTGAAGGCATGGCTGGAGGAGAGGCGCAGCCCGACGAAGGCCAATCTGGAACGCATCGAGGCCGCCTACCGCCAGGTGCGCCGCCAGAACGTCGCCCGGCACCTTCTCCGGCGCCTGAACGCCAATGGCGGTACACGGGTGGAGATCCACCCGCTCAACCAGTCGCAGGTGCCGCGACCGCTCCAGCGGATGGTGGAGTACCGCACGATGAACGTCCGCCGCTGGGACCGCATCGTAGAGGCATGGGCGTCCGGCGACCATCAGGGCCTGGACGACGCCTGGGAGGACACCATCGTCGACCTGGGGTCGCAGTGGGGACAGTACGAGTACGTCACCAACATCGGCTTCGCCGCGTAGCCGACCTTGTGGGGTCTCAACAACCGCGCCACAGCCCGGGCCTGTTACGGAAGTGGATCGCTCGCCTGTCAGACCTGCCTGGGATGCTCCGGGCATGGAAATGACAGTGCAGCTGACGATCGACTGCTCCGATCCGCAGAGAATGGTGACTTTCTGGGCCGAGGCCCTGGGCTACGTGCCCGAGCCTCCGCCGGGCGGGCACGCCACGTGGCGTGCTTACTGGGCGGCGATGGGGGTGCCCGAGGCGGAATTGCCGGCCGGTGCCGGGGATGTTCCGGAGTCGATCATCGATCCTGCGGGACATGGACCGAGGGTGTGGTTCCAGCAGGTTCCGGAGCCCAAGATCGCCAAGAACCGGTGGCACTTCGACCTGAAGGTCGGCGGGGGCCGTGACGTCTCGCTGGACGTCCGCACACAGCGGGTCAAGGCTACGGTGGAGCGGCTGGTCAAAGCCGGTGCCACCGTGCTGCGGATCAAGGATGAGCCGGACATGGGGCTCTACGCCGCCGCCATGCAGGACCCCGAAGGCAACGAATTCGACGTCGTCTGAGGGCCGTTGCGACGGTGCTGGTCACAGCCACTCGTTCACGGCTGCGACCAACACCGTCGTCTCAGTACATGGCATCGCGCCCCAGCCGCTCCTGCTGCCGTACACGCCGCTTCATGACGATTGCGGGGATACCGAGCGCCAGCAGCACCGGGATCGCGGCGGCAATCCCGAACCAGAGGAAGATGGCGAGATAGCCGTAGGCGGCGGCGTCCACGTCTGCGTCCGCCTTCACCAGCAGGACGATGCCGGCCAGGACAGCGAGCACCATGAGACCCGCTACGGCGATCGCGAGCCAGAGCAGGATGCCGGCCCAACGCCGGTACCCGGCACTGACCTCTTGGAACCGTGGCGGGCCGTACGCGCCGTACGCGCCGGGCGGACCGGGCGGACCGGGCAAGGGCCTTGGCACCGGGTGTTGGGCCGGCCGCTGATCAGACATGAGGCCCAGTTCTACGGTGCGCGGCCCCGGAGCACCAACTTCCGCCGCCACAGCAGGCACCGCGCCGGAGTGTCGTCCCCCGGGTCACTGCTTCACCGAGTCCCACGCGCCGGCGTTGAAGCTGCGCAGGAGGGCGATCAGTGCGGCCCCGAGCCGCCAGTCCACGCCAGGTGCGTGTACATGCAGTTTGTCGCCCTTGGACCTGAACTCCAGCGGCATTTCCCCGTTCGCGCGCCACCGGATGCGCCGGGGTGCGCGTGCGAAGCCGCCCTCGTTACCAGGGACGCTGTCGAAGACGCTGATCACGAGGACCACCGTCATCAGGGGCAGCAAGAGCCACCACATCCACCACCATACGATCCTGCCTTTGAAGCCCACCGCTTCGGAGCCGCCGGTCTGCTGCACGGTCCAACGGGTGCGCAGCCCCCTGCCGCGGAGCGCCTTCTCGCGTACGAGCGTGCCGATGACCTCGCCGTGCGCGCCGAGAACCTGAAACCTCGCAACGCCGCTGCCGGCCGACAGGGTCACCACGGTGGCCACCCGCTCCTGGCGTTGATCGTCGGCCCACAGGGCGAAGGAACGGGCCCCTCCGCCCCGGGCCGCAAGGTACGCGGACGTGCCTCCCGGTGGCAGTTCGCGCTCCACGTACACGGCCGACGGCGCCGGTCCCGACCCGTCGGAGAAGCTGACCATGCCCGCCACCTTCGCCTGCCCCTGGCCGTCGACTCGTCTCGGCCCGCCGTACATGGTCAGTACGTTGCTGCTCATCCGACGTGCTCCAAGTGGTCGTCGCGTGCCCGGGCCGGCCCAGTCTTTCTCACCGGCCACCCCACGAACTACTTGTTCCCCTTGGCCAGTTCGAGGATCAGGACCACGACCGTGAGACAGATGCAGGTGCGCATCGCGCGGATGTACGTCGACGACCCCGGGTACCCCGGGGCAGCCCGTCGGCCCGTCGGCCCGTCAGCCCGCTGAATCCGCTCAATCCGCTCAGGCCGTTCCGTTCACCGGGGCCAGCGTGAGGTAGGCCATCCCGAGCACTCCCCGGTAGCCCCTCAGCCAGCTCGCCCGGTGCCGGTCGACGCGCTCGCGCGTCTCCTGCGCAAGCGGGTGGTCCGGGTGAGCGGCCAGCCACTCCTCCACGTCCGACTGGTAGCCGGACTCGAACTCCTCCCACTCGTCGGCGTCGGCCGTCTCGATCCAGAGGGGCCGGAACCCGGCGGCCACCGCCACGTCGACGAGGCCTGCCAGATCGTGGTGTTCATCGGCACGGGCGTCCGGCCACATCGCGGCCAGTTCGGCGGAGGTGGGGGAGCGCTGCCAGAAGCACTCGGCGAGCAGGACTCGTCCCCCGGGCGCGACGATCCGGCGAAGCGCACGCAGTGCGTCGGCAGTGTGCCGGGGCGGTTCCTCGTCACTGAGGGCGTGGCTGGCACCGAGACACAGGACGAGGTCGGCGGGCCCGTGGGACGTCTCCCCGGCGGGCCCCTCGACGAACTCCACGCGGCCGGACAGCGCACGGGCCTCGGCATTCGCGCGTCCCCGGGCGAGGTCCTCGCCGTTGAGGTCGATGCCGATCCCGGTCGCCCCCGGCACCGCGTCGAGCACGCGGAGCATCAACTCCCCCCAGCCACAGCCGATGTCCAGGACCCGCGCCGGGGCTCCCCGGCCGAGCCTGTCGACGATCCGCGCGGCTCGCGTCTCGGAGAGCGGGCCGAGGAAGGTGAGCCGGGTCAGACGCGGCGGAAGATCGATTTCGGTCATGCGGGGCAGGCTAATGCCGACGGGCCCGCCCACGACACCGAGTTATCGCCCCGCCGAGTCACCTCGTCCGCCGTCCCGGCCCCAGGTCAGAGCCGGTACAGCCACAGACCGACGCCTTCCCGTCCGACCCGCATCTCGACCCATGCCGTATCGACGACGCCCGGCGGTGGCGGAACCGCGAGTTCGAACAGGAGCGGCGCGCCGCCCACGTCCAGCAGTGCCGAGCCGTCCCCGGTGGGGCTCAGCCGGCCCCGGAAGGCGATGTGGTGACCGTCCTCCCGTAACCCGGGCGGACCGGAAGCGCGGCCCCGGTCTCATTCCGCCGGACCGTCGTGCACCAGCCGGTGCAGGGCCTTGTCGAGCCGGGCCTTCCGGGTCTCCGGGGTGAGCGCCTGGAGCAACGGAAGGATCAGCTGGTAGCGCCCCGACCTGTTGAGCGCCTCGAACGCCTTCCTGGCCCCGGGATCCGCGTGGGCCCTGCGTACCTCGGCAGCCTCTCGGGCACCGCCGTCGGGCTCGTGCTCGCCGCGGCGGGACCGGGAGCGCTGCTGCTCGCTGCTCGGCGGCTTCCTCGCACAGGAATGGGCGCTGTGCCCCGCGCTCCTGCTGACGGCCGCGGCCATGATGCTGTCCCCCGCCCTGATGGCCCTGTCCCCGCTCGCCCGACTGGGGCGGACCCTTCCGGCCCCGCTCGCGCGATGACGGCGCAGCGCCCCGGACGGGGGAGTGTCCGGGGCGCTGCTGCATGTGGTGCGCGGCTCCTGCGCGTACGCGGCACCGCCGCTGCGAACGCGTACCGCGCGGGGTGCCGTCTCAGAACTCGTCGGCGCCGTTGCGTAGTTCGTACGTCCAGTAGCCGGTCTTCGCGGCCGCGTCGTCGACCGCGATTCCGCCCTTAGGCGCGGCGACGGTCTTGCTGCCCTCGGCCGGGCCGTCGGCGGCGAAGAGGTTCACGTAGAAGGAGCTGACGGCGTGGTTCTTCTCGTCGACACCGCCGTTGTTGATCCGCACGGCCGCGTAGGCCGGGGTGCCGGCGTTCAGCACGATGGGGGTGCCGGGCTTGCTCTTGGCGACCGCAGGGACGTCCTTGGAGGTCTGGGGGAGGTCGCCGAACCCGAGCAGCGGGTACTGGAGCAGGGTGCAGGCGTGGCCCGAGATGTTGGTCGCGGTCAGGGTGATGTGCGTGGTGGGCGGGCCTGCCTGCTTGGCCGCGGAGATCTTGACGTCGTTGACGGTGCAGGCCGGGGCCTTGGCGGTGGACTTCTTCTTGGCACTGGCCTGAACGGCGCTGGTCGAACCCGTCGAACCCGTCGTGCCCGCGCCGCCGCCGTTGCTGCCACCGCTGCTTCCGCTCGTACCCTGCTCGGCGGAGACGGACGCGGCGGCCCCGTTGTCCTTCGAGCCGTCCTCACCACCACAGGCGGTGAGCGTCAGGCTGAGGGCGGCCACGGCGGTCGCGGCGAGTACGGCAGGGCGGCGGATGGGCGTACGCATGTGGGGCTCCCCGTGTGATGCGGTCGGTGCGATTTACGGTTGCTGCCGGGTGCGGCGGCTGGTCTGCTCATAGCTTTGGCCCCCTTCCTGCCGTTCTGCTGACGTCCGGCTGATGAACCACTGACGCACTCGCCGACCTGGTGACTCTTCTGGAGGACGAGGACGAGGACGAGGACGAGCCGGCCATCTGCGCATGGATCTTCTCCTCTGCGGGACGTACGCGTCCGCCGCTCCGAGCAGTCGGTGTCGGGGTGCCGGCCGCGGGGGACAGGGCGGCGCGGAAGTGAGCGTCCGCGACCCGGTCGGCCGTCAGGCGTCTCGCCTGTGCAGGACCAGGTAGCCGCCGATCAGCGCGGCTGCCGTCCAGGCCAGCAGAATGACGAGGGCCGCGCCGGATCCGTAGCCGGGGCCGTAGCGTCCGTCGCCGGACGGCCCGGCGATGTGCATCAGTTCCAGGCCGGCCTGGTCGGGCAGATACCGCAGGACGGGCTTCAGGGCGGGGATGTTTCCGAGCCCTTGGGAGCCGAGGAACAGCAGCGGCAGCAGGATGCCCATCGCGACCGCCGAACTGCGTACGACGGTCGCGATTCCCATGGAGAAGGCACAGATCAGGGTCAGGTAGACGATGGCTCCGGCGAGCGCGGACGGGACTCCGTCCGCGGTGAGCCCGGTGCGGTACGGGCCGAGCACCGCCTGTGCCGCGAGGAACGTGACGACGACGATCACCGTCGATCCGGCGAAGGCTGTCAGGGTGCCGGCCAGCATCTTGCCGGCGTAGAGCAGACCACGCCGGGGTACCGCGGTCAGCGAGGTCCGGATCGACCCGGACGAGTACTCGGAACCTACGAGCAGCGCGCCCAGCACGACGAGGGCGAGCTGCCCGAGAGTCACGCTGTACAGGGCGGCGACCAGCGGATCGAAGTGGACGACGTGCTCGATGTCGGAGCGCCAGTTGAACGCAATCAGGGTGCCGATGCCGGTGCTGAGTACGAAGGCCAGCAGCAGGGTGTAACCGGTCGAGCGCAGCGTCCACACCTTGGTCCATTCGGCGGCGAGAACCGCCCGGGGCGAGTTGCTGCTCATCGGTGTGCTCCTCCAGACTGTTCCGCTTCGGACTGTTCCGTTCCGGAATTTTCTGTTTCAGACTGTTCCGGTGTGGGGTGTTTTATGTCGGGCCGATCGGTTCCCGGCCGTTCCGAGCGGTACTCGACCGCGGCGGCGGTCAGCCGCATGAATGCCTCTTCCAGGGACGCGTGGGTACGGGTCACCTCGTGTACCGGCACCGCGTGTGCCGCGACGAGTTCGCCGACCCGCTCCGCGTCGGTGGACGCACGCAGACTCCCGTCGGCGCAGTCGGCGACCCCGATCCCTGCGCCGGCCAGCACATCGCGCAGCCGTTCCGGTTCCGGCGTGCGCACCCGCACCCCCGCCTCCGTGTGTTCGTCGATGAACGCGGTCATGCCGGTGTCCGCGAGGAGCCGGCCGCGACCGATCACGACGAGGTGGTCGACGGTGAGTGCCGCCTCGCCCATCAGATGACTGGACATCAGGACGGTGCGTCCTTCGGCCGCCAGGCCCCGCAGGAGGCGCCGGATCCACCGGACGCCTTCCGGGTCGAGCCCGTTGACCGGCTCGTCGAGCACCACGACGGCGGGTTCGCCGAGCAACGCCGCGGCGATTCCCAGCCGTTGGCCCATGCCCAGCGAGTACGACCCCGCCCGCCGGTGCGCGGCGCCCTCCAGCCCGGCCAGCTCGATCACCTCATGGACACGGCGTGCCGGGATCCGGTTGCTCCGGGCCAGGCACCGCAGATGGTTGAGCGCGGTCCGGCCGGGGTGCACGGCCCCGGCGTCGAGCAGCGCACCCACCGTACGCAGCGGATCGCGCAGCTGCCGGTACGGTGCGCCGCCGATGCGTACCTCGCCGGCCGTCGGCCGGTCCAGGCCCAGCATCATGCGCAGCGTGGTGGATTTTCCGGCGCCGTTGGGTCCCAGGAACCCGGTCACCAGGCCGGGCCGTACCCGGAAGCTGAGCCCGTCCACCGCGGTGGTGTTCCCGTAACGCTTGGTCAGGTCGGTCACTTCGATCATGCCGGTGATGGTTCGCGACCCGCGGGTCCCACCGCATCGGGCCCGGGGCCGACGTCCTTCCCTCCACCCACGGGTGGAGACGGGACCTCATCGGGGGCCGGGCCTCCGACCGCAGGGGGGCGCGCCGGGACAGCCCGGGGGCGGAGGCGGAGCGTCGTACGCCTGGTTAGGGTCGAGAGGTGCGAGCAGGTACTGAGGTGGACCCGGACGACGACCATCCGATCCTGGCCCGGCGGCTGAGTCGACGCCAACGCATCACCCTGGACTGCGCGTTCGTGTTCGTATACGCGGCCGCGCTGCTGCTGACCGGTTCGACGGCCGCCCCGCCCTCCGTGACTGCCTCCACGGCCCCGGAGCCGTGGGAGCTGCCGGTACTCATCGCCGCAGCTACCGCACCGGTCGCCGTACGGAGGATCTGGCCGTTGCCCGTGTTCGTCCTCGTGCTGGTGGTGACTGCCGTCGCCGTTGTACGGGACGCCACATGGGATCCGTTCCTGTCGGCGGCGTACGCCATGTACACCGTCGCCCTCACGCTGCCGTCGCACCGGTGGTGGCAACGATGGCTGCCCGGACTGGCGTTGGCGGCCCTGGCCCTGGCCGGTGCCGCCGGAGCGACGCATGCGGGCGACGCGTACTGGTGGCGCGGTGGCCCGGGGCTGCTGCTGCTCGGTCTCACCGCGCTGCTCGCCTCCTGGCAGCTGGGGCGGGCCGCGCGGCAGCGGCGCGCGTTCGCCGTCCGGGCGGCGGAACAGCTCGCGCAGCGAGCCGTCGCGGAGGAACGCCTGAGGGTCGCCCGCGAACTGCACGACGTCGTCACCCACAGCATGGGCCTGATCGCGGTCAAGGCCGGTGTCGCCAACCACGTCCTGCACGTCAGACCGAAGGAGGCGCACGACGCGTTGCGGGTCATCGAACGCACCAGCCGCACCGCGCTGAACGACATGCGCCGGATGCTCGGTGTGCTGCGCACCCCCGAGGGCGAGCGGCAGCCGGTGTCCTTCGGCCCGGTCCCCGGAGCTGTCGCACTTCCCGAACTCGTCGGGCAGGCCGGTGCGCAGCTGACGGTGAGCGGTATCGAGAACCTGCCCGACGGAGTCGCGCTGGCCGTCTACCGGATAGTCCAGGAGGCGCTGACCAATGTCGTCAAGCACGCCGGCCCGGGGGCCCATTGCCGGGTGGTGGTCGGCGCGAACGGCCGCGAGGTCCGGATCGACATCACCGACGACGGCGACGGCTGGGCACCCCTGGCGCGGACGACGGGCGGCCATGGCATCGTCGGCATGCGCGAACGCGTCGCCATGTACGGCGGCACCCTCACCGCCGGACCGCGTCCGGAAGGCGGCTTCGCGGTGCACGCGTCCCTGCCGTACGAGGAGAGCCCATGACCCGCCCCGCCGATGTGTCCGCCGCCCCGGTCCGGGTGCTGATCGCCGACGACCAGGCGCTGCTGCGCGGCAGCCTGCGGGTGCTCGTCGACGCCGAGCCCGGCCTGGTGGCCACGTCGGAGGCGGCGAACGGCGCGGAGGCGGTGCGCAGTGCCCGGCAGGATCCGCCGGATGTGGTCCTGATGGACGTACGGATGCCCGGGCTGGATGGCATCGAGGCGACCCGGCAGATCTGCGGCTCTCCCGGCACGGCGGACGTCAAGGTGCTGATGCTGACGATGTTCGACCTGGACGAGTACGTCTACGCCGCGCTGCGGGCCGGTGCCAGCGGATTCCTGCTCAAGGACACGCCGCCCGCTGAACTGATCGCGGCGATACGGGTCGTCGCCGCAGGCGATGCCCTGCTGGCACCGGCTGTGACCCGGCGCCTGATCGCGGAGTTCGCCCATCGCCCACAGCCCTCGCAACCGTTGCCGCGCGCGCTGGACGGTGTGACCGGGCGCGAGCGCGAGGTCCTCACCCTCGTGGCCCGTGGCCTGTCCAACACCGAGATCGCGGAACGGCTGTACCTCGGCATCGCCACCGTGAAGACCCACGTCGGCCATCTGCTCACCAAGCTCGACTGCCGCGATCGCGCCCAGTTGGTGATCGTCGCGTACGAGAGTGGCCTGGTCACGGCGGCAAGGCCGCCGATCGGTCCGTGACCACCGGTTCCCCGCCCGCAGACTCCACTCTCATGCGCTGAACCCGGACTTCATCGGCGCATGCGTTCGAACGCGGTGGGTGTCGTCCGCCGGCGGAGGAACTCCTTGATGTCCCGGGCGCACTCGGCCGGGCTCGCACTGCTGGTGTCGCACTCGATGTCGTAGACGCCGTGGGAATGGACCTGGTCGAACTGGCCGGCGGCCAGCCCTGCCGGACGATCACCGCGCGCCTGCTCCCGCCGCTCCAGCTCCGGCAGTGGACAGCGCACCGCGACGAGGATGACGTTCCGAGGGGGAAACAGGGCCAGGCAGTCCTGGAGACGCCAGGGCTCGCTCAGGACGTGGTCCACGACGACGGTGTTTCCCACGGCGGCCATGCCCGCGACCGCGCGGTGGAACCCCATCCAGGTGAGCTTGAGCGTGACATTCAACTGGTCCGGGGGCATCTCGGGCGTCGTCCGCATGGCATGGAACGCGTCCACGGGCATGTGGAAGCACGGCTCGCCGAGGGCCGTCACGAGCTCCCGGGCGATGCTCGACTTGCCCGAACTGGATGTGCCGTTCAGAAAGATGATCGACCCGTCGGCCGCCGGCGGGTTCCGGTGCGTGGTCCAACTCCTCTCGCCATTCGGCTCGTTCATCGGATCAGGTGCGTACGCCCGGTGCGCCACCCAGGGTGTTCGTATACCAATACGCGCGAGGTGGGAGATTCGAGAGGGGTTATTTCGGGCAAATGCTGTGACGGTCTTTGGGGCTCTTGCCTGTCTCATTGTCTTGGTATACAAACCGGATTCCGGTCCGCATCGGATGGACAAGGAATGGACAAGGGGCTCGGCCCCGATGTCTCAGACCAAGCCGAAGGAGTCCCATGACGCCCACTCCCTCCCCACCGTCCCGACGCGGTGTCCTCGCGGGTGCCGCATCCCTGGCGGGCGCCGGTGTCGCCATGTCCGCGGGTATCTCGTCGGCCGTGGCCGACTCCCGCGGCGAATCGCGCCGTGAGCCCCGCAACGCGGTGGTCTTCCGCGACGTGCGGCCCATGGGCGCGGCGAAGCCGGTGGACCTCACGGTCGTCGACGGCCGCATCGCCCCTGGCCGGGCCCCCAGGGGCGCCAAGGTGATCGACGGCGGCGGGCGCATCGCCCTGCCGGCCCTGGTCGACGCGCACATCCACCCCGACAAGACGACGTGGGGCGGCGACTGGGTGTCGCGCAAGCCGGCCGACAGCATCGCCGAACTCGCCCAGCAGGACGCCGAGTTGTTCCGCAGCCAGCGTCGACCGGTGGCCGAGCGGGCGTACGGGCTGATGGCACACGCCGTGACCCGGGGTACGAGGGCGATGCGGGCGCACGCCGACATCGCCCCGGCCTACGGCCTGGCCTGCGTGGAAGGCCTGGGGCAGGCACGCGAACGGCTCAAGCACGCGCTCGACGTACAGATCGTGGCCTTCCCGCAGCACGGCGTCATCCGTACCCCCGGCACCGCGGAGCTGCTCCGGGAGGCCGCCCGCAGCGGGATCGTGGACATGGTCGGCGGGCTCGACCCGATCAGCTTCGACCACGCCCTGGACGAGCAACTGGACCTGCTCTTCGGCCTCGCGGACCGGTACGGCGTCGGCGTCGACATCCACCTCCACGACCGGGGCGAGACCGGCCTGGCGGTGCTGCGCGGCATCATCGACCGCACCCGGGCGCTGTCCCTGAAGGGCAGGGTGACCGTCAGCCACGTCTTCTGCCTGCCCGGCCTCTCCGACGCCGAACTGGCGAAGACCGCCGCTGACCTGAGCGATCTGGACATTGCCCTGACCACCGTGGCACCGAGCGCGTCGCTGGTCCTGCCGATCGAGAAGCTGCGCGAGCACGGCGTACGGGTCGGGCTCGGCTCCGACGGGGTGCGCGACTCCTGGAGCCCCTTCGGCAACGCGGACATGTTCCACCGGACGCACCTGCTCGGCTGGGTTACGGACGTGCGCCTCGACAAGGAACTGTCCGCCTGTTACGAAGCCGGCGCGCACGGCGGTGCCGACGTCATGCGGCTGCCCCGCGCCGACCTCTCCCCGGGCTCGCCTGCCGACTTCGTCCTGCTCCGCGCCGAATGCCTGCCGCAGGTCGTGGTGGACATGCCCGCACGCGACATGGTGGTGCACGGTGGACGCGTGGTCGCCCGCGACGGCCGACTGGTCTGACGACTCCCGGCCCAGAGCCTCTCGCCGAACGATTCAACGGCCGTTGGCGCCGCGACGGCGCCGGACCTGGCGGGGACCGGGACCGATCCCGGCGCCAACGGCCGTACGCCGATGCTCTTCGAGGCAGCCGCCCTATTGTTGGCCGATGCGTTCAAACCATATTGACCGTCCAGCGGATCTCGACATGGTCCGCGAGTCCTATGACCGGGTGGCCGACAACTACGCCCACATGGTGGTGACGACGGGAATAGGCGACATCCGCCGTCATCCATGGCTCAAGGCGTCGATCGACGCCTTCGCCGACACGGTGAACGATCTCGGGCCCGTCCTCGACGTCGGCTGCGGGCCCGGCACGGTGACCGCCTACCTCGCCGAACGCGGACTCGACGTGTCCGGGGTCGACCTCTCGTCCGGCATGATCGAAAACGCGCGCCGTCTTCACCCGCAATGCCGCTTCAGCGTCTCCTCCGCCACCGACCTCGACCTTGCGGAGGCGTCCCTCGGCGGCGTACTCGGGTGGTGGTCACTGTTCAATCTCCCCCGCGACGTCCTTCCCCAGGTTCTCGCCATGTTCGCGCGTGCCCTGAAGCCGGGCGGCCACTTCATCACCGCGACGCACGTCGGCGACGAGGACTTCGCGCGCACCGACGCCTACGGAGGAGTGCCCGTCCGCTGGACCACGTACAAATGGCGGCCGGAACAGTTCATGGACCTGATCGAGCAGGCCGGACTGCGCCCGGTCGCCGAACTCCGGCTCCCCGCGGATGAGCACACCGGGCCGGGCGTGGTCATCATGGCCGAGCGCCCCGCCTGAACACCGGACGGGTGCTGAGCGGCCCCCCCGGCCCCGGCCCCGTCCCTCCGCCTGTCCGTCTGTCCGCCTGTCCCTCCGTCCCCGTCCTGTCGTCCCCGTCGTCCCCGTACGCGCATAAGGTGACGGGGCGGCCCGGACGAGGTCCGGGCGGCCGGGACAGGCTGGAAGGCACAAGGAGGACGGCACACGTGACGGCAGGCACCGGCCGGAAGGGCGACGGGGAACAGCCGTCCGCCCCGGCGACGCGCATCCCGCTGAGCGAGGTCGCGCGCCGGGCCGTCAGGGATCGCATCATCGACGGCAGCTACGCCCAGGGCAGCCGGGTGGTGGAGCGGGAGATCGCCCAGGACCTCCAGATGTCGCGGGTGCCGGTGCGCGAGGCGCTGCGGGCCCTGGTGGAGGAAGGGCTGCTCGATCTGCTGCCGCACAGCGGCGTACGGGTGCGCCGGCTGGAGCGTGCCGAGGTGGAGCACCTGTACGACGTGTGGGAGCCGCTGGCCATTCAGGCCTCACGCCTCGCCGCCCGCCGCGTGGCCCTGGCCGCACCGGGCGAGCCCGGCGGGCTGGCGGAGCTGCGGGCCGTACTGGAACAGGCGGAGGCGGCCGCCGCCGCAGGGGACCGGACGCGGGAGAACGGCGCCGGGACCACCTTCCACGACGGGATCGTGGCGCTCGCCGACAACCCGCTGCTGGCCCAGCTCATGCAGCGGTTGAACGGCCAGCTCCGCCTGCTCTTCGGCCTGAACACGGAACCCGCTCCCATGCGTGCCCAACACGGCGAGATGTACGAACGCATCGCCGCGGGAGACGCCGACGCGGCTGCGGCGATCACCCTCCTCCACGTACGCAAGAGCCGGGAGCTCGCACTGCGCGCGGTGACGGCCCCTTAGCTGGGCTTTGGCACGTGTCTGGGCAGGCGGTGGTTGCGGTAGTTGCGGTGGCTACGGTGGTTTCCTGCTGGTACGCGGGCGGATGAATTCGCTGCCTGTCGTGGCCGGTCGGTGGAGTCTGCCGGGAGGCGCCGCCGGTGGCGCTCGCCTCCCGGTGGATGACCGGCACACACCCGCAAGGGTGTCGAAGGCCGTGCCCGGTGGCTCAGGAAGAGTGGGGGCGGTGCTCTTTCGTCGAACGCCCATGATCCAGTGCCGCACATGGCAACACTTCTCGACAAAGCGCAGCTGTTCCGCTCTCTGCACGTGCCCGGAACGCCGGTGGTCCTGCCCAACGCATGGGACGCGGCGTCCGCCCGCGTGGTGGCGCACGCCGGTGCACCCGCAGTCGCGACCACCAGCGCCGGGGTCGCCTGGTCACTCGGCCATGGCGACGGCGACCGTCTGACGCGTGACCAGGCGCTGGACGCGATCACACGGATCACAGCCGTCGTCGACGTGCCGGTCACCGCCGACATCGAACGCGGCTACGCGACCGACCCGGCAGGCGTGGCCGAGACCGTGCGTGGCGTCCTGGCGGCCGGAGCCGTGGGCATCAACCTGGAGGACACCCTGCGTCCCATCGCCGAGCAGGCGGAACGTATCGCAGCAGCACGCAGGGCCGCCGACGAGACCGGCGTCCCGCTGTTCATCAACGCCCGCATCGACACGCACCGACTGCCGCCCGGCAACCGCACGGCCTGGCTGGACGAGACGCTGGCCCGCGCACGCGCCTACGCGGCAGCCGGCGCGGACGGCATCTTCGTCCTCGGCACATTGACCGCCGAGGCGGTCAGGCCGCTCGTGGTCTCCCAGCCCCTGCCGGTGAACGTCCTGGCCGGTCCCGGGGCACCGCCCGTGTCCGAGCTCGCCGGGGCGGGAATCGCCCGTATCAGCGCGGGATCCTCCATTGCCGAGGCGGCGTACGCCCTGGTCCGGCGAGCAGCCCACGAACTGCTGGAGAAGGGCACGACGACGGAGTTGGAGGGCGGATTCGACTACGCAACGCTCAACGCGCTGCTCCTGACCGAACCGCCGCGCTGAGTCCCAGGCCCGCACCCGGGCCCAAGTGTGTCGCGAAACGGTGACGGCAAGGCCATGACCGGCGGACTCGTAGCAGGGTGGTCCCGCAATCCCCTTCCGAAAGGTGTCCAGGCCATGCGCCCGACCCGCCCTTCCAGGCCCCTGCTGTTCGCGGCCGCACTCGTCGTAGGTGTCTCACTCCTGACGGCATGTCAGGAAGATGGCTCGGTGGAGCCCGCCGGGACGCCGGCGGTGAGCCCGTCCCCTGGGACGAGTGGAACGCTCGGGCCGGGAACGGTCTCCTACCTGACGCCGGGCAAGTACGCCATCCATGTGTCCGGTACGGGGCAGCGGTTCTCCGTCTCGGACCGGACCGAGGTCTACGGCGCCGGAAACATCTGCGGTGAGCACACCCCCGAGGCCACCGACCGCTGCACGCTGGACGAGCTGAAGGAGGCGGGCAACGGCGGCGTGATGGCGATCGTCGTGGTGGAGAAGGGGGTCGCCACCCGGATCACCGAGGTGTTCACCCCGAAGGCCAGCCCTCCGGACGTGGGCCACTCGACCGAGTGAGAAGAGCTCGGGCCCGGGGGCGGGGTGCTTCGCTATGCGCTCCGGTCCAGTGCGTCGGCCGCGCGCGACAGGTATTCGGCGAGGGTCTCCTGGCCGGGAGAGGGCACGTCCATCAGCCCCCAGCGGCCGACCTTCCCGGTCCCGGTGTCGAGGAACGACCCCGCGTACGGGTCGTCCGGATTGTCCGCGGTGAAGGGCAACCAGCTGCCGGGCCATTCGCCGGTCGAGACCATCATGGCGTGCAGATCGGTGGCCCGGTCGATCCGCAGCAGCCCTTCCCCGTGCAGGAAGGTGTTCAGGTCCTCCGCCGCCTCCTCGTCACCGACCAGCAGCGCGGGCAGCGGCCGGCCGCCGCGGACCCACAGCCACAGGATCTGGTCGGGCAGCGGGCGCCCGAGCATCTCCGCGTAGCCGGGCTCCCGCTCGAATTCGGCCGGGTCCGGTGCCTGCGGGTACAGCTCGCTGCCCGCCCCCATGTCCCACAGCCACCTCAGCTTGAGGGGCAACGGAAGGGCGAGCGTCTCCTGGTAGCCGGCCATCATCTCGAACGTCGCCAGATGCGCGGGCATCTCATGGGTGCCGTCGTGCAGCAGCCACAGCGCCTTCAGCCCGGCGGGCAGGGCACGACCGGTGTTCTGCTCGGCCGCGGCCAGCTGCTCCGGGGTCGCGGGCGGACGCAGCGTCGCCCGTGACATCGGGGCGTGCGCCCTCAGCCACGTTTCCGTTCGGCCCCACGCCGCCACGACGACGGCGTCGGCGTCATGCGGCTCGTCCTCGTGGTGCGTCATGCACGTCAACCTATACGGGCTGTGCGGGCTGTACGGGACGGATCTCAGCCCTTCCGTCGTCGGCCGCCCCGTGGCGACGGAACATCGGGGCCGGCCCGGAACCGCTGCCGGTACTCCGTCGGTGTTGTGTCGAGTTTCCGGCGGAACGCCCGGATGAGGGTGTCAGTGGTACCGAACCCGCAGGCGGACGCGATGCGTTCGAGCGTGGCGTCGGTGGATTCGAGCTGGTTGCGCGCCCTTTCGACGCGGACCGACTCGACGTACGCACTCGGGGTCATGCCGAGCTCGGTCTTGAAGATCCGGGTGAGCTGCCGCTCGCCGACATGGGCGTACTCGGCGAGGTCCACGACGGTGAGCGGTGCGCCGACATTGGCCATGATGTGGTGGCGGAGGTCCTCGATGCGCCGTGTCGTGGAGAGGGGTTCGAGGGGGACGCTGAACTGGCTCTGCCCGCTCGGCCGCTTCAAATACATCACGAGTTGCCGGGCGACACGCAGTGCGACGGCCTCGCCGAAGTCGTCGGCGACGAGGGCGAGCGACAGGTCGAGACAGGCGCTGATGCCCGCTCCGGTCCACACGTCGCCCTCGCGGATGAAGATCGGGTCCGCGTCGACCTCCACCGCGGGGTGGTCGGCGGCGAGTTGTTGCGCGGTCGACCAGTGGGTGGTGGCGCGCTTGCCGTCGAGCAGCCCGGCGGCGGCGAGGATGTGTGCTCCGACGCAGACCGATGTGACCCTCCGTGTCCTGGCGGCGAGTGCCTTCACCCGGTCGACCACGGTGGGGTCGGTGAGGGCGTGTACGCGGCGTCGGTCGTCCACTTCCACCGACCCGGGCACCAGGAGGGTGTCGATGCTCCGCGTGGCCGCCTCTTCGAAGGTGGTGTCGGGGAGGATGCGTACGCCGGCGGAGGTGGTGACAGGGTCCATGGTCTCGGCGGCGAGAAGCACGGTGTAGCCCGTCTCGTCGTCCGTCTCGCGTCGCAGGAGGGCGAACACCTCCGGGGGCCCGGTGACGTCCAGCAGGTCGACGCCCTCGAAAAGGACGATGACGACGAGTCGTTCGACGGCGCTCATGGGGTCTTCGCGTTCATTGGGTCTCCGGTTTCATTGGGTCTCCGCCGGTCGGCAGCAGCGATGTATACGCCTGTGATGTCCGCATCCGCGACTTCCATATCTGTGACGTCCACACCTGCGATGTCTGCATCCGCGATGTCGGTATCTGCATGTTAGATGGCATTGCCGACATGGCCCGGCCGGCCGTAGCGTTCTGGATGCGGCTCACCGAGTGGGTGGGCGACAAATCCTGGCTCGACCTGAGGCGGTAATTCCATGGCCACGACGACTCTGCGCGAACTCAACGGCCTCGACGAGACACCCGCGTCGCTCGCCGATTCGACCCTGATCCTGGTCGACTACCAGAACACCTACGTCGGTGGTGTGATGGAGCTGGAGGGCTGGCAGGCCGCGCTCGACTCCGCCGCCGCGCTGCTGGGCCGGGCCCGTGAGGCGGGTACGAAGGTCATCCACGTCATCAACGACGGCGGCGAGGGCACCCCGTACAACATCCGGGCGGAGATCGGCCGGATCCACCCGAGCGTGGCGCCGGTCGAGGGCGAGCCCGTCGTCGTGAAGAAGGCCCCGAACGCCTTCGTCGACACCGACCTGGCCGAGCACGTCGACGCCGCCGGCAACAAGGACGTCATCGTCGCGGGCTTCATGACGCACATGTGCGTCACGTTCACCACGGAGGGCGCGTTCCTGCGCGGGAACCGGCCCACGGTGGTGGCCGACGCCTGCGCGACGCGCCCGCTGCGTTCGGTCGGCACCGAGCTGACCGCCGACCAGATCCACCACAGCGCGCTCGCCACGATCTCCGACCTCTACGGGGTCGTCGTCGAGTCCGGGAAGTCCCTGACCTGATTCGCCGGGACCGATCTGCGGAGGCAGCCCACCGTTCCGCGCTACTCGGTGCCGCGCGCGGTCCCGTAACCGTGGAGGAAGGTGTCGACGGCCCTGGTCACACAGTCGCGCATCCGGGCCGGGCTCAGCGGGGGGCTTCCGTAGGGGCGGACGGAAATCTCGGAGGACACCAGGGCGATGAAGTGCAAGGTGCCCAGAGCCGAGTCCTCGATGCACAACAGCCCGGCCTCCGTGAGCTGTTCCAGCTGTCGGGCGACCTCACGCTGTACCCGCAGGGGGCCGGCCTGCTGCCAGGTGTCGATCACACTGGCGGGGAAGTGCTGCACTTCGGCCATGATCTGCTGCATCATCGCGAAGTGCTCGGGGAACTGGGTGCGTTGGCCGACGAAGGCGCGGCCCAGTGCGAGCAGGTCGGCCTGCGGGTCGGCGCCGGTGACCTGCTCGTGCACGGTCGCGATGAAGGCGTCCGCGACCTGGCTGGCGCTGTCGTGCACCACGTCCGAGAAGAGGTGGTCCTTGCCGTCGAAATGGTTGTAGATGGTGCGCGTGGAGACCCCGGCCTCGGCGGCGATGGCCTCGATGCTGGTGCGGCTGTATCCCTCCCGGCCGAAGACGGTGCGCGCGCCCTGTGTGATGGCCCGGTGCTTCTTGGCCCTCCCGCCGGGGCGGCCCGCGCCGGACGTGCGCGGCACCACGGCCGCTGCCGGATCGGCGGGCGCTGTGGGTGTGGTGTTCAGGGATGCCTCCGGTTGCTCGATTGGTCCGTGCCCGATTTACCGTGCACGTTGTACTTCACTTTCCGGTCCTTGCGCTACTCGGCGGCCCGCACGCGTGGTGCGGGCCCCACTCCCAGGGGTGGCATCTCCAGGACCGTCTTGCCCCGGCTGTGCCCGCCCTCCACCGCCCGGACCGCCAGTGCGGCCTGCTCGAACGGGACCACTCGGGTCACCTTCGGATCCAGGGCACCGGTCCGGACCAGCTCCACCACGGCGCCCAGGACCGACGGATCCCGCACCGGTCCGACCGGTACGCCGCCGAGCGCGGCGACGGCCTCCCGGTCGGCGCCGCTCACCAGCCGCGCCCGGTCCTGGTCCGGCAGGAGGCCGGCGACCTCCTCCAGGACCGCTCCTCCCACCAGGTCGAGGACGCCGTCCACACCGTGCGGCGCGGCGGCCCGCACACGTGCGGCAAGACCCGGCCCGGAGGCGACGAACCGTACGCCGAGCGCCTCGGCGAACTCCCTTCTGCCCGCGGCCGCCGAGCCCACCACGGTCAGCCCGCTGCCCACCGCCACCTGGGCAGCCGCCACCCCGACCCCTCCCGCGACCCCGGTCACCAGCAGCGTCGCCCCCGGCGGCAGACCGAGTTGGCGCACTGCGCCGTAGCCGGTGGCGGCGGCGATCGGCAGCACGGCGGCGTCCGTCCAGGCGACCTCCGGCGGCTTGTGCACTGCTGCCCGCGCGGGCAGCAGTGTGTACTGCGCGTACCCGCCGGTCAGCGGTCCGCCGAGGACCGCGTCCCCCAAGGCGAAGCCGGTGGTGCCGGGGCCGAGCGCGACCACCTCGCCCGCGGCTTCGCCGCCCATCACCGCAGGCAGCCGCACCACGGGAGCCCCGGCCGGCCGACGGCCGGAACGGCGCTTCCAGTCCACCGGGTTGACCCCCGCCGCCCGTACCGCGATCAGCAACTGGCCGGGACCCGCGACCGGTTGAGGGAGGTCCGCGAAGTGCTCGACCTCCGGTCCGCCGAAGCGTTCGTAGACGTAGGCCATGGGCATGCGACACCTCGATGCTTCCGACGGACGTTAATTGCCATGCTGATTGCATTTTAGCTGAGCGGCCCACTAGGCTCCGCGAACGTGGGCGGAGCCCCGTTCAGAACACGGAGCCCCGTTCCGGACAGTGGGTTCCGCGCGGTGAGAACAAGGAGCACAACGTATGGGCAGCACGGTCGTGATCGTCGGCGGCGGATACGGAGGGGCCGCCCTGGCCCGTCAGCTCGACCCCGACTTCGACGTCGTACTGATCGACCCCAGGGACGCCTTCGTGCACGCGGTGGCGGCCTTGCGCGGGCTGGTCGACGCGGACTGGGCACAACGGATCTACTTCGGCTACGAGGGCCTGTTCACCCGGGGCCGACATCTGCGCGACCGCGCCGTGAAGGTGGACGCGGGCGGTGTCACCACCGCCGGCGGCACCCGGGCCGACGCGGACTACATAGTCCTCGCCACCGGCTCCTCCTACCCCTACCCGGCCAAGCCCGACACCGAAGGCAGTGCCGACTCGCAGACCCGGCACGCCGCGACCCGCGCCGAACTCGCCGCAGCGTCACGGGTGTTGCTGCTCGGGGCCGGCCCCGTGGGGCTGGAGCTGGCCGGGGAGATCACCGAGCAGTGGCCGGACACCGAGGTCGTGCTGGTCGATCCCGCCGACGACGTGCTCGGCGGCCGCTATCTGCCCGAGCTGCGCCGCTCGCTGCGCGAGCAACTGACCGCGCGTGGCGTACGGCTGGAGCTGGGCAGCGCGCTGACGGCACCGCCGTCGGTGCCGCCGGGCATGCACGAGCCGTTCTCGGTCACCACGGCGGCGGGCGTACGGATCGACGCGGATCTGTGGTTCCGCTGCTACGGCGTGGTGCCGCTCAGCGACATGCTGCACGGTGAACTCGCCGCCGCCCGGCGCCCGGACGGGCATGTGGAGGTGGACGAGTATCTGCGGGTGGCCGGCGCGTCCAACGTCTTCGCCGTCGGAGACGTCACGGCCGTCCCCGAGCCGAAGCGGTCCAAGGCCGCGTCCGAGCACGCGGCCGTGGTCGCAGACAACATCAGGGCGCTGGCCGCCGGCCGGCCCGCGGAGCAGACGTACCGGCCGGGCGAGGACGCGGTACTGGTACCGCTGGGCTCGACCGGCGGTGCCTCGCAGGTGCCTGGACCCGACGGCCCGACGGTGCTGGGCGCGGCGGAGACGGCCCGCTACAAGGGCGACGATCTGCTGCTCGGGCGGTTCGCCGAGCTGTTCGGCACCTCGGCCTGATCGACCGGGGCCGGCCGATGGCACGCCGGCTCCGTTCGCGAGCGGCCCGGCTCAGCTGATCACGACACGATTCCGCAGCACCGTCTTCACGCACATCCGCCAGGATCGGGGGCAACACCCCGTCCCGAACGAGAGGTCGATGACCGATGGCCGACGGAACGCAGTCCCTCGCCGGAAAGGTGGCCGTGGTCACCGGCGGGGCGGGAGGGATCGGAGTCGCCACCGTGGAGGCGCTCGCGACCGCGGGAGCAGATGTCGTATTGGCGGACGTCGCCGAGGAGCCGGCTCGGGCAGCGGCGTCGGAGCTGGCCGCCAAGGGTCTTTCGGTGGTCGGGCGCGGCGTCGACATCACCTCGGAGGACAGTGTCAAAGGCCTGGTGGACTTCACCGTGGACACCTTCGGCGGCATCGACGTACTCGACAACAACGCGGCGCTGACCTCCGCGATCCGGCAGGACCGGGACGTGGTGTCGATGTCCGTCGAGCTGTGGGACCAGGTACTCGCCGTGAACCTGCGCGGTCCCATGCTGCTGTGCAAGCACACCGTGCCGGTGATGATCGAGCGCGGCGGCGGGTCGATCATCAACATCACCAGTGGCCAGGGCCTGTCAGGGGACCGGGTGATGGTCGCCTACGGCAGTTCCAAGGGCGGGCTGGTCGCGCTGACCCGCTTCGTGGCCGCCGCGTACGGTGCGGACGGCATACGTTGCAACGCCGTCGCCCCCGGGCTGGTGCGCACTCCGGCGCTGGAGGCGGACATGCCCGCACCGGTGCAGGAGATGTTCCGGAGCGCGAACCTCATTCCGCGGCTGGGCACACCGGACGACGTGAGCCAACTGGTGGCCTTTCTCGCCTCCCCTGCCGCCTCCTTCATCACCGGGCAGGTGCTGTCCGTGGACGGCGGCTTCCTCGCTCATCTCCCCACTCTCTCGCCGCTGCCGCCGCGTTGAGAGCGTGACGTCCCGCGCCCGAACGGCCCCGGAGCAGTCACGACGGACTGCTCCGGGCCGCTCACATAGCCGAGGACGCCGAGGATGCCGAGGGCGTCAAGGGCGTGGAGGGCGTCGAGGACGCCAGGGAGGACGCACGAGGCTCACCGAACGCGCAGGTCATCCCACCCAGGGGGTGATGCCCGCCTCGATCGCCGTCCAGTCCGCCGCTCCGGCCCAGGCGTAGTAGCCGTCGGGCCGCACCAGGACCGCCTCGCGCGCGGTGGCGGTGCCGCCGTCCGTGCGATGGGTGACGACCAGTCGCTTCCGCCGCTCGGCGGCGTCGAACCCGGTGGGTTCGCGCGGCTTGTCGCACTTCCCGGCCGCCGGCAGGACGAGGACGAACCGTCCCTCCCGCAGCACCTCGTAGAGCCGGCCGCGGTCCAGCGCCAGATCCGGCGCCCGCTTCCCCACCAGCGGGTGCGCCCCACGCCCCGCCGGGTAGGAACAGCCGATCCCGGTGACCTCGCCGACCGCCTGCCGTGCCACCGGCGGCACATGGGTGACCACCAGCTTCCGTACCGTGCGCAGGGCCACCTCCAGTGGATTGTGTGCCATGGCCAGCCGCAGGTTGAGGCCACTGCTGCGCAGCACCGCCTTGCCGACCGGGTGGCGCTCACTGTGGTAGGTGTCCAGCAGCGCGTCGGAGGCCCACCCACCGAGCACGGCCGCCAGCTTCCAGCCGAGGTTGACGGCGTCCTGAAGACCGGTGTTCATTCCCTGGCCGCCGGCCGGCGAGTGCTGATGGGCGGAGTCGCCGGCCAGCAGCACGCGACCCACCCGGTAGTCGGGCACCTGGCGCTCGTCGCTGTGGAAGCGGGAGAGCCAGCGCGGGTCGTGCATCCCGAAGTCGGATCCGAAGGCCCGCTCGATGATGGCGCGCAGCTCCTCGAACTCGACGGGGGCGTCGTCGGGTTCGCCCCGGTGGGCCCGGTCCCAGCCGCCGACGCGCCAGTAGCCGTCGCCGAAGGGGGCGATGAAGCCGAAGGCGTCACCCGTGCCGTGCACCCGTACCGCGAGGGGCGGCTGCGCGGTGAACTTCACATCGGCGAGTGCCACCGACCGGATCACCACCTTGCCGGGGAAGGGCAGCCCGAGCGCCTCGCGCACCGCACTCCGCGTTCCGTCCGCGCCGACCAGATAGCCGGCTCGCAGGGTTGTGTCGTGCTGTGCGGCGCGCACCGAGACGGTGACGCCCGCGTTGTCCTGCGTCAGGCCGAGGACCTCGGTCCCGTAGCGGATGACCGCGCCGTTCTTCAATGCCCGGCGCAGCAGCAGCCTCTCCACCTCGTACTGCGGAGTGACCAGGAGGAAGGGGAATCGGGACTGCAGCGCGCCGATGTCGAACGGAATGGATCCGAAGAGTCTCAGCTCGCTGACGACCTGGCCGGTGGCGACGAGTTCGTCGGCGAGGCCGCGGGCGTCGAGGAGTTCGAGGGTTCTGGCGTGCACGCCGAAGGCGCGGGTCAGATTGCTGATGCCTTCCGGGCGCTTCTCGACCACCACGACGTCCACGCCGGCCGCCGCGAGGTCTCCGGCAAGCAGCAGCCCGGTGGGTCCTGCTCCGGCCACGACGACCGGGTGGGAGCCGGGGGTTGTCTCGGGGCCGTCGGCGGCGGGGGGCTCAGGGGTGTGGGACATCCGCAACTCGCTTCCTACAGTCGGAATTACTGCAGTCGAAGGACGCGGGGGTGCTGGGGTGCCGGGACAGGCGGCTCCATGCTGCACCAGGACGTCGTCGGCGCGGCCATTCACGTAGCTCGCCTGACTCAAACGACCGCAATCAGTCAAGTTCATGCGCGCTTCTGTCATTGCCCGGCGCCGGTCTGACATTGCCGCGGAGTCCCGGAGAAAGCCTGACGAAGCTCTGCACTGACCTGTCTTGATCGCCGACTCCGGATCCGATGAACCTTGGAGCCGCGGGTCGGTGTGTTCACTCGGGGCTTTCCGGGCGCGGCGTGAGTCGCGACATGTGTTGCGGCGCGGGCGCGGCGTGAGTTGCGGCATGCGTCGCGGCACGAGTGTGAAATGTCATGCACATTACATGAATGAGGAGTGGGTACGCATGCACAGCACCTTGATCGTCGCGAGACTGGAACCAGGCGCGAGCACGGATGTGGCCCGGCTGTTCGCCGACTTCGACGCCACCGACATGCCGCACCGGATGGGCACACGGCGGCGCCAGCTCTTCTCCTACCAAGGCCTGTACTTCCACCTCCAGGACTTCGACGAGGACAACGGCGGCGCGCTGATCGAGGCGGCCAGGAGCGACCCGCGGTTCATCGGCATCAGCAACGACCTGAAGCCGTTCATCGAGGCGTACGACCCCGCGACCTGGCGTTCCCCGGCCGACGCGATGGCGTCCCGCTTCTACTCCTGGGAGGGGTCCGCGTGAGTGCCCGCCGCGTCGTCATCACCGGCCTGGAAGTCCTCGCCCCCGGTGGTGTCGGTGCCAAGAACTTCTGGAACCTGCTGAGCGAGGGCCGTACGGCGACCCGTGGCATCACCTTCTTCGACCCCACGCCGTTCCGTTCGCGCGTCGCCGCCGAGATCGACTTCGACGCGTACGAACACGGCCTGACCCCGCAGGAGATCCGCCGGATGGACCGCGCCGCGCAGTTCGCCGTGGTCGCGGCGCGCGGTGCGGTCGCCGACAGCGGTGTCGAGTTCGGCGGCCTCGACCCGTACCGGACCGGCGTCACCGTCGGCAGCGCGGTGGGCGCCACGATGGGCCTCGACGAGGAGTACCGCGTCGTCAGCGACGGCGGTCGACTCGACCTGGTCGACCACCGGTACGCGGCGCCGCACCTCTACAACCATCTCGTACCCAGTTCCTTCGCCGCCGAGGTGGCCTGGGCGGTCGGTGCCGAAGGCCCCAGCGCCGTGATCTCCACCGGCTGCACCTCCGGAATCGACTCGGTCGGCTACGCGGCCGAGCTGATCCGGGAGGGCTCGGCCGATGTCATGGTCGCCGGGTCGTCGGACGCGCCGATCTCTCCGATCACCATGGCCTGCTTCGACGCCATCAAAGCCACCACACCACGCCACGACGACCCGGCGCACGCCTCACGCCCCTTCGACGGAACGCGCAACGGATTCGTGCTGGGCGAGGGCGCAGCCGTGTTCGTCCTGGAAGAACTGGACAGCGCCCGCAGGCGAGGCGCGCACATCTACGCCGAGATCGCCGGATACGCGACCCGCTCCAACGCCTACCACATGACCGGACTGCGCCCGGACGGCGCTGAGATGGCCGAGGCCATCCGGGTCGCACTCGACGAGGCGCGGCTGCCCGGCGAGGCCATCGACTACATCAACGCGCACGGCTCGGGCACCAAACAGAACGACCGTCACGAGACCGCCGCGTTCAAGCGGAGCCTGGGCGCGCACGCCTACCGGACGCCGGTCAGCTCGATCAAGTCCATGGTGGGCCACTCCCTCGGCGCCATCGGCTCCATCGAGATCGCCGCCTCGGTGCTGGCCATGGAGTACGACGTGGTGCCTCCGACGGCCAACCTCCACACGCCCGACCCTGAGTGCGACCTCGACTACGTGCCGCTCGACGCACGCGACCAGCTGACGGACGTGGTCCTCACCGTGGGCAGTGGTTTCGGCGGATTTCAGAGCGCGATGGTGCTGGCAGGCCCGGAAAGGAGACTGGTGTGAGCACACGTACCTCCGTCGTGGTGACCGGGCTCGGCGTCGCCTCCCCGAACGGACTCGGGGCGCGCGACCACTGGGAAGCCACGCGTGGCGGCGCGAGCGGCATCGGCCGGCTGACCCGCTTCGACCCGTCGGGCTACCCGGCCAAGCTGGCCGGTGAGATATCCGGGTTCGCCGCCGAGGAGCATCTGCCGAGCCGGCTCATCCCGCAGACCGACCGAATGACCAGGATCGCTCTCGCCGCAGCCGACTGGGCACTGGCCGACGCGGGCGTACGCCCCGGTGAGCTCGCGGGTTTCGACATGGGTGTCGTCACGGCGAGCGCGTCCGGCGGCTTCGAGTTCGGTCAGAACGAACTGCGCAATCTGTGGAGCCGGGGCAGCCAGTACGTCTCCGCATACCAGTCGTTCGCCTGGTTCTACGCCGTCAACAGCGGCCAGATCTCCATCCGTAACGGCATGAAGGGACCCAGTGGGGTCGTCGTCAGCGATCAGGCAGGCGGGCTCGACGCGGTCGCCCTGGCCCGTCGGCAGATCCGCAGAGGCACCCGGCTGGTCGTCTCGGGAGGCGTCGACGCCTCCCTGTGCCCATGGGGCTGGGTCGCGCAGCTGGCGAGCGGACGCCTCAGCACCAGCGAGGATCCCGGCCGCGCCTACCTCCCCTTCGACCGCGACGCCCAGGGCCATGTGCCGGGCGAAGGCGGCGCGATCCTGATCCTGGAGGACGCCGAAGCGGCCGGGGAACGAGGCGCGCGCAGTTACGGGGAGGTCGCCGGATACGGTGCCACGTTCGATCCGAGACCCGGCAGCGGGCGTCCGCCGGCACTGCGCAAGGCCGTCGAACTGGCCCTGGCCGACGCGGCGGTGGACCCGGCCGACATCGACGTCGTCTTCGCCGACGCGGCCGCCGAACCGGAGCTGGACCGCGCCGAGGCCGACGCGCTCGTCGCGGTGTTCGGGCCGCGCGGCGTCCCGGTCAGCGCGCCCAAGACGATGACCGGCAGGCTCTACTCGGGCGCCGCACCGCTGGACCTGGCCACCGCACTGCTCGCTCTGCGCGACGGTGTGATTCCCGCAGCGGTGAACGTCCGGCTCTCACCCGACTACGACCTCGACCTCGTGGTCGACCGGTCGCGCAACGCCGTGCTGCGTACCGCGCTGGTACTGGCCCGTGGCCACGGCGGCTTCAACTCCGCCGTCGTGCTGCGAGCCCCCGCGTCGTCCGGCCCCGGCCACTGATCACCCCACCGGAAGGACTTTCCCTTGTCTGCCGAGCTTTTCACCCTCGCCGATCTCAAGCAGATCCTCCTGGAGGCCGCAGGTGTCGAAGAGGGCGTCGATTTCGACGGAGACGTCCTGGACACCGAGTTCGAAGCACTCGGCTACGAGTCGCTGGCCCTGCTGGAGACCGGCGGACGCATCGAGCGCGCGTACGGCATCGACCTCGACGACGACGTGCTGACCAACGCCGTCACACCGCGCGCCCTCATCGGCGCTGTCAACGAACTGCTGACCGTCTCCCGAACGGCCTGAGAGGACCACCATGACCGACACCACCACGGCCGGGGCCGGCCGCGTCGCTCTTGTCACCGGGGCCACCAGCGGAATCGGCCTGGCCGTCGCCCGGCTGCTCGGCTCCCAGGGGCACCGCGTGTTCATCGGCGCCCGCGACGCGCAGAACGTCGAAGCCACCGTCAAGGAACTCACCTCCGAGGGGCTCGACGTGTCCGGCTCGGTCGTCGACGTCCGGGACGCCGAAGCGGTACGGGCATTCGTCCGCGCCGCCGTCGACCGGTTCGGCACGATCGACGTACTCGTCAACAACGTGGGCCGCTCGGGCGGCGGCGTCACCGCCGACATCCCCGACGAGCTGTGGGAGGACGTCATCGAGACCAACCTCACCAGCGTGTTCCGGCTCACCCGCGAAGTCCTCACCTCCGGCGGCCTGCGCGAAAAGGAGCGGGGCCGCATCATCAACATCGCCTCCACGGCCGGCAAACAGGGCGTGGTGCTCGGCGCCCCCTACTCCGCTTCCAAGCACGGCGTGGTCGGCTTCACCAAAGCCCTCGGCAACGAACTGGCCCCCACCGGGATCACCGTCAACGCAGTCTGCCCCGGGTACGTCGAGACACCGATGGCGCAGCGGGTCCGGCAGGGTTACGCCGCCGCGTACGACACCACCGAGGACGCGATCCTGGAGAAGTTCCGGGCGAAGATCCCGCTCGGCAGGTACTCGACGCCCGACGAAGTCGCGGGCCTGGTCGGCTACCTCGCCTCGGACACCGCCGCCTCCATCACGGCACAGGCACTGAACGTCTGCGGCGGCCTCGGCAACTTCTGAGCCGGCCCCACTCGCCCGGATCTCAGTCACCCGGACCCACTCACCGGGACTCCCAGCTCCGAATCGCCACCGAAGCTCCGATCGTCACCGAACCCATCGAGGAGAAGCGACCATGACGACCCGTGAGGTCGAGCACGAGATCACCGTCGGCGCGCCCGCGCCGGCCGTCTATCGCCTACTGGCCGAAGTGGTGAACTGGCCCCGGATCTTCCCGCCCACCATCCACGTCGACCAGGTCGAGCGGAGCGGCGACGAGGAACGCATCCGGATCTGGGCCACGGCGGGCGACGAGGCGAAGAACTGGACCTCGCGCCGCACCCTGGACCCGGACGGTCTGCGCATCACCTTCCGGCAGGAGACCAGCGCACCGCCGGTCGCCGCGATGGGCGGTGCCTGGATCATCGAACCGCTCGGCGAGCGGGATTCCCGGGTACGGCTGCTGCACGACTACCGTGCCGTCGACGACGACCCGGCCGGTCTCGCCTGGATCGACGACGCGGTGGACCGCAACAGCCGATCGGAACTGGCCGCGCTGCGCACCAACGTGGAAGCCGCGCACGCCGCCGAGGACCTGACGTTCTCCTTCACCGACAGCGTGACCGTGACCGGAGGGGCGAAGGACCTCTTCGACTTCGTCGACGAGGCCGGCCGATGGGCCGAGCGGCTGCCGCACGTGGCGTCCGTACGCCTCACCGAGGACACCCCCGGCCTCCAGACACTGGAGATGGACACCCGGGCCAAGGACGGATCCACGCACACCACCAAGTCGTACCGCGTGACGTTTCCCCATCACCGCATCGCCTACAAACAGGTCACCCTGCCGGCGCTGCTCACCCTGCACACCGGAATCTGGACCTTCGAGGAGACCGCGAACGGCGCCGTCGCCTCCTCCCAGCACACGGTCACCCTCAACACCGGCAACATCGCCGCCGTCCTCGGGCCCGAGGCCACCACGGACGACGCCCGGAAGTACGTGCACACCGCCCTGTCCACCAACAGCCTGGCCACCCTCGGCCACGCCAAGGAGTACGCCGAGGGCCTCGCCGGAGAGCGGGGTTGACGTGCCGGGCAACCGCCTGGACACCCAGGTCGTCGTCGTCGGCGCGGGACCGGTCGGGCTGCTGCTCGCCGGGGAACTGCGTCTCGGCGGCGCGCAAGTCGTCGTACTGGAACGGCGTGCGGCGCCCACCACCGATTCGCGTGCGTCGACCCTGCACGCCCGCACCATGGAAATCCTCGACAGCCGGGGGCTGCTGGACGGGATTCCCGTCCCGCCGAACGACCCGCGTGGACACTTCGCCGGAATTCCGCTCGACCTGACGCTGCCCAGCAGCTTCCCGGGCCAGTGGAAGGTGCCGCAGTTCGACACCGAACGGCTGCTGGGGCGGTGGGCGGCCGGGCTGGGCGCCGAGATCCGGCGTGGCCACGAGGTACGGGCGGTCACCGACACGGGGGAGTACGTCGAGGCCGAGGCATCCGGCGACGACGGTCCCGTACTGGTGCGCGGCACCCACCTCGTCGCCTGCGACGGCGAGGACAGCACCGTCCGCGACCTCATCGGCGCGGACTTCCCCGGCCACCAGGCACGTCGCGAACTACTGCGAGCCGATGTCGAGGGAATCAAGGTGCCCGACCGGAGGTTCGAACGGCGGCCGGACGGCCTGGCCATCGCGGCCCGGCGGGCCGACGGAGTGACCCGGATCATGGTGCACGAGCACGGCGTCCGGCCGCCGCACCGTACCGGCGCGCTCACCTTCGGCGAGATCTCACAGGCGTGGAAGCGGGTCACCGGCGAGGACATCAGCGGCGGCACCCCGCTGTGGGCGAACGCGTTCGGCGATGCGGCGGGTCAGCTCGCGCACTACCGGCATGGCCGCGTCCTGTTCGCAGGGGACGCGGCGCACCGGCAGCTGCCCATCGGGGGCCAGGCGCTCAATCTGGGCCTTCAGGACGCCTTCAACCTGGGGTGGAAACTGGCCGCCGAGGTCACCGGCCGCGCCCACCCCGAGCTGCTCGACAGCTACCACACCGAACGGCACACGACCGGCCGACGCGTGCTCTGGGCGATCCAGGCCCAGGCCATGCTGCTGCTCGGCGGCCCCGAGGCGGAGCCGCTTCGCACCCTGATCACCGAACTGATCGCCCACGAAGACGTACGTGCCCATCTCGCCGCCACGATCAGCGGACTCGACATCCGCTACGACGTCGGTGGTCCGTCGCACCCGCTCGTCGGGGCCCGGCTGCCGGAGACACCGCTGGCGGCGTCCGCGTCGGGCGGGGCGACCAGTACGGAGGTACTGCGCTCCGGCCGGGGCCTGCTGCTCGGCCCCGGCCCGGACCCCGGGCGCGTCCTCGGACCCGCTCCCGGCGGCCTTGGCATCCCTTTCGCCACGCCGGTTCCGTCGCACCCCGGGACGGACGGCGCCGGCTGGACTCTCGTAAGGCCCGACGGCCACGTCGTATGGACGGACCCGTCCGACACACCGCCACGGGAGGGACCCACGGAGGCACTGACCCGCTGGTTCGGCCGCGCCTGACCCCGGGCCGCCCGGCGCACGTACGTACCCGCAGACCGCACCCGAAGGGAATCCCCTGCCATGCCTCTGATCTCGCCCGACGACGGCCATCTGACCGTGTTCAACCTCTTCGAGACGGACACCGCGCCGCTCCAGGAGGACGTGCTCGACGCGATGCGCGACATCATCGACAACGCCGACTACCCCGGCTGGATCTCCTCGACGCTGCACGCCGGCGTCGACGAACCGGGAACCGTCAACTACATCCAGTGGCGCAGCGCCGCCGATCTCCAAGCGCGCTACGAAGGACAGAAGTTCCGGCGCGGGACCGTGCCGCTCTTCCACAAACTCGCCCGGACCGTAAGGCTGTTGAAGACCGAACTCGCCTTCACCCAGCACCACCCCTCACTGGATGGCGGCATCGAGATCTCGCCGCGGCGTGACGACTACACCGTACTGATCGTGCTGGACACGAAACCCGAGGACCAGCGGAAACTCCTGGACACACTCACCGAGCCCGACGAGTGGATCAAGACGGTGCCCGGCTACCGGTCGCACACCTACTTCCGCGGTGTGGACGGCACCTTCGTCGTCAACTACGCCCAGTGGGAGAGCAAGGAACTCTACGACGCCTTCCACACACTGCCCGAGGAGGAACGCCCCGCCGGCATCCGCGACGGCAGGAACCGTGCGCGCTCCCTGGTCACCGGCCGCCAGGCCAACACCTACCGGGTGACCCACTCCCGGTCGGCGAAGGACTGACCGGGATGACACCCGAGGAAGAGCCCGTCCGGGACACCGACGTCATCGTCGTCGGCGCGGGACCCACCGGGCTGACACTCGCCGGCGAACTGCGTCTGGGCGGAGCCCGCGTCACCGTCGTGGAACGGCTGGCAGCGCCCACCGGGCAGTCCAGGGGCCTTGGCTTCACGGCCCGCGCCATGGAGGCGTTCGACCAGCGGGGTCTGCTGCCCCGGTTCGGGCAGGGCGAGACACCGGACATCAGCCCGGTGGGCCACTTCGGCGGGGTGCGGTTCGACTACACCGTGCTGCCGGGCGCCCACTTCGGAGCCCGTGGCATACCGCAGTCGCTGACCGAGTCGGTCCTGGAGACATGGGCGACCGGTCTCGGCGCCGTCATCCACCGCGGCTGGGAGTTCACCCGGTCGCACCGGGGGGCCGGGCCCCACGACCGCGCGGTGGAGATCACCGTACGGACGCCCGAAGGCCCGCGACGGCTGAGTGCCGCGTACCTCGTGGGCGCCGACGGCGGCCACAGCCCGGTGCGCGCGGCGGCCGGAATCGACTTCCCCGGCACACCCGCCTCCCGAGTGATGTACCTCGCCGATGTGGTGGGCCGCTCGCTGCGCCCCCGCCCCCTCGGTGAACGACTGGAGCACGGCATGGTGATGGCGGCCCCGCTGGGCGACGGGGTGGACCGCATCATCGTCTGCCCGGACGGCGCAACGCCCCGCGAGGACGCGGCGCCCGTGACGTTCGCGGAGGTGGCGGAAGCATGGCTGCGGCTCACGGGTGAGGACATCGCCGACGCCGGGACCCAGTGGGTGAGTTCCTTCACCGACGCCACCCGCCAGGCGTCCACGTACCGGCGCGGCCGGGTCCTGCTCGCCGGGGACGCCGCCCACGTCCATCTGCCGGCCGGCGGCCAGGGGATGAGCACCGGCATCCTGGACGCCGTCAACCTCGGCTGGAAACTCGCCGCCGTGATCCGCGGCACCGCTGTCGGCACACTGCTGGACACCTACCACGACGAGCGGCACCCGGCCGGCGCCAGGCTGCTGGCCAACACCCGCGCCCAGGGGACGGTCTTCCTCGGCGGCCGCGAGTCGGACCCACTGCGTGCCCTGTTCGCCGAACTCATCGAGTACGACGACGTCAAACGCCACCTGGCCGGCTTCGTCAGCGGGCTGGACACCCGATACGACCTCGACGGGGACCATCCGCTGCTCGGCCGGCGCGTCGCGCCCCGCGTACTGGTCGGGCCCGCGGGGGAGACCAGCACCACCCGGCTCCTGCGCCCCGCACGCGGTGTGCTGCTCGACCTCGCCGACGACCCGGCGGTGCGGACGGCCGTCGCACCCTGGCACGACCGGGTGGCCGCCACCACGGCGACCCCGAAGCCGCTCGACGACCGGGACGACGAACTGGCCGGACTGGCCGCCCTGTTGATACGCCCCGACGGCCACACGGCCTGGGTTTCGGCCGCCACCGGGGGCGAAGGACTCAGCGCCGCCCTGCACCGCTGGTTCGGTCCGCCCGCCCGGCCGGCCTCCCGGACGGGGGACGCGTGATGGCTCGACCGTCCCCAGCACCCACCCGAAAGGCAGATCCGGCATGAGTGCCGTCACCACCACCGAAGAGACCGTGGCCGCGTTGCGGGCCGAGCTCCGCGACCTCAGGGACCGGGCCGAACTCACCGCCCTCGGCGACCGCTACGTCACCCACCTCGACCGGGACCGGAACCGGGACGACTGGTTCGGCTCGGTCTTCACCGACGACGTCCGTCTCACCTTCCCCATGGGCGAGTACAAGGGGACGGCGGGCCTCGCCGAGTTCCAGGAACTGGCCCGCACCACGTTCGAACGCACCCATCACACCGCTTCCAACCACACCGTCGACCTCGACGGCGACCGGGCCAGGATCCGGGCCCACCTGACCGCCGTACACGTACGTAACGCCGCCGAACCCGGCACCCACTTCACCATCGGCGGCCACTACGAGGCCGACGCCGTCCGCACCGCCGACGGCTGGCGGATCAACCGCTTCGTCTTCGACCTGGTGTGGCACGAAGGGCAGGGCCCGCAGGGCGCCCCGGGCCACTGACCTCGGAACCTGCAGAGCTCTGACATAGCGCACAAAGACCTGACACCGGCGCGCCTTGTACCGCCCAACGACCCGGAACAGACTTCATCCGGGCCTGTCGGTGCGTCCCGGTCCCAACCCACCGGCCACCCCCGGTACCGAGGAGGAAGCTCCGCCATGCCCCCAGGCTCCAACGAACTGCCGCTGCCCGCACAGGTGTTGCAGATCATCACCGCCGGCTGGCTCGCCCAGGCGGTCAGCGCCACGGCCGAACTCGGCGTCGCCGACGTCCTCGCCGAAGGGCCGCGCCCGGTCGCCGAGATCGCCACAGCCACTGACACGCACGCCCCCAGTCTCCACCGGCTGCTGCGGGCCGGCGCCGACATCGGTCTGTTCACCGAACACGACGGCAGGGTCTTCGAGCTGACCGAGCTGGGCAGCACTCTGCGCGCCGACAGCCCGAGCAGTCTGCGCAACTTCGCCATCTGGACCGGACTGCCCGCCGAACGCCACGCCTGGGCCGGTCTCGCCGACGCCGTACGCACCGGTCGCACCGCGTTCACCGAAGTGCTCGGCAAACCCGTCTGGGACTACTTCCACGACCACCCCGATGTGCTCGGCGTCTTCGACCGGGCCATGACCGAGGCGTCCCGGCAGATCATCGCTCCCGTCGTCGCCGCCTACGACTTCGGCAGGTTCGCCACCGTCGTGGACGCGGGCGGCGGGCGCGGCGCCCTGCTGGCCGCCGTACTGGCATCGGCACCCGGCAGCCGCGGCGTCCTGTACGACAGGCCCGAGGTCATCGCGGGCGCGGGAGCGCCGTTGCGCGACGCCGGTGTGGACGACCGGGCCGAGCTGGTCCCCGGAGACTTCTTCGACTCCGTACCGGCCGGCGCCGACGCCGTGATCCTGTCCAACATCATCCATGACTGGGACGACGAGCAGTCGCGGCGCATCCTCGTCAACGCCCGGGACGCGCTGACCGACGGCGGGCATGTCCTGCTGGTGGAGGCGGTGCTGCCGGACCGGCCCCGGCCCTCGCCCACGGTCTCCTTGATGGATCTCGACATGCTGGTGGTGGCCGGCGGCCGGCAGCGCACCGCCGCCGAGTTCGAGACCCTGCTGGCCGAGTCGGGCCTCAAACTGTCGCGCATCGTGCCGGGCGGACACTGCAGCGTCGTCGAGGCCGTACGCGCCTGACATCCGCCCGGCGCCGGACTCGCCGGGTCCGCGTCACCTCCGGCGCCGGGCGGGCTCTCCCGTAACCAGCACAAGGAAAGAGAGTAGGCACCAGCCATGCCAGAACGGCTCACACACAAGCTGTGGTTCGGAATCGGACCTGGGGTCGCGGTCGCCGACGCGCCGGAGGTCGTGCGCAGCGTCGAGTACGCCGACCGGGCGGGGCTCGACTTCTTCGCCCTGTCCGACCACCCGTACTACGGCGACCGGCTGGAGGCCTACAGCACGCTCGCGCTGCTCCTCGGCCGGACCCGGAACATCACGGGCGTCACCACCGTCACCAATCTGCCGACCCGCCCGGTGCCCCTGCTGGCCCGTACCCTTTCGACGCTGTCCGCTCTCACCGGAGGCCGGATCGTTCTCGGTCTCGGCGCGGGCGGGTACTGGGACGACATCGTGCGCTTCGGTGCCACCCGGCTCGACCCGGCCGCCGCCGTACGCGCCCTGGAGGAAGCGATCGGCCTGGTCCGGGCGCTGTCCGGCGGCGGCGGTGCGCCCGTCACCCTGGACGGCGAGTTCACCCGGATCGCCGCGCTGGATCCGGCGCCAGGCCCGGCGCCACTGATCTGGACGGGTTCCGTGGGGCCCAGGTCCCTGGCCGTCACCGGGCGTTCGGCCGACGGCTGGATACCCGGCAACGCGGCGGACTGGCACAGCGACCGCTACCGGTCGTCGCGGCCCCTCATCGACGAGGCCGCCCGCGCCGCCGGACGCGACCCCGCTGACATCGCCACCGTCTTCAATCTGCCCGCACGCATCACCGACTCGGCCGCCGTCGCCCCCCGCGACCGGTCCGGCCGGTGGCTCGGCGGATCCGTCGCCCAGTGGATCACCGAGCTGACCGGAGCCGTACTCGAACACGGCGCTTCCGGATTCGTGTACTTCGCCTCCGGCGACCCCTCGGGACAGATCGGCCTCGGCCGCTGGGCCGAGGAGATCGTGCCCGCCGTCCGTGAGGCGGTCGCCAAGGGCTGACGGCCCGTCGCCGGCCGCAGAGCGCCACAACCTCCCGTCTCCTTGCTTCCCCCGCACGTCCGCACCACCGCACATTCCAGAGAGGCCTCAGATGTCCACAAGAACCACCGGCCCGCGCCCCCGGCTCCGTCTCGCGATCGCACTGCTCGCGGTCGTTCTGCCCGTCGCGGCCTGTTCGGGCGAGGGGACCGGCGCGGGCGGCAAGGGCGACGGCACACCGCGTGACGGTGGCACGCTGCTGGTCGGCAGCGAGGCGGACCCGAGCTGCCTGGACCCACAGCAGACCGGGCAGGTCGGCGCGGTGGACATCTCCCGCTCCATGGTGGACGGGCTCACCTACCAGGACCCGAAGACGGGCAGGATCGTGCCCTGGCTGGCGAAGTCCTTCACCACCAGCGCGGACGGCAGCGCCTTCACCTTCGTACTGCGCGACGGCGCGACCTTCAGCGACGGCAAGCCCGTCGACGCGGCAGCGGTGAAGACCACCTTCGACAACCTGGTGAAACTGCCGGCGAACGGCGCCCCCGGCTATCTGATCGGCTACCGGGGCACCACCGTCACCGACACGCACCGGCTCACGGTGAAGTTCGACACGGCCAACGCCCAATTCCTCCAGGCGACATCGACCGTCGGCCTGGGCATCCTGTCGCCCGCGACATTCACCGCACCGGCCGCCGAACGCTGCCGCGGCAAGTTCATCGGCTCCGGCCCGTACGTCCTGGACCACTACACCACCAACCAGGAAGCCGTCCTGAAGAAGCGCAAGGACTACGCCTGGCCGTCCGCCATCGCCACGAACAAGGGCGCGGCACACTTCGACGAGGTGAAGTTTTCCTTCATCCCGGAGGGCGGGGCCCGCACCGGCGCCCTCACCTCCGGACAGGTCCAGATCGCCAAGGCCCTTCTGCCCACCGACGAGGCCCAGTTCAAGGGCGACGGCTTCAGGATCCTGTCGGCGCCGGGCCCCGGCCTCGTGCCGCCGCTCTCCCTCAACCACAAGGGGATACTCGCCGACTACAAGGTCCGCGCGGCACTGCTCAAGGGCATTGACCGGCAGGGCCTCGTGGACTCCGTCTTCAGCTCCTCCTACAAGCCCGCCACCAGCGTGCTGTCGTCGGTCACCCCGTACTACAAGGACTTCTCGGACAAGCTGCGCTACGACGCCGAGGGCGCCAAGGCCCTTCTGGACAGCGCGGGCTGGAAGCCCGGCCAGGACGGCATCCGGGTGAAGAACGGCAGACCGCTCGCCCTCACCTGGCTGATACCCGCACCGATGCCGCCCGCCGACGAGGCCGTGCAGCAGCAGCTTCGCAAGATCGGCGTCGATGTGAAGCTGAAGCCCGTCGCACCGCCCGTCTACGTCGAACAACAGCAGAAGGGACAGTTCGACCTGACCGCCGTCGGTGTGACGCGCGCCGACCCGGACATCCTGCGCAACATCTTCCACAGCAAGGGCGACAACCTCTGGCACCTGCCGGCCGGCAGGCTCGACACCTACCTGGAGCAGCAGGTCTCGGCAACCGACGAGAAGACCCGCCAGACCGCCGTGACCGACGCGGTCGAGTGGATCCTCGACCACGCCGACACCGTTCCGCTGTACGAGGGTGCCCAGGTCCACGGCGTGTCCGACACGGTGAAGGGCTTCGGACTCGACGCCTCCAACCGGTTCGACCTGCACGACGCCTGGCTCGGCTGAGGGAAGGGGCATCTGTGAACACGGCCCTTTACGCGGTCACCCGGATACTGCGCGCGTTGTTCGTCGTCTGGGCCGCGTTCACGCTCACCTTCGCCGCGCTGCGTCTGCTGCCCGGCGATCCGGTGGCACTCATGCTGAGCGGACGCGGCGGCTTCGCTGGACTGACGCCCGAACAGATCGCCAGGACACGGGCGGAACTCGGCTTCGACCGCCCGCTGATCACCCAGTACGGATCGGCGCTCGCCGACGCGGTGCACGGTGACTTCGGCGCGTCCCTCCAGAGCGGGCAGCCGGTCTCCCGGATGATCGCCGACGCGATTCCCCCGACGCTCCAGATCGGTGGCCTCGCGTTGGTGCTCGCCCTGGTCCTCGGCACCCTCATCGGCGTGGCCGCCAACCTGACCGCGAGCCCCGTGCTGCGCCAACTCCTGCGGTCCATCCCATCGTTCGCGGTATCGCTGCCGTCATTCTGGGTGGGGCTCATCCTGATCCAGCTGCTGTCCTTCCAATGGCACCTCTTTCCCTCACTCGGGAACAGCGGTGTGCAGAGCCTGATCCTTCCCGCCTGCACCATGGCGATCCCGGGGTGCGCACTGGTGGCGCAGGTGCTGGGCAAGAGCCTGCACACCACCCTTCAGGAGCCGTACGCCGACACCGTGCGGGCCACCGGGGCGGGCAGGGCCCGGCTGCTGTTCGGGCACGGGCTGCGCAACGCGGCCGTCCCGGCCGTGACCGTGGTCGGCCTGCTCGTCGGGTCTCTGATCGGCGGCGCCGTCGTCGTCGAGACGGTGTTCTCACGCCCCGGCATGGGCCGCATCACCCAGTCCGCCGTCTCGGCCCAGGATCTGCCCGTCGTCCAGGGGGTTGTGGTCGTCGCCGCCCTCGCCTTCGCGGTGGTGAATCTGCTGATCGACCTGGTCTACCCGGTGCTCGATCCCAGAATCCGCTCGACGGGGCGGCTGGTGACCACATGACGAACCCGACGAAGACACCCGTCGCACCAGGGCCGGCACGGGAGCCCGGACCCGCGCAGATCCAGGACGAGCGGCAGCCCGCCCGGCAACCCGCACGGATCCGGCGAACACTGGGCGCGCCCCTGCGTTCGCCGGGCGTCACCCTCTCCGTCCTGGTGCTCCTGCTGGTCCTCGGCTGGGCCGTCGTACCCGAGTGGTTCACCGGCCGCAGTCCGCTCACCGGGATTCCGGGCGAGCGGTTCCAGCCACCCGGCACCGAACACCTCTTCGGGACCGACCAGCTGGGCCGCGACATCTACGCGCGAGTGGTGCACGGCGCGTCCCTGTCGCTGCGCGCCACCGCCGCCGCCCTCCTGATCGCACTGGTGGGCGGGGTGGTGCTCGGCCTGGTCGCCGGCTTCTTCGGCCGCTGGGCAGATGCCGTCATCATGCGGATCGTCGAGATCATGCTGTCGGTGCCGCCGGTGCTGCTGTCGCTCACCATCATCACCGCGCTCGGCTTCGGCACCGGACAGGTCGCCATCGCGATCGGTGTGACCAGTGTCGCCGCCTTCGCCCGAGTCATGCGCGCCGAAGTGCTGCGGGTGCGGACGGCACCGTACGTCGAGGCGGCGATCCTCTGCGGCACCCGGTGGTGGCGCATCCTGCCCCGCTACATCCTGCCCGCCGCGATCGGCCCCGTACTCGCCCTGGCCGCCCTCGACTTCGGCCTGGTCGTCCTCGCCATCTCCAGCCTCAGCTTCCTCGGTTACGGGGAGCCACCGCCGGCCCCCGAGTGGGGAGCACTGGTCGCCGAAGGCCGTAACTACCTGGCCACATCCTGGTGGCTGACCACCCTGCCCAGTCTCACCGTGACCGTCGTCGTACTCGCCGCCAACCGGCTCTCGCGGGTGCTGGAAGCAGAAGGGAGAAACCGGTGAACGTGGTGAACCCGGCTCCCGGCACAGCGCCGCCGGCCGAACGGACCGACACCCCACTGCTGGCCGTCCGGGGCCTGCGGATCGGCTACCGCACCTCCGACGGCACCCACATCGCCGTCGACGGCCTCGACCTGACGGCCGCCGCAGGCCAGATCACCGCCGTCGTCGGCGAATCCGGCTCGGGAAAGAGCAGCACGGCCCACGCGCTGATCGGACTGCTGCCCGCGGGCGGCAGCGTCCTGGGCGGCTCGGTCCGCCTCCAGGGCGAGGAGCTGACCGGACTCGGCGAGCGCGCCTGGCGGGAGGTGCGAGGGCGTCGCATCGGACTGATCCCGCAGGATCCCGGCCTCTCCCTCGACCCCGTCAAACCGGTCGGCGGCCAGGTCGCCGAGGTGCTCCGGGTACACGGTCCGGCAACCCGCAGGGACGCCACGGCCCGAGCCGTCGACCTGCTGGCCGAGGCCGGGCTGCCCGACCCGGCGCAACGGGCCCGCCAGTACCCGCACGAACTGTCCGGAGGCATGCGCCAGCGCGTCCTCATCGCCATCGCCACCGCCGCCCGGCCGCGTCTGCTGGTGGCCGACGAACCCACGTCGGCACTCGACGTCACGGTGCAGCGGCAGATCCTCGACCACCTCCAGGGCGTCGTGACCACCAGCGGCACCGCGATGCTTCTGATCACCCACGATCTCGCCGTGGTGGCCGACCGCGCCCAGCACATGGTGGTGATGTCACAGGCCCGGGTGGTCGAAGCGGGCCCCACCGAGCAGGTGCTCACCGATCCCCAGCACCCCTACACGCGCAGGCTGCTGGCCGACGCACCCACCATCACAGCGCGAGCACCGCGCCGTAACCGCACCGACGGCACCGACACAACCGAGCCGCCGGACGCGTCACGCGACTCCGCGGCCGCGGAGGCAACGGCTGCCACGGCGGCTCCGCTGCTCCGGGTGACCGGGCTGACCCGCGCCTTCCCCGTCCGGGGCGCGGCCCTGTCCCGGCGCCGCTCGCGCACGGCCGTCGACGGCGTCGGATTCGAGCTGGGCAGAGGCGAAACACTGGGTCTCGTCGGCGAGTCCGGATCCGGCAAGTCGACCACCGCGCGCATGATCCTCGGCCTGGAACGGGTCGACAGCGGCACGGTCCTGCTGGACGGCGCCGACGTCACCACCGTACGGGGAGCCGCCCGCCGCGCCCTGCACCGCCGCATCCAGTTCGTCTACCAGAACCCCTACGCCTCGCTGAACCCCCGCTTCACCGTCGAGGAACTGCTCACCGAGCCGCTGCGCAACCACCACATCGGCGCCAAGGACGAGCGGGGCGGGACCGTGCGGCGCCTGCTGGCCGACGTGGCACTGCCCGCGGGAACCGAGCGCCGCAAGGCGGCCGAACTGTCCGGCGGGCAGCGCCAGCGGGTCGCCATCGCCCGCGCGCTGGCCCTCGGACCCGAACTCCTGGTGTGCGACGAGCCGGTCTCCGCACTCGACGTCACCGTCCAGGCCCGCATCCTGGAGCTGCTCATCGACCTCCAGGAGCGGCACGGCCTGAGCTATCTCTTCATCTCCCACGACCTGGCGGTCGTCGCCCGGGTCAGCGACCGGATCGCCGTCATGCGCGACGGCCGGATCGTGGAGAGCGGCCCCGCCGACGAGCTGCTGCGCTCACCGAGCCACCCCTACACCAAGGAACTGCTGGCCGCCGTCCCCGGCGACCGGCGCATCAACAGCGCAACGGAGGACACCTCATGGAGCTAGGGCTCATCACCTTCGGCAGCCTTCTCCCCGACCCGCTCACGGGCGAGGCCCTCACCCAGCAGCAGCGGCTGCGGGACGTGGTGCGCGCCGCCTCCGAGGCGGAGGAGGCCGGCTTCGCCTGGTACACCATCGGGGAACACCACTTCGGTGAGCGGGACGTGATCCCCTCGCCCGCACTGGTGCTGGCAGCGATAGCCGAGCACACATCGACGATCCGGCTCGCCACCGGCACCACACTCGTGGCCAACCGCGACCCGATCCTGGTCGCCGAGGACTACGCCCTGGTCGACCTGTTGTCCGGCGGCCGGCTGGAACTCATGGCGGGCGGCTCCTTCTTCCCCGAGCCGTACGCGGTCTTCGACCAGGCTCCGGAGACGAAAGCGGCGCGCAAGCGCGAGAACACCGAGCTGCTGCTGCGGCTGTGGACCGAGGAGCGCGTCACCTGGCAGGGCGAGTTCCGACCGCCGCTGAACGAAGTCACCGTTCAGCCCCGGCCGCTCCAGTCCCGTCCGCCGATCTGGATCAGCGGCGGCGTCGGGCCGGAGTCCGTGCATCTCGCCGTCGACCACGGACTGCCACTGGTGGTGGGCACCACCGCCCGCGCGCCGGGGGTGTTCGCGCCGGTCTTCGACTCCTACCGCACCCTGTGGAGCGAGAGCGGGCGCACCGACCCGCCCGGCAGGCTGGGCGCTGCCAGCCATGTCTTCGTCGCCGAGTCGTCCCAGCGGGCACGCTCGCTGTGGGCCTCGTACATGAACAACTATCTGACCGTGAAGAAGCCCGGCAACACACACTTTTCCACTCCGCCGGACTTCGACACGTACATCGGCCCCAACGGGCCCGCGATCTGCGGCAGCCCCGCCGAGGTCGTCGACAAGCTGGGCCGGCTGCACGAGCTGTGGGGCCACGATCTGCATCTGCTCGCCATCGATGTGGGCGGCATCCCCTACGCGCAGGTACGGGCGGCCACCGAGCTCACCGCCGCCGAAGTGCTGCCCCAGGTCGCGGGACTCGGCTCGGGAACGGTGGCAGCCGGTGCCTGACAAGGAGATGCGCGAACTCGCCCCGCCGCCCGTCGTCGACGCCGCCTGGGTGCGCGAACACCGCGAAAGCCTCGTGCTCGTCGATGTGCGCTGGTTCCTGGACGGCCGCAGCGGCCACGACGCCTATCTCGCCGGACATCTGCCCGGTGCGGTCTGGGCCGACGTCGACACCGTCCTGTCCGCGCCGCCCGACGAGACCGGCGGGCGGCACCCGCTGCCCGACCCGGCCGACTTCGCGCGGGCGCTCGGCGAGCTCGGCATCGGGGACGGCACGGCGGTGGTGGCCTACGACGCCGACGGCGGCCCGTACGCCGCCCGGCTGGTGTGGCTGCTGCGCCGCACCGGCAGGTCCGCCGCCCTCCTCGACGGCGGTCTGGCCGGCTGGCCCGACGGTACGGAGACCGGTGATGTGATACTCCCCGAGGCGTGGCTGACCCCGGTCGAGTGGCCGGCGGAGGCCCTGCGGAGCGCCGAAGAGGTGGCGGCGGGCGACGCCGTCGTCCTGGACGCCCGCGCCGCCGACCGGTATTCGGGCGACACCGTACTGCCGACGGACATCCGCTCCGGCCACATCCCCGGCGCCCGCAGCGCACCCTGGAGCGCCAACCTCACGGCGGACGGGACCTTCGCCACGCCCATGCAACTGAGGGAACGCTACGAGGAGTTGGGAGTGCGCGAGGGGGTGGAGGTCGTCGTCTACTGCGGTAGCGGGGTCACCGCCTGCCACGACCTGCTGGCGCTCGAACACGCCGGAATCACCGGCGCCGCCCTCTACCCGGGCTCCTGGTCCGCCTGGTCGGCGGACCTCTCCCGGCCGGTGGCGACGGGACAGGAACCCGGACAGTAGGCGGCGGGGATCACCAGCCGGTGCCGAACCGGGCCATCGGCTCGATCAGTTCACCCTCCTCGTACGCGAGGTGCGACAGAAGAGTGTCCGTGAGCAGGTCCATGGCCGCCCGCAGCCCGTCCCGGCCCGTCTCGTCGCCCGCGAAGGCGACTAGCTCGCGGTCGATCCGCTCGATCACGCCCTGTATGGCGTGATGCTCCTCGGTGAGCCGGTCGAGCACCGGGCCGAGAAGCGGATCGGAATCGCGTAGGTACGGGAAGAGATCCTGGTCCTCCCGGGTGTGGTGCACGGTGGTCACCCGGCAGTACGAAGCGCAGTAGGCGCCGAGCGTCCAGATATTCTGACGCAGGCTCAGTTTCTGGATCTCGGACCGGGCCCCGCCCGGATCGCGGGTGTCGGCCAGCACCTCCCGCACCACCTCGCCGAGCCGTTCGAGATCGGCGCGGAGCTGGTCGTGCGCTGCGACCAGGTTGCGGGCCGGCTCCTGTTCGCGGTGCGGGTAGCGCCGTCCGGGGTCGGCGGGCGGTCCGGTGGGGCGGGTCGACTCGTCCCACAGCCGCTCGGTGGACCGGCGCACACCGGGGGCCGGTGCGGGCCGTACGGAGAGACGGTCCGCGGAGGTGGCGGTCGCCGCCCGGATCCTGTCCGGTCGTTGGTTCCGCAGGTCCGGCAGAGCTGCCGCCCGGCCGCGTCCGGCGGCCACCAGTTCACGGGTGGCGGGCACCACCTCCTCGGCGAACATCTGGATCAGGTCCGGCTGCTGCGCGGGCAGGAGGAACGCGCTCGTCCCGTGCTCCAGGGTGAGCGCCGCCAACTGCTCGGGCCACGCGTCCGGCGCTCCCCGGGGGAAGCCGCCCGGCCCCGGCGAGAGGTTGTACAGCCGGCGCACCGCCGCCGGCGCCCGGCCCGCCGAGGCCGCGGACTCGTCGACGATGCGATGCCCGGCAGCGAGGCGGTTCGGTGGTACGTGCGGGGCGCTGGGCAGCCAGCCGTCGGCCGTCTCCCCGACCAGCCTCAGCATCCGGGGACCGACGGCGCCGACCCAGATCCCGATGGGGTGCGCGGGGGCGGGACCGGGGGAGGCGCCGTCGAGACCGTAATGCTTGCCGTCGATGTGGACCGGGCGGTCCGAGGTCCACAGCCCCCGGATGACCTCGATGGCCTCGCGGGTCGCGCGGAGTGCCTCACCGGGACTGCGGCGCGGCCCGCCGTCGGCTGCGATGGCCTCCCAGTACGACCCTGCGCCCAGGCCCAGTTCGACTCGGCCGTCGCTGAGCAGGTCCAGGCCGGCGGCGGCACGCGCCAGCATGGCCGGTGGTCGTAGCGGGAGGTTGGCGACGTTGGGGAAGACCCGTACCCGGGTGGTGGACGCTGCGATGACCGCCAGCACCGTCCAGGCGTCGAGCAGGTCCGGCCGGTACGGATGGTCCGGCACGCTCACCAGATCGAGACCGGAGCGGTCGGCGACCCGGGCCAGGGCCACCGCGTCGGCGCTGTGTCCCGCGGCCGGCACCAGGACCGTGCCGAAGAGGAGGTCGTGTCCGTAGTCAGGCATGTACGCGAACTCCTAGGCTGCGGACCGGCCACTGCCGGGTGCGGGTGCGGGGGCGGGTGCCGCAGCTCTGTGCCACAGCTTTCCGGGCCCCGCGAGGGCGGCGATGGTCGCGACCCCCAGCGCGATCGCCGACATGACGAACGCGGTGGTGTAGCCGGACTCGGCGGGTACCCGGGTGCCGGGGATCGTCCTGGACGCCACGAGCGACGCGGCGATCTGCGCGCCGAGCGAGCCACCGATGGTGCGCATGATGGTGTTGATGCCGGTCGCCTGGCCGGTCTGGCTCCGGTCGACCGCGCTGACCACGAGATTGGCCAGGGCGGCGAAGGCGAAGCCGACACCGATGCCCAGCACCGCCGAGCCCGTGTACATCGCCCATTCGGTGTCGTGCGCCCCGGCGTAGATGATGAAGCCGACCACACCGATCAGGCACGCCAGCACCAGCGGCAGCTTCCAGCCCGTCGCCGCGCCGATCCGTCCGGCGAGCGGACTCGCGATCAGCATGGTCACCGCCATCGGCACCATGAAGAGACCGGACTCGGTCACGGACGCGTCGAAGCCGTAACCGGCCTCCGAGGGGGTCTGGGCGAGCAGCGGTACCAGGGTGAAGGCGCCGTACATGCCGAAGCCGATGATGAGCGCGGTGACGTGGCTGGTCAGCACGGCGGGCCTGCGCAGCAGCTCGATGTCGATGAGCGGTTCGCGCACCTTGGTCTCGACGTAGACGAACACCACGAGGAATACGGCGGCGCCGGCGAACAGGCCGATCACCCCGCCCGAGGCCCAGCCCCACGACTTGCCGTCACTGATGGCGAGCAGCAGTCCCACGACACCGCCGCTCAGCAGGACCACCCCCGCCCAGTCGATCCGGCCGGGGGAGCGGACCGGGGACTCCTCGATGAACGCGGCGACGGCCGCGATGCCCAGCAGGATCACGGCCAGACCGAGCCAGAAGATCCAGTGCCAGTTCAGGGCGTCGACGATCGGCCCGGGAATGACCAGCCCGACTCCGAAGCCGATGCCGAACGTGGAGGAGATCAGCCCGATCGCCACGGGTACCCGCTCGCACGGGAACTGGTCGCGCACGATGCCGAACGCCAGGGGGAAGGCGGCCGATCCGACCCCCTGCACCGCGCGGGCCGCGATCAGCAGGGGGAGCGAATCGGACAGGGCGGCCAGCAGGGTGCCGGCGGCGAAGACGGTGAGGCTGGCGATCAGCACCCGGCGCTTGCCGAACATGTCGCCGACCCGTCCCAGTAGCGCCGTGGCCACCGAGGCGGTGAGCAGGAAGGAGCTGAGCACCCAGGAGACGCTTGTGGTGGAGGCGTCGAACTCGCGCTGGAGGTCGGGCAGTGCCGGCACGACCATCGTCTGCATCAGCGAGAAGGAGAGTACGGCGAGGAGCAGGGCGGCGAACGGGGCGGCGGTGCCGCCTCGCGCTCCGGTGGCCGGGTTCTCGGCCTGCGAAGCGGGGGTGTCGGTCATGGAGCGGTCCTCCGGGAAATGGGCGCCGCCGTCCGCAGTCCAGGAACGCGGGGCGCCGAACTGGTATCACCATGGAATCATTCCATGACGTCATTCTTACGTCCAGCCACTATATTCCGGTATCGTGAACGCATGAGCGAAACCCCTGAAAGCGGTCCGGGCGGCACGGTCGGCCAGGCGCAGGCGGCGCGCCGCCCGCCGAGCCTGCTGGCGCTGCCCTCGTACCTCGCCGGCCACGCGGCGCGCATCGGTCACGACGCCCTGGTGGAAGCGGTGGGCCGACACGGGCTGCGGTTGCCGCACTTCGCGGCGCTGACCGCGCTTTCGGACTTCGGCCCGCTGCCCCAGCACGTACTGGCGGACCGGCTCGGATTCCAGCGCAGCCACCTGGGGAGCTATCTCGACATGATCGAGGAGCGGGGGCTGGTGCACCGCACCCGCGACCGAGCCGACCGGCGCCGCCAACTGGTCGAGCTCACCGACGAAGGGGTGGCGCTCCAGCGCCGGCTGTGGCTGGTGGCCGAGCAGTCCCAGGACTCCTTCCTCGGATGCTTCACCCAGGAGGAGCGGGAGACGCTGACGACGCTGCTGCGCCGGCTGGTGGACACCGACGACCGGACGCGCGCCTGAAAGCGGAACCGCAGGACAGAATTACGGAAAGGTGCTTTTGGGGTCGGTGGGTCGAATGCCGCTTCATATGACTGTAACAGTGAATTCACTGGTAAAGTCTTTGAATTCGGTACCGCAGGTTTGTATGTTTGTGCTCAAGTTTCGCTTCGTACAACGAACTTGATCTGACCTGCCGGGGGAGAGCATGACGCAAAGATCGTCAGAGGTCCTGCCGAGGCCTCCCATACCCGGTCGGCAGGGCGAGGCCGGATCGGCGCCGGTGCGGCGATCGGTGACCGAAATCCTGCCGGGCACGTTGCACGCGGGAATGCCCGTATCCGGCGGTTGGCGCATTCTGATAGTCGAAAGCAACGTCGGCGACGCCTGCGCACTGGAGGAAGGGCTGCGCCGGCACGGCCACGAAGTGGCCGCCGTCGACCGGGGCAGTGCGGCCCTGGAAGCCCACGAGAGCGTGGATCTGGTCCTGCTGGACCTCGAACTCCCCGACCTCGACGGCCTGGAGGTGTGCAAGGCCATCCGCTCGGTGAGCTGCGTCCCGTTGATCGTCGTCACTGCTCGCGGCTCAGAACTGGACCGGGTGCTCGGCCTCCAGGCCGGCGCGGACGACTATCTGGTCAAGCCGTACGGGTTCCGTGAGCTGATGGCCCGTATCGACGCCGTCATGCGACGGGTGAGGACCCAACGCCGGCTGGGGCAGGCAATCGACCACGGCCCGCTGCACATCGACGTGAAATCCCGCGAAGTCAGTCTGGACGGCCAGGAAGTGGGGCTGACCCGCAAGGAGTTCGATCTTCTCTGCCTCCTCGCTTCACATCCCGACACCGTCATCTCGCGCAAACGGCTATTACAGCAGGTGTGGGGTGATTCGTGGTCCCGGCGGACCGTGGACACCCATGTCAGCAGCCTCCGCGGGAAACTCGGTGGAAGTGGTTGGATCATTACCGTGCGCGGCGTGGGGTTCAAGCTGGGAAATGCTTGAATTTCCATTTCTCGTTATCCGCGCCCGTACTCATGCCGCGGCGGTGCGCGGCCTCGGGGCCAGTGCCGCGCGCAGTGCCGGGGTGAGGATGCGGCGGGTCTCGGACGCGGTGAGGGCCGACGGGGTGGGGAGAGGGTTGAGGTAGCGGGTGTAGATGAGGCCGCCGAGGACCGTCACCACGGCCGTGGCGCGTGCGGTCGCGTCCCGGCCGCCGAGAAATTCAACAAGCCGGGCCAACAGCTCGTGTTCCAGGTATTCGCGGATCACCTCGGCGGCCTCGTCGCCCCGGGCGCCGAGCTGTCGGAAGTCGGAGTCCTCCCACAGGCCGGTCACCGCGTCGATCAGGCGGTCGGGGAGGGTGGCCGGATCGCCGCCGAGGACATCGTCCACCGCCAGCGCGTTGGCGCACTGGAACTGCATCACGTCCGCGAACAGGCCCCTCTTCGAGCCGAAGTGGTACGCGATCAGCGCCGGGTCGACCCCGGCCGCCCCGGCCACCGCGCGCAGTGTCGTGCGCCGGTAGCCGCGCTCCAGGAACAGCGCCCGGGCCGCGGAGACGATCGACTCACGGGTCGGCGGATTGCCACGGGGGCGGCCTCGGGTGCGGGCGGAGGCAGGGGCGTCGATATTCATCAGCGTTGAGCCTGCGTTCGGTGACCGGGACAGTCAAGGGCGTTCCGCGAACCACACGAAGGGATGGCCCGACACCATGCGTATCGCAGTCTTCGGCGCCGACGGACCGGCCGGCCGCCACCTCACCGGGCCCGACCCGGCCGCGAGCATGCCGCACGAGCCGGCGGAGCGGCGGCACGTCCGTACGGCCGCAGGCGCCATCACCACGGCCGTGAAGCCGGACATCGCCGAGCCGATCCCGATCCGGAGCGAGGGGGGGAAGAGCAAGTGAGCCGGGCGGCCACCGAACTCCCGGCCGCCACACAGGCGTTCCTCGCCCGCCCCCACACGGCCACCCTCACCACCCTGCGCCCCGACGGCACCCCGCACGTCACCCCCGTCCGCTTCACCATCGACACGGTCACCGGCCTGGCACGGGTGACCACCCGGGCGGGAGCGCGCAAGGCCCGGAACGTGGCGGCGGGCGGCCGGGCGGCCCATGTCGCGCTCTGCCAGGCGGACGGCTTCCGCTGGGTCACCCTCGAAGGCCGGGCCACCGTCACCGACGACCCCGTACGCCTGACCGAGGCGGTCCGCCGCTACACCGCCCGCTACGGCGCGGCCCCGCCCGCCCCTCCGGACCTGGCCGTCATCGAGATCGCCGTCGACCACGTCCTGACCCTCAACCTCTGAAATCCCTCACGGAAAGCGAAACGACACCGCGATGCCCACCCTCCACGTTCTCGACTCCACCATCCACCACCGGGAGTCCGGCGACCCCGACGGGCTGCCGTTCGTCTTCCTGCACGGCAACCCCACCTCATCCCACCTGTGGCGGAACGTCCTGCCGGGGGTGGCCGCGCCCGGCCGCCGCCTGCTTGCCCCCGACCTCATCGGCATGGGCGACTCGGGCAAGCCCGATCTCGCCTACTCCTTCGACGACCACGCCCGCTACCTCGACGCCTGGTTCGACGCCCTCGGACTCTCCGAGGCCGTCCTCGTCGGCCACGACTGGGGCGGCGCGCTCGCCTTCGACCGTGCCGCACGTCTCCCGGACCGTGTCCGTGGCATCGCCTTCACCGAGACGATCGTCAAGCCGCTGGTCGGCGATGAATTCCCGGCGGCGGGCCGGGAGTTGTTCGCTCTGCTGCGGGCTCCCGGAGTGGGCGAGGAGATGATCCTGGAGAAGTCGCTGTTCATCGAGGGGCTTCCGGACACACTCGCCACGCCGCTCGACCCCGCCGACCTGGAGGTCTACCGTCGTCCCTTTCCGACCCCGCACAGCCGCCGCCCGGTACTGGCGTGGACGCGCATGATGCCGCTGGATGGTGCGCCCGCCGACGTCGTGGCCCGCATCGAGCAGTACGACGCCTGGCTGGCCGCCAGCCCCGAAGTCCCCAAGCTGCTCGCCGCGTTCGAGCCGGGTCCGGGCGCGATGACCGACCCGGGGACGGTGGCCTGGTGCGAGGAGAACATCGCGGGCCTGGAGGTGTCCCGCCACGGCGTCGCCGGCCACCACTCCCCGGAGGACCGCCCCGATGAGCTGGCCTCGGCGATCAACGCCTGGGCGGGCCGCCATGGGCTGGCGCACCGGTAGGGATCCCGCCGCCGAGGGCGGGCCGCCCAAGGTGCCGGCCGGGGAGAGACCGGAGGAGAGACCGGAGGAGAGGGCGGGGGAGAGGACTGGGGAGAGACCGGATGAGAGGGCAGGCCGGCACGGGGGCAGCCGAAGCGATCGGCGACCGCGTCCCGGTTCGCCGGTGGGAATCGAGGTGTGCCGACCGTTCGGCCTGGGAGACACTGCACGGATGAGCCCCGACGCGTCCCGGACACCGCAGGCAATGGCCCTTCACCACGTCGCGGAGCTCGCATCGGGTCCAGCGCTGGACCCGGCGCTGCGGGTGACGCTCAACTTCCACCCGGACCGCCTGCTGCACGGCAGGCCGATCCTCGATGCCCTCGCCGAAGACGGGGTCTACCACTCCCAGTTCGTCACGGGGACCAGTAACGGGGGACTGACCGCCCATCCCGGTGGGGACCGGTGGCGCTGGGAGAGCAGGATCTTCGGCGGGGCGTACGACACGGCGTCCGCTCATGAGCGACCCGTCTACGGGGCGTTGAACTTCCGCCGCAAGCCGGCCGGAGGCGCACCGCGGTTCGGCTCCGCCCACTTCCGGCTGACCGCCGGGACACTGGCGCGGACCACGTTCTGCTACCCGGACAGCTTCCTCGAACCCTCGGACTTCGGGGTCGCGGCCCGCATGGGCCTCATCGGCCTGGCCCTGGCCGACCGCCAGGACGACCTCGACGACTACATCGAGGCCCAGGTGCACGGGCCGGTCCTGCTGGACCGTCATGTGGAGGCGCTGGTCCTGGACCCGTGCTATCGGGGCACGGCGGTCGAGACCGCGGCGCGGCGTCTCGGCTGCCCCGTCGAGTGGCACCCGGGTTTCCGCCTCGGGACCGAGACACTGCGCCTCCACCCCGGCTACCGGGGTCAGGAGTACGTCGACCTGGGTGCGCGGCTCGCCGTCGGCGGCGTACTCGATCCTCGCATCGTCGGGGACGCGGCGCGGGACGGCCGCCACGATCCCCAGGCGGTCAAGAAGGTGTGGCACTGCCTGGCGCGTTTCGGGGGCGCTCGGGAAGGCCGCTGACGAATCGGCACGTCCGGCACGTCCGGCACGTCCGGCACGTCCGGCACGTCCGGCACGTCCGGCACGTCCGGCACGTCCGGCACGTCCGGCACGTCCGGCACGTCCGGCAC
>NZ_JBEYFB010000018.1:80365-130855 GCF_040634135.1 Streptomyces sp. NPDC007164
CACGTCTGGCACGTCTGGCGTTTCCGGTGCGTCCCGCGTTTCCGGGCACGCCCCGCGTTTCCGGTGCGTTCGAGGGCTCCACCTCGCTCACCCTCGGCGGTGGGGGCAACTTCATGGGGTCGCTCCTCGCCCCCAAGGCCTCCGCCGATCTCACCGCGAGCACCAATGGCCGCGTGTACATCGGTGGCGACGTGAAGACCCACGGCTCGGGCAACGAGACCCACAACTACCCGTGGGCCGGCTCCCCGGCGTTCAAGTGCAAGCCCAAGCCGTCCCAGCCCGAGAAGCCGGCGCCCCCCGGACCGACCACGCCCAGCAATTCCGCCTCCCCTTCGCCGACCCGGCCGGGCGAGTCGACTCCCTCGCCCACCGAGTCCACGAAGCCGTCCCAGCCGTCCCAGCCGGCCCCCGTGGAATCCGAGTCGGCTCCCGCACCCGCCGAGTCGTCCCCCGCCCCGTCCAACGACGGGGGATCCCTCGCCACCACCGGTGCGTCGCAGGTCACCATGTACGCGGCCGCGGCCGCCGTACTGGGCGCCCTCGGGTTCGGCCTGCTCGCGTTCACGCGCCGTCGCCGGAGCCGCGCGTAGCCGGCCGGCGCCGCAGAACCACCGGCGGGGCAACGGCCGACCGTTGCCCCGCCGGTCCTGGGCGAGTTCGTCGGCTACGACGTGCTCCGTCGGACCGCGGCGGAATCCCCGGGCACCGGCGGCAGTTCGGCGTGCGTGACCTTGTAGCCGCCCTTGGTCACCGGGGCGTACGGCGCGGGCGCCATGCAGGTGCCGACCGTGGCTTCCTCGGGCGCGGCATCGCCGTTCGGCACCAGGTTCACACCGTTCCAGGAGAACCCGACCCGGTCGCCGGAGTGCTGTCCCCTGCCCTTGCCGCCGTCGTAGACGCTGAAACCGATCCGGCGCCCGACATCGGGCGGCCCGCCGGGGCCGACCTCGGTGATGACCGCCGTCAGCGTCGCAGTGTGCGGACCGGTCACCAGACAGTCCACCCGCCCCTCGGACGTGTACGTGGTGTTCCGGTCGGCGGAGTAGTGGGAGATCTTTATCGTGCCCCGGGCATCGGTGGGGAGGCCCGTGGGGATCCCGGGCAGCGGCTGGCTGTACGGGGCGGCGTGCGCGTCGAACGTGAACGAGCGGATGTCGTCGTCCTTGTAGTAGGGCAGTACGAACTCCGCGCTTCCGGTGACGCTCGCGTACGCCGGCTTCGCCTCACGTGGCCCGGCAGAGGCAGAGGCAGAGGCGACCGAGGCACCGCCCAGGGGCAAGCAGACGGCGAGCGCGGCGAGCACGGCTGTCGTCCTGCGAGGGGGCATCGAAGTCACTGTGTTCTCCCGGGAGTTGGTGGTCCGTGGTGGTGTGATCCATCCTTCACGTCCGCGCCTCCCGGCCCATCGGCCGCGATCCGTAGTTTCCGACGCGCCCACCTCAACCACGAGACCTACCGGCGTCAGCCTCCGGTCGCACGACGGTTGCCCTGTGACGGGAGGTTCACGGCTGTGTCCCGGCTGTGTGCCATTCGGCGTCCGGCCGAAAATCGCCGGTTAGCCTGGCGGCGCTCAAGGGGTCCCTGGGGGACGTCGGAACAGCTGGACGGAAGAGGGAACATACGTGAGTGGTCGTGACGGGCACATGGTGTCGCGCAGGCGGATACTCGGGCTGGCCGGGACAGGGGTGGGGCTGGCCGTGTTCGGGGCCGGACTCGTGGGGTGCGGCCCCGAGGAGGCGACGGGCACGCCGAGCGGCAGCTCGAAGCCGGGCGGGGGCAAGAAGGGCGGAGGTTTCACCACTCCGCCGCCGGGCACCGCGCCCGAGCCGCTGTGGCGGGCGGCTGCCGCGAACACCAGTCTGTCCGGCAACGAAGCGCTCGCGGTGATCGGGAACGTGGCCCTGGTGGCGGGCGACCCGCTGGTGGGACGGGACATGGCCACCGGCAAGGAGAAGTGGTCGCGCCGCGGCGTCACCACACCCGGTGCCAAACTCATCTTCGGCGGCGGCACGCTCTACCTCGCCAGCGCCGAGTACGACGGCGACGTGGTGGGACTGGATCCGGCCACCGGCAAGGAGACCTGGCGCAGCCGACTGGGCAAGCAGTACGAGCAGCCGCGCCCGATCGCCGCCGACGACCGCCATGTGTATGTACTCGCCGGCATCCTGGAGAAGGACTTCACCACGCCGAACAACGTGATCGCCGCGATCGACACCACCTCCGGCAAGATCGCCTGGCGCGAGCAGCGCGACGCGGGGACCGAGGAGTTCGGCATCACGGCCGCGGCCGTCGACGGGCGCCTGGTCTACACGGACTACCGGGAGAACGTGACCGTCCGCGACACGGCGACCGGCCGGCAGCTGTGGACGAAGAAGATCAGCCGGTCCAACAACCGCCGCTTCGCCGTGCACAAGGATCTGGTGATCGTGGCGGACGGCCGGCGGCTGCGCGCCTTCGACCTCGCCGGGGGCAAGGAACGCTGGTCGCTCCGGACGGAGGAGTTCAGCGCGTTCAACGACCCGCACGTCCTGGACGGGGTGCTCTACGCGGCCGACAGCGCACGCGCCATGTGGGCGCTGGACCCCGCCACGGGCAAGAAGATCTGGCACAACGAGGACCTGCGGGACAAGGCGACGCAGGCGTGGCAGTTCGCCAAGGTGAACGGCACCCTGTACGGCGCGACCGAGTTCGACAAGGACGGAGGCGTGCACGCCTTCGACGCGGCGACCGGCAAGCTGCGCTGGACGTACAACGACAAGAGCGGCGACATCCAGCAGTGGTACGTGGCGGCGGCGGGCGACCGGCTGGCCGTGATGCACGGAAAGCGGATCTACGCCCTCCCCGCCGTGTGATCCGGACGTCTGTGTGATTCGGACGTCTACGTGATCCGGACGTCTACGTGATTTGGGCGTCCATGTGATCCGGGCGTCTGCGTGATTCGGACGTCCGGGCGGAGTTCCGGGCCTGCGGAACGGCCCTCATGGCTTCACCCGGCCGGCCCGGGACTCCAGGTAGCGCTGCTCGGCGATGCTGGCGGTGGCCTTCGCGGCGCGGCGGTAGAGCTCGTACGCACCGGCCGTGTCGCCGGTCTTCTCCAGCAGATGCGCGCGTACGGACAGCAGCCGGTGGTGCCCGGCCATCCGCTGGTCGCCGTCCAGGGTGGACAGCAGGGCCAGCCCGGCCGGCGGGCCCTGAGTCTCGGCGAGTGCGATCGCCCGGTTGAGGGTGACCATCGGGTTGGGCGCGATCCGTTCCAGTACCAGGTAGAGGGCGTGCACCTGTGGCCAGTTGGTCTCCTTCGCCGTGGCCGCGTCGGCGTGCGTGGCGGCGATCGCGGCCTGCAACTGGTACGGGCCCAGCGCCGGACCGGCCAGCGACGCCTTGACCAGCCCCAGCCCCTCGTCGAGCAGCTCGCGGTCCCACTTCGTACGGTCCTGCTCGTCCAGCGGCACCAGGTCGCCCGCCGCCGTCGTGCGTGCCCGGCGGCGGGCGTGGGTGAGCAGCATCAGCGCGAGCAGCCCGGTCACCTCGCCGTCCTCGGGCAGTTGCGCGTGCACCGACCTGGTCAGCCGGATCGCCTCGTGCGCGAGGTCCGCGCGGTGCAGCTCACTGCCCGAGGAGGCGGTGTAGCCCTCGTTGAATATCAGGTAGAGCACGTGCAGGACGACCAGCAGCCGCTCCTCGCGCTCCGCGCCCTCCGGGAGGTCGAACGAGCTGCCGGCGGCCTTGATGCGCTGCTTGGCCCGGCTGATCCTGGCCGCCATCGTCGCCTCCGGCACCAGGAACGCGCGGGCGATCTCGGCAGTGGTCAGACCGCCGACCGCCCGCAGCGTCAGGGCGGTCTGGGAGGCCGCGGTCAGCGTCGGATGGCAGCACAGGAACAGCAGGACGAGCGTGTCGTCGGTGTCCGGCACGTCCTCGGGCACCACCTCGGCGGCCGTCGCCGACTCCCGCTCGCGGCGGGCGTGGTCGCTGCGCATCTGGTCGATGAGCCGCCGGGACGCGACGGTGACCAGCCAGCCGCGCGGGTTGTCCGGCACCCCCTCGGCCGGCCACTGGACCGCGGCGGCGAGTACGGCCTCCTGCACGGCGTCCTCGCACCCTTCGAACTGACCGTGCCGGCGTACCAGGGTGCCCAGGACCTGCGGCGTGAGTTCACGTAGCAGGTCCTCGATGGCTGGTGCTGTCATGCCTCCAATTGTCCGTCGGCGAACATCACCTGCCGCACCTCGATGCCCAGACCGTCGATCGCGGCGTCCGGGATCCGGGCCGCCAGCTCGATCGCCCGCTCCCTGTTCTCGCAGTCGACCAGGTAGAAGCCGCCCAGGTACTCCTTGGACTCCAGGAACGGCCCGTCGGTCACCACCGGCTGGCCGTTGCGCACGGACACCACGACGGCCTGGGACGGGTCTACCAGCGCCTGCGTGTTGATCAGCTCGCCCGACTTCTTCAGCGCCTCGATGAACTCGCCGTGGCCGCCGCCGATCGCCGCCTTCTCCTCGTCGGTCAGCGCGTCCAGCACGGCCGGGTTGATATGCATGCTGATCAGGAACTTCATCTCTGGCACTCCTCGTGGTTCGCGAGCCCCGGTCGGGCCCTTCGCCCAGTGGGTCGGAGCCGACGCGGCCGTCTTGACATCCCCGCCGGAACTTCCACGGATGATTTTCGCCGCCGCACCGCCCGTACCGATGTCAAGAAACTCCCGGCCGCTCCGACCAGCCGGCGAAACATCGAGAGAACAGGGAGTTTCCGATATGCGAGTCAACCGGGCATGGCTGGGGCTGGTCGTCCTCATGCTGCCGACCTTTCTCGTCGCCATGGATATGACGGCACTGCTCCTCGCGCTCCCACAACTGAGCGCCGACCTGGGAGCCACCGATGTCCAGCAGCTGTGGATCAGTGACAGCTACGGACTCATGGTGGCCGGCCTGGTCATCACGACCGGCACGCTCGGCGACCGGATCGGCCGCCGACGGCTGCTGATGACCGGCTGCGCGGCCTTCGCGGTGCTGTCGGTCGTGGCCGCCTTCTCGGTCGACCCGCTGATGCTGATCGTCGTCCGAGCGCTGCTGGGTGTCGCCGGGGCGACCCTGGTGCCTTCCACCCTCGCCCTGATCACCAACATGTTCCGCGACGAACGGCAGCGCGGGAGGGCCATCGCGGTCTGGGCGACCTGCCAGTTCACCGGCGGCGCGCTCGGCCCCGTACTCGCCGGATTCCTGCTCCAGCACTTCTGGTGGGGCTCGGTGTTCCTGATCGCCGTGCCGGCCATGGCGGTGCTGCTGCTCGCCGGGCCGGTCCTGCTGCCGGAGTTCCGCAGCGACCGGGCCGGGCGGCTGGACCCGGCCGGCGTCGGGCAGTCGCTCGCGGCGGTGCTCCTGCTGGTCTACGGAATCAAGCGGCTGGCCGTCGAGAGCGTGGGCGCCGGGAGCGTGCCCCTCGTGCCGGTGGTGGCGGTCGTCGTCGGCGCGGCCATCGGCGTCCTGTTCGTACGCAGGCAACTGCGGCTGGAGACGCCGCTGCTGGACCTCCGGCTGCTGCGCAGCCGCCCGTTCACGGCCGTGCTCGTCGCGCTGGTCTTCGCCGGCATGGCCATGGCCGGTACGGGGCTGCTGGTGACCCAGTACCTGCAGAACGTGCTGGGCTACTCGCCGGTCGCGTCGGCGGTGCTGTTCGCGCCCATGGGCCTGGGCGTGGCGGTCGGCACCATGACCGCGCCGGCGCTCGCCCGCCGGATGAAGCAGCCGACCGCGATCGCCGGCGGGCTCGCGGTGTCGGCGCTGGGCAGCCTGCTGCTGGTCCTCGCCGACGGCGGGCACGCCCTGCCGCTGGTGATGACCGGCATCACCGTACTGGCGCTGGGCACCGGGCCGCTGTTCGCGCTGGGCACCGGGCTGGTCATCGGGTCCGTGCCACCGGAACGCGCGGGCTCGGCGGCGTCGATGTCGGAGACCGGCAACTACTTCGGCGGCTCGCTCGGCTTTGCGCTGCTCGGGGTGCTGGCCGCGGTGGTCTACCGCAGCCGGACGGACGGCACGTCCGACTCGCTGGCCGGCGCGGTCGAGGCGAGCCGGCACCTTCCCGCCGACCGGGGCGCGGAACTGCTGCACACCGCGCGCGAGGCGTTCACCACCGCTCTGCACGTCATCGGCGGTGTCGCCGCGGTCTTCTTCGTCGGGATGGCCGTACTGACCTTCGTGGCCTCCCGTGTCCGGTCCGCCCCGGACGAGGAAGCGTCTACGCGTCTTCCCAGGCCATCGAACTCATCCGCCAGCCGGTAGGCGTCCGTACGAACTGGATCGTCTTGCGGCCGGAGCCCTCGAACCGCTCGCCGTCGCGGACGCCGGACTTCCGGTATTCGCTGAACCGGTGCGCGATCGACCCGAAGACCTCGGTCCGCTCGGCGACCTCCCATTCGGAGAACTCGGTCAGCGTCCCGTCGGTGAGCATCTTCTCCCGGGGAGCGATGAAGGAGTCCAGGTCGTACACCACCGGCTCGGCGTCGGTGCCTCCGGTGTTCGCGATGATCGTCCCCTGCGGAATGAACACCTCACGGACGGCACCGGGGTCGGGCCGGCTGCCGCCGGTGTTGGTGAAAGCACCGAAGAGGTTGTGCGTCAGCCGGTCGAGTTCGGCCTTGACCCCGGAAACGGGTACTTCTCCCGCGGATGCCTCCGCCGCGGGCGGCCACTCCTCGGCCAGGACCGACCAGACCTCGATGTCGCGCCGCTCGCCCTGGTACTCGGTGTGCTTGCGCAGCACACCGTCACGGGTCATCCCCAGCCGGCGCGCGACCTCGACGCTCCGGGTGTTACCCGACCAGACCCACCACTCGGCCCGGCTCATCCCGCGCTCCGTGAAAGCCCAGTCGAGCAGCGCCCGGCACGCCCGGGTCACCAGCCCCCGGCCCTCACCGGCGGCCTCCAGCCAGCAGCCGACCTCACACACCCCGGAGGTGCTGTCGAAGCGCGTGAACATGACACCGCCGACGAGCGTGCCGTCCAGCCAGATCCCATAGATCCGGGCGGCGTCCCCGGCCTGCTTGTCGGCGTAGCGCTGGAGGACCGCGGTGGCGGAGGCGCGGTCGGTGCTGAAGGTCGCCCAGGGTATCCACGGGTCCACATGGGGCCGCGCGCGGTCGATGTGGGCGAGGAACTCCTGCGCGTGCCAGGGCTCCAGAGGGCGTAGCTGAGCGGTGTCGCCGAGCGGCAGTGTGAACACGGAAACCTCGTCCCTGGATACGTAACAAGCGTTCGGTATGTAAGGTAGCAGCATGCCGCCCGCACCCGGAGACCATGAAGCCCGCCGTGACGACGTGTCCCGGGCGGTGTGGCAGGTCCTCGCCGACAAGGGGTTCGGCGGGCTGACCCTGCGCGCCGTCGCGGCCGCGATGGGCGTCTCGACCGGGATGCTCATGCACTACTTCCCGACCAAGCGGGCCCTGATCGCGCACGCCCTGGACCTGCTGGAGAAGCGCACCGCGGAACGCCCGCGCCGCGACCGTCCGGCCGACGGACTGGCCACCGTGCGGGCCATGCTGCTGGACATCCTGCCGCTGACCGAGGGCGACACCGCCCGCAACCGGATCTGGGTCAGCTCCTGGGACCTGGCCCTCGCCGACGACGGACTCGCAACGGACCAGGCCGACCGCTACACCCGGTTGCGCTCGACGCTCCGCCCGCACTTCGAGGCCGCGCGCGGCCTGGGCGAAGTCCCCGGAGCCGCCGACCCGGAGCAACTCGCCGCCACCGCAGTCGCGTTCACCCATGGACTCGTCGTCCAGGCACTCTTCGACCCCGGCCGGTTCCCCGAGGAGGTACAGATCGCCATGGTCGACGACTTCCTCGCCTCCGTCACACCGCCCCGGCCCGCACGGCGATGAGCCGCCCGGACCCCCGCACTCTCACCGCGCGAACGGCCCGTCGAGTGCGGCCCATTGGAGCAGCATGATGGTCTTCGCGTCGGCGATCGTGCCGTTGCGGATCCGGTCGAGCGCCTCGGTGAAGGGCAGTTCCATGGTGGTGATGTCCTCCCCCTCTTCGGCGATTCCGCCCGGGCCGCCGCCGGCGGGGACGTCGGCCGTGTCGTAGGGGGCGGCGAAGAAGTGCAGGCGCTCGGTGACCGAACCGGGACTCATGTAGACGTCGAAGACGTGCTCGACGGCACCGACGGTGTGTCCGGTCTCCTCGGCGGCCTCCCGGCGGATCGCCTCCTCCGGGCCGTCGCCGTCGAGGAGCCCGGCGGCGGTTTCGAGCAGCATCCCGTCGGGATGTCCGTTGACATAGGCGGGGAGGCGGAACTGACGGGTCAGCAGCACGGTGCGCCGGTCGGTGTTGTGGAGCAGGATGGTCGCCCCGTCGCCCCGGTCGTACGTCTCGCGCTGCTCACGGCTCCAGTGCCCGTCGCCGTGCCGGAAGTCGAAGGTGGTCTTCCGCAGGACGTACCAGTCGCTGGAGAGCAGTTCCACCTCGCGGATCCGCACGCCCGGGTTGCCGGTGAGGTCGCGGCCGTGCTGGTCCAGGCCGGTGCGCCCGCGCCGGTCGGGGGTGTCGATCCCGGCGGTCATCGGGCGGCCGGGACGGCGTCGAGGCCGGGGTAGACGTCCTTGCCCTGCGCGCGGGCCCGCGCGACCATCCGGTCCGCCCCCTCGGAGGGGCCGCCGATGCGCAGGACCGCGTCGCAGCGCGAGAGCAGCCGCTCGGCGACGGGGTGGAAGATCTCCTCGAAGACCGCGTCGCCGGGGCCGGTGCTGCCGGCCGTCTCCAGGAGCGGCAGGGCGAGGGCCTCGCCGGTGACGGGCAGGTGCCCGGCGCGGAAGAGGACGAGAGCGGCCTCGTTCATCGCCCGTACGTTGGCCTCCAGTTTGCGGGGGTCGTCGTCGGTGCCCGAGCGGTAGGGGCCCGCGACGAGAATCATCAAGGGGCGCGGAAGGGGGTGCGGAGGGGTGTGCGGACGGGTGCGCGGAACGTCGGTCATGGGTGTTCACTCCTTGGGGACGGGCGCCGGATCAGATAACCGGATTCGGACCCGGGACTCGGGACCTGGGACTCGTGACCCGGGACTCGGGGCTCGGATTCAGACGAGGAGGCTGTCGACGCCCGCGTCCCGCAGGGCGTCCAGGGTCGCCGGGCCGCTGGGGTGCGTGGCGGCGTCCTCGGCCGCCCTGTCGGTGACGAAGCGGTCCACCGCGTCGAGCGGGGCGACCCGGCTGAACGCGCGTACCCCCAGCTTGGTCGCGTCCGCCACCGCGATCGTGCGGGTGGCCCGGGCCAGTCCGGCCTGCTTGACGGCCGCGTCGTCCAACGAGAACTCCGACCAGCCGTGCTCGGCATGCACACCGCCGATGGACATCACGAAGCAGTCGAAGGCCAGGGCCTCCAGCGTGCGCAGCGCCAGCGGGCCGACGAGGGAGCGCTCGCCGGGACGGGAGCGGCCACCCACGACCAACAGGTCGATCCCGGGCCGGTCGGCCAGGCTCAGCGCCGCCTGCAGGCTGAGCACGGCGACCGTCAGCGGGCCCCGGGCGGCCAGGTGTTCGGCGACGTGCATGGTCGTGGTCCCCGCGTCGAGCAGTACCCGCGAGCCCGGCTCCACCAGCCCGGCCACGGCAGCACCCAGACGGTCCTTGGTGGCCGTCTGCCAGCGTTCCCGCGCGGAGAACCCCGCGTCCTCCTCACGCGGGCGGGTGGCGACAGCGCCACCGTGCACCCTTCGCACCAGGCCCTGACGCTCCAGCGCGTCGAGGTCCCTGCGCACGGTCATTTCCGAGACACCCAGTCGATGGGAGAGCTCCGACACGGAAACCCGGTCGGAGCCCTGCACCAATCGCAGGGTCAGGTCCAGACGATTGGCGACACCCATGACTCATTTCTACCATGGTTCAGTTTGAATGAACATGTGAATGTGCGAATCCCGCTACTGGTCGTCGTGACCGTTGTCGTCGCGCAGCCTCCGCCAGATGCGAGTGCGGTGCAGCGCGTAGAGGGCGATGAGCAGGAACACCGCCTGCAGTCCCACGGCGAGCAGCCAGAAGACGTCCCTGCTCTCCAGCTCGTCGGTCAGGTAGGTGAAGTTCATGCCGAAGAACCCGGTCAGGAAGGTCAGCGGCAGGAAGATTGTCGACACGATCGCCAGCCGGTTGATCACGCTGTTCTGTTCGCCGGACACCAGTGAGGAGTAGCTGGCGAAGGCGCGGCGGGCGGAGTTCTGCAGCGACTCGATGTCCGTGAGCACCAGCCTCGTGGTGTGCTGGTAGTCGCGGGCGAGCTTCTGGCGCTTCTCGGGGAAACCGGGGTTCATCATCCGGCGGGTGAAGGTCTCGTCCGTCACCTGAAGGTAGGGCAGCAGCGCGTGGTGCAGGAGCGCCCCGCGTCGGCGCAGCCGTGCCAGGCGGTAGACATGCTGGGGAACCCGGTGCTGGAACATCTCGTCCTCCAGGTCCTCCACCTCCAGCAGGGCCCGCACGGCGGACCGGCGGAAGGTGTCCAGGGCCTCTTCCAGCAGCAGGAACAGCATGGCCACACTGTCGGGCGGCCGTTCGTGCGGCAACCTGGTGACGAGGCTCCCGACCGGTCCGGCCGGCCCTCGGTGCACCGTGACCAGATATCGCTCGGTCACGAAGGCATGGACATGAGTGATCCGGTCCGCCTGGACCGCGGGCACGACGAACGCGGCGCTGTCCCCGAGGAATTCGGCCCGCGCGGATTCGCCTTCCCTGCCGAGCCACGCCACGTCCTCGGCCTCCAGTCCGAGCAGGTGGGCGACCGGCTGTTCGTCGGGCGACTGCTCCTCGGGCAGTTCGACGTCCACGAGCAGGAAACGGGATGCCGTCAGACGCCTCCGTGCCTCCGACACATGGGTGTGAGTGATGACCCCTTCCGGCATCGACACCATCGATACGATCATCGTTCCTCGCCGTGGGTCGCCGGAGTCATCCGCGGCCACCATGTACGTCCCAGTACGCGGAGCCGGAGCTGAGACCGGATTCGGATGTGTACTCGGACCCATCTTCGGGGCGGGGAGCACGCCGGGCCGGGCGCACGCGCCGACCACGAGGATGACGCGGAGCACGGATCGACGACCACCCGCGGAACCGCCACTTCCAACCGGCGGACGGGCGTCCGGGCTGTTCGGGGGAACGACCTGTGTCGTGCGGGGCGGTGCGGGCGCCCCGGCTCCTACGGTCGCCGGTATGACGCACGTATCGCAGGAGGCCTCCCGGCCGAGCCGCCGCACCGCGCTCACCGGGCTCGTCGGTCTGGGCGGGGCCGCGCTGGCCGCCGGTTGCACGCCCGCGGACAGCGCCCCCTCCGAGCAGGGGCCCTCGCCCGGGGCCACGGAGCCGGCCACCCGTTCGTCACCGAACACCACACCCGGGGCGATGACGCTCTTCCGGGACCCGACGTTCAACTTCAACGGCCTGTGGGCCCTCGGCGGCGCGGGGTTCGGCGGCAGCGAGGTGGGCGAGGTGCTCACCGCCGTGAACACGATCAACAAGGCCGGCCCCTCCGCGCAGACGTACGTCGAGACCTTCAAGAAGCTCGGCGACCGGCTGATGGGCGCGCCCGAAGGCAGCCGGTCCGACCGGCAGACCAGGCGCTCCCGCGCACTGCGGGCCGCGCAGTACTACGCCCAGGCGCTGTTCTTCGTACTCGGCTCCGATGCCCCCGCCGACGAGGAACAGCTGTACAGGGCGGGACGCGGCGCCTGGGACACATTCTGCCGGCTGTGCGAACCGGCGCCGGTCACGACGGACGTTCCGTACGGGCGGACCCCGCTGCCGGTCTGGTTCTTCCGCCCCGACGACTCCGGCAAGCAGCGCCCCACCGTGATCCTCACGAACGGCAGCGACGGGCAGAACGTCGACATGTGGGTCTACGGCGTCGCGGCCGCGCTGGAGCGCGACTGGAACGCCCTCGTGTACGACGGGCCGGGCCAGGGACAGTTGCTCTTCGTGGACCGGGTGGTCTTCACCCCGCGCTGGGAAACCGTGGTCACCCCGCTCGTCGACTGGCTGGTCGCCCGTTCCGACGTGGACACCGGCCGGATCGCCCTGACCGGGCTGAGCATGGCGGGCAACCTGGCCCCCCGGGCCGCGGCCTTCGAGAAGCGGATCGCCGCCCTGGTGGCGATGCCCGGATGCCTGGAACCCTGGCTGGGCTTCCCACCGGAGATCCGGAAGATCCTCACCACGGACCAGGCGGAGACCAACAACACCTGGAACAAGGAGGTCGTCCCCACACTGTCCGCCGCCGATGCGGCGACGCTGAAGAAGCGCTTCGAACCCTTCTCCGCCCCGGCGATGCTCGCCGCCCGCGAGGGCAAGGTCTTCACCGACTTCTACACCCCCGCCAGACGCATCGAGTCACTGACGCTCACGAGCGTGGCGGACCGCATCACGGCTCCTACCCTGGTCCTCGACTACGAGTACGAGCAGTTCTACCCCGGACAGCCGCGCCGGATGTTCGACAGGCTGACGGCACCCAAGGCCTACGTGAAACTCACCGCGGCCACCGGAGCGCAGCTGCACTGCTCTCCGATGGCCCCGCAGCAGCACTGCGATGTCGTCTTCGACTGGCTGCAGGAGAAGTTGCCGGGGCGCTGACCGCGGGCGGAGCGCCCCGCTCCGCTGTCAGACGACGACGAGACGCTTGGGCGCCGCGCCCCGGCCGAGGTTGCGGAAGAGCTTCTTGATGTCCTCCGGGGCGAGCTTGATACAGCCCGCGGACTTGTAGTCGCCCACGCCGTCCCAGCGCCGGCTCTCGGTGCTGCCCTGCCCTCCGGTGCGGGTCATCTCGCTGTGGATGAAGAGTTCGGTACGCGTGGTCCGGCCGTTCTTGCACGTCTTGTTGCTCAGCGGGATGGCGTACCCCTTGATGAGGTTGCCGTTGTAGCGGGTCTGGCGGGCGCCGACGGTGTAGGTGCCCGCGGGCAGCCACCCCTTCGCCGAGGCGCACTCGTCACGCCCCTTGGTGTGGTTCCGGCCAAGTCCGGAGCCGGCGCGGAAGGCGGCCTGCGTCTTGTTGCCGCGCACCACCAGCAGACGTGAGTTCTGCGGGTCGGCGGAGTTCCGTACGAACTTCAGGGTGGTGACAACGGCGCCGGCGGCGGCAGGCCGGCCGCCGGCCGGGGTGGCGGCCTGACCGCTCGGGGCGGTGACGGCGGCAACGGTCATCAGGGCCATGGCGCTCAGGCCGATGGCGGCGGCACGGACACGCAGGGGAGAGGTCGCGGACATGAGTGATCGCTCCTTCGAGGACTGGGGAGGCGGCGAGCCCCGGGGAGTCCGGGGCGCCGTGGACCAACCATGGGCCCTGGGGGAGCCGGTACGGAACTCCCGGCGGCGATGCGCCGATGGGCGGCCATGCATGCCCTCATGCGTGCCTGATGCACCGCCCTGGCCTGCGCTTATGCACGCCGGATGACTACCGGACGCGCCCCCTTCACCGCCCGGTGGCCGACTGCCGTACGTACACGCCGGGTTCGTCTTTTTCACGGTGGCCGGATCGATCACCGCTGCTACGGTTCGTACCCATGCCCACCAAGACGCTGCAGATCCCCACTGAAGACGGCCAGGCCGACGCGTTCGCAGCCTTTCCCGACGGCGACGGGCGGCACCCCGGAGTGCTGCTGTACATGGACATCTTCGGAGTGCGTCCGGTGCTGGAGGAGATGGCCCGCGAACTGGCCGGGCACGGGTACTACGTGCTCGTCCCCAATGTCTTCTACCGGAACGGCCCGGCACCGGTGATCGAACTTCCGGAGCGCATCGGAGCAGAGGCCCGGCCCGCGCTGTTCGCCCGGCTGGTGCCCCTGCTTGAGGCGCACACCGCCGAACGCGCCCTGCGCGATGCCGACGCCTGTCTCAAGTACCTCACTGCCCAGCCCGAGGTCGGCGCAGGACCCATTGCCGCGATCGGCTACTGCATGGGTGCCGCCCTGGCGCTCCGCACCGCGGCGGCCCACCCCGGCCGGGTGGCCGCCGTAGCCGGATTCCACCCCTCCGCGCTGGTCACCGACGCGCCCGACAGCCCGCACCGCATCGCCCCCGAGGTCACCGCCGAGGTGCACTTCGGCATCGCCGAGAGCGACATGTCGCCCGAGGCCGTCGGAGAGCTCGACCAGGTGCTGGAAGCCGCGGGCGTCAGCCACACCTGCGAGATCTACCCCGGCACCGTCCACGGCTTCACCATGGCCGACACCGAAGCCTTCGACGCCGCCGCGCTGCAACGCCACTGGGACCGGCTGCTCTCCCTCCTCGACCGCACCCTGGCCAAGGGCTGAGGCTCCGGCTCGGGGACCGGCCGAGGGCCGGCCACCCGATCCGGCGGGGTACGGGCCCTCGACCGGCCCGTACCCCGGTGGCCATCGGGTGGGAATCACGCGGGGAATCACGAGGTGCGGATCGCGGAGCCGCGCCTAGCATGATCGTTATGGACATCTCCATTCACACGAGTTCCCTCCCGCACGACGACCCGGAGGAGTCCCTGGTCTTCTACCGCGACATCCTCGGCTTCGAGGTACGCGGCGACGTCGGACAGGACAGGATGCGCTGGATCACGGTCGGTCCCGTCGACCAGCCCAGCACGTCCATCCTGCTGGCTCCGCCCGCCGCCGACCCCGGAGTCACCGAGGACGAGCGCCGAACCATCGCCGAGATGATGGCCAAGGGCACCTACGGCTGGATCCTGCTGGCCACCCGGGACCTCGACGCCACCTTCGAGCAGGTGCGGGCCGCCGGTGCCGAGGTCGTCCAGGAACCGACCGAGCAGCCGTACGGCATGCGCGACTGCGCCTTCCGCGACCCCGCGGGCAACATGGTCCGGATCCAGGAACTGCGCTGAGCCGTTCGGCGGCAACGAGGCAAGGGGCGCCGGCCGGCGTACGGACCGAACCGGTCAGGAATCGAGAAGCACCGGTCGCCGGGCCATAACTAGCGTGATGGACATGGCATCCATCGAAACCGTGACCCTTGAGGTGGCCGACCCCGCGGCCGCCGAGCGCTTCCACGCCACCGCCTTCGGTCTGGACACCCAGATCCGCCTGCGCCCCTCGGAGGCCCCCACCACCGGCTTCCGCGGGTTCACGCTCGCGCTCACGGTGTCCCGGCCCGCCACCGTCGACAGCCTCATCGGCGCCGCACTCGACGCGGGCGCCACCTCGCTGAAGCCCGCCGCGAAGTCGCTCTGGGGCTATGGCGGCGTCGTACAGGCTCCGGACGGAACGATCTGGAAGGTCGCGACCTCGGCGAAGAAGGACACCGGCCCCGCCACCCGGCAGATCGACGAGATCGTGCTCCTGCTGGGCGTCGCGGACGTGATCGCGAGCAAGCGGTTCTACGTCGGCCAGGGCCTCGCCGTGGCAAAGAGCTTCAGCCGTGTGTACGTCGAGTTCGCGGCCGGGGAGAGTCCCGTCAAGCTGGCGCTGTACCGGCGCCGCGCACTGGCCAAGGACCTCGGCGTTGCTCCCGAGGGCACCGGATCGCACGGGCTCGTGATCGGCGGTGCCGACGGCCCGTTCACCGACCCGGACGGGTTCGCGTGGGAGGCCGCCTCGTCGGCCGTTCCGGCCGGACACCACCGGGCATGACCGCGGCGGCGAGCCGGCGCGAAGGGGCCGGCCTCAGCACCGAGGCCGGCCGGGCGTCGAACCGCCGTCCGGCCGGACGGTCTGTTCGGTGAGGTGACCACTCATGACCGTGGGAGAGGGGAACGGCCTTCGAGCCCTTCCCCTCCCTCACGGACTTTTCAGACCTGGAGCCCCGTGGCCTTCACGTCCTCGACCTTGCGGACCTTGATCTCCATGCGATTCACCTCCCTCGTAGCCGGATTTCGTCCCCCGCGCCGGCGGTGCACCGGGCGGGGCGGACCATGGCCCGCGGTCAGGCTCTCGCCGTGAGTCGCCGTGCGTACTCACGGGCCGAGAGAGCCGCGGGCAGAATGAAGGGGGTCAGATACACCCCGGTGCACAGCAGCGCCCACCAGAACCGGCCGGTCGCCGGGCCGTCGCCGAGACGGTCGGCGGCCCAGCCCAGCACCTCCCCGGCGAAGGGCACCAGGAAAAGGACCGCCCAGGCCGGTGTCACCACGGCCCCGAGGAACCGCACCCAGCGGAACCAGCGCCCGGCCCGCACATCCGCCGGATGCGCGTCGGCCAGCTCCGCGGCCCCGGCCGCGTCCAGCCGACGGACGGCGCGCCGCAGCATCAGGGTCGAGACCCGCCACAGATTGCGGCAGCCCAGCGCGTTGACCAGCACCGCGTAGAGGTCCGTGCGCAGGAAGACCATGCACTGCCAGAGCATCGCGGTGAGTTTCACGTAGATCCACGTGGCGAGGACCGCGTCGAGCAGGTCCGGGGCCGCCCACACTCCGGTGTCGATCAGCAGCCGCACCGCCAACGGCACGGCGAGCAGCACCGCGTCGAGGGCGAGACCGGCGAGCAGCGGCCCGTAGCGCCTGCGCCTGGGCAGGGTCCACAGCTGGGTCAGGTCGGTCTCGAAGACCAGCAGGAACACCATGCGCCGGTCCATGCCGAACCTGGCCCGCAGCCCGAGCGAACGGGCCGCGCACCAGTGCCCCAGCTCATGAATCGCGGTGGCGACCGTGGCGAGCGGGATGAGGATCAGGCTGCCGAGGCCGATGTCGTCCACGACGAACGCATCGGTGGACGGGTCCGGGAAGAGGCCGGGCCGGAATGCGAACACGGCGAGCGCGAACACCGCGCACGCGGCGTAGCAGCTCCAGGCCACCCGCCCGAAGAAGGGCCGCACAGTCTCCTGACGGAGGCCGCTCAGCCATCTCCTGCCCTGGACGGGAGCCGAGCGGACCGGTTCGCTCCGCTGTCCCTCGTCGAGGAAGCCGAGCTCGCGCAGGGTGTCGACGAAGGACGGCACATCGACGGGCTGACCGGCGAACTCCTCGGCCTCGGCGGCGGCTTCGGCGGTCGTGGCACCGCGCCGCAGGGCCTCGATGACCACGCCGCCGACTCTCGGCATGGTGATGAACTGCCCGGTCACGGGGTCGCCCACCAGGACTTCGTCCTCGCCCTCGGGCACCATGCTCAACGGCCGCAGCCGCACGGTGGCCCGGGTGGTCCCGAGCGCCTCCGACGCCTCGGACACCCCGGTCATGCCGCGGCCTTTCGCACTGGAGCCAGCGCGCACACCGGGCAGTCGGGGACATCGGGGAACGGCACCCGGCCGGCCGCGAGACCGTCGCGCAGGTCGAGCCGGATCCGGGCCCCGGAGGCCAGCGGCTCCTGGAACCCGGTCAGATAACGCAGGCTCTCCAGCGCGATCAGCGAACCGACCTGCATGGCCAACGGGCCGATGAGCGGGTTGGTGGTCCGCATGCCGTACACGATGTCCTCAGCGGCCGCCGCCGCGGTGCCCTCCACCGGCCGCTGCGAGAACTCGCACGCGAGACAGGGGCTCACGCCGGGGTTCACGGAGATGTACGAGAGCAGCGTGCGGGTGGCACCGCCGGCCACCATCGGCACACCGGCCCGGACGGCGGCCTCGTTCACCCACAGACCGGCGTCGGGATGCCCGTCCAGGCCGCCGGCCATCAGATCGATGCCGTCGGTGACATCGGCGAGATCCTCGGGACCGGCCACCCAGCGGTCGACGGTACGCACCTCGATGTCCGGGTCGTACGCCTGCACCCAGGCTCTGGCGCGCTCGACCTTCGAACCGCCGATGTCCTCGTGCCGGTAGAGGAACTGCCGGGCGAAGTTGCGGGATTCGACCCGGTCGTGGTCCAGCAGCGTCAGCCTGCCGACGCCGAGACCCGCCAGACACTGCACCAGCGAGGAACCGCCGCCGCCCACACCGAGCACCAGGACATGCGCATCGCGCACCCGTCGCAGGAAATCGGTGCGGTGCCGGTCGAGGCCGGCGAAGGTGCCGAAGAACGCGAGGTTGGAGAAATGCCGCTCGTCCACCACCGGATCACCGGTGGACCTGCCCCCGGCGCGCTCGATCAGCCCCAGGCCGGCCAGCCCCTCGACGCCCTTGCCGAGTTCCTCCTCGGTCACGTACACATCCCGGGCGCCGAGTGCGGCGCACAGCTCGGGGATGCTTTGCGGCCCCATCCCCAACGCGGTCAGGAGCGCTCCGATCTTCCCCTCGGGGTCCTCCAGAGTGATCGACTCCCGGGGGTCGAAGACGATGACCAGATCCTCTCCCACCGCCCGCCAGGAACACTCCTTGAGCGCGACACGCATCAACCACTCGCTTTCGGCCTCAGCAGACACCGGACGTCCGGTGTGGCCGCAACGTTGCGGGACAACGCTGAACTCTGGCTTTAACGCGGCTTTGCCCGTACGCCGCCCCGGATCCGCCTGTGGGAAGGGCCTGTTCCGCTCTTGCGCCGTCCCGGCTCAGCCCGCCGTCGTCAGCAACAGCTTGCGCACCACGTCCGCGTCCGGGTGGTCCAGTTCGTCGAGGATGGCGAGCGCGGCGTGCCAGGCGTCGCGGGCGGCCTCCTGGTCACCGGTCATGCGGAGGCTCCCGCCGAGGTGGTGCAGCGCGTCCGCCTCGCCGTAGCGGTTGCCGAACCGGCGGAATCCGTCCCGGCACTGGCGGTAGCTGTCGACGGCCTCGGCGTACTGCCCCATGGCGTGGTGGATGAAGCCGAGGGTCTCCCAGGTGTACGCCGCCCCCAGCGGGCTGCCCCCGGCCAGGTGCAGTCGCAGCGCCTCGCGGCAGCGGGCGAGCGCCTTCTGGTGGTCGCCCAGATGGGTGTGGCACCAGCCGATGTTGTTCAGCGCGCCGGCCTGCCCGGCCAGATTGCCGACCGCCCGTTGCAGTTCGAGCACCTGCTCGACGCGCTGCAAGGCGGCGCGGTAGTCGCCCTGTTGCTCGTACGACCAGGCGAGCGTCCGCAATGTGTCGGCCTGCGCCGTCAGGTCGCCCAGCCCGCGCTGGAGCTCCAGCGCCCGCAACAGTTCCCGGTGGGCCTCCTCGTACCGCCTCATCCGGATCGCGGCCCGGCCCGACTCGCAGTGGCACAGGGCCGTCCCGGCGCGGTCGCCCTGCTGCCGGGCCGCCACGATGGCGGTCCGCTGGGTGGTCACCCAATCGTGCCAGCGGCCGCTGAGGTGGAGGAAGTCCGCCATGGCGAGCGGGAGTTGCCAGGCATGGCCGTCGAATCCGGCCGGGCCCGCCGCGTCCGCGACCGCGAGCAGCACGGCGTGCTCCGCCTCGAACCACGCCATCGCCTCCTCGTACCCCTCCGGGCAGCGCGGCACCGAGCCGGTCACCGGTGGCGGCAGCGGCACCTCGCTGCGGGCCGGGGCGAGGTGCCGCCGGGCGGCGCGCGCGGAGTGCAGGAAGTGGTCGAGCAGGCGGTGCAGCGCCGCGGTGCGTTCGGCCTCCGTGTCCTCGGTGGCCGTCAGATCGGTGGCGTAGGCGCGCAGCAGATCGTGGAAGGAGTACCGGCCCGGACGGTGCTCGGCGATCAGGTGTACGCGGGCCAGCGCGGTCAGCGCCGCGGCGGCCTCCCGCATGGACAGGCCGGCCAGCGCCGCCACCGCGGGCGCGGCGACATCCCGGCCGGGGTGCAGCCCCAGCAGCCGGAACACCCGGGCCGTGGCGGTGTCCAGCCGACGGTACGACCACGAGAACACCGCCCGTACGCTGCTCACCCCCTCACCGGCGTCCAGCGCCTCCAACCTCCCCCTGACGTCCCGCAGTTCCGCCACGACCGCACTCAGCGCGAAACCGGGCCGGCCGGCGGCGCGGGCGGCGGTCACGGCGAGTGCCAGAGGCAGCCGGGCGCACAGGTCGATCAGCTCGGTCACCGGCTCCGGCTCCGCGGCCACCCGGTCCGTACCGAGCCGGGCGGCCAGCAGCTCGCGCGCCTCCTCCCGGGGCAGCACGTCGAGGGAGAGCAGCACGGCGCCGTCGGTGACGGCGAGACCGGCCAGCTGGCCGCGGCTGGTGACGACCACGGCACAGCCGGCGCTGCCCGGGAGCAGCGGGCGGACCTGGGCTGCGTCGGCGGCGTTGTCCAGCACGAACAGCAGGCGGCGCCCGGCAGTCTCGGTGCGCAGCAGCGCCGCCCGCGCCTCCGGCGCGTCCGGGATCCGTTCCGGCGGCACCGACAGCGCTTCCAGGAAGCCGCGGATCGCCTCGCCGGGCGACATCGGCCCGGTGGCGGGGGCGAAGCCGTGCAGGTTCACGTACAGCTGGCCGTCCGGGAAGTGCGGCGCCGCGCGGTGTGCCCAGTGCAGTGCCAGGGTCGTCTTCCCCGCGCCCGCGGTGCCGGCGATCACGCAGACGGCCGGTCCCGGCCCGGCGGACGCGTCGGCAGGCAGCTTGTCCAGCAGCCGCAGCTCGGCCCGGCGGCCGGCGAACCCGGCGACGGCGGCGGGCAGTTGGCGCGGGGCGGCCGATGGCTGCCCGGCACGGGCGGCGGCCCCCTCGGCCGGCCGCGACGACTCGGTCCGGGGCTGCCGCCGGCTCCCCGTATCGGCCCCGCTCCCGGGCCCGGCATCGGCCTCGGCCTCGGCATGGGCATGGGCATCAGCCTCGGCATCCGTCGTGGCTCCGGCTCCGGTCCGGGTCCCTGCCCCTGCCCCGGTCCCTGCCCCGGATCCGCTCCGGGCCCCGGCTCCGGTCCCGGTCCCGGCCTCGGGGAGGTCGAGACGAGTGTCGCCGCGCAGCATGCGCAGTTGCAGATCGCACAGCTGGGCGGACGGCTCGATGCTCAACTCATCGGCCAGCAGCCGGTGCAGCTCCCGGTAGGCATCGAGCGCCTCCGCCTGCCGACCCGACCGGTACAGCGCCAGCATCAGCTGACCCCACAGCCCCTCCCGCAACGGATGCTCACGCACCGACTGCCGAAGCTCCGGCACCAGGGCGGCATGCCGGCCGCAGGCCAGGTCCGCTTCGACGCGGACCTGAAGGACGTCGAGCCGCTGCTCGGCCAGCCGCGCGGCCTCCGCCTCCACCAGCGGCGCGGTCGGTACATCGGCGAGCGCGGGTCCGCGCCACAGCGCGAGCGCCTCCGCGAGCAGGCCCGCCGCCCGTTCCGCGTCGCCGGCCGCCAGCGCCGCGCGGCCCGAGTCGCCGAGCCGGGTGAAGGCGACGGAGTCGACATCGTCCTCGTCGGCCAGCACCATCTGGTACCCGGGCGGCCGGGTGACGAGCAACCGGCCCTGCCGGTCCCCGAGTTCACGGCGCAGCCGCATCACGTACTGCTGAATCAGATTGGCAGCGGCCTTGGGCTCGTGCGCACCCCACAACTCCGTCCCCAGCCGGCCCGCCGGCACGGGGACATCGCGCTGCACCAGCAGGGTGGCGAGCAGCGTGCGCGGCTTGGCGGCCGAGATCCCCCGCCAATGGGTGCCGTCGAACACTTCGAGTGTTCCGAGGATCCGAAAACGCATCCGCATCCTCCGTGCTCAGGGCCTTGTGGCAGGCGATCCTGCCACTGGTGGGAACAGGTGACCAGCCCCTTTCCCGATGCGTGGACCGGCGGACGGCATCATCCCTCTCCTGTGTGGGCCGAGTCGCGGAAGACGGCGGAAGACATGGGCAGGGGCCCGGACGGAAGTCCGGGCCCCTGCTGTACGCGGAATGTCGCTCAGTCGCCGGTGTTGGTGGCCCAGACGGGCCGGTTCGCGCTGTCGTAGACGACGACATTGCCGTCGTCCTGGACGGAGAGGTAGCGACCCTTGTGCCAGGTTCCGGCGGCCCAGAGCGGGTCGCCGGCCCGGTTGTAGACGACGAGGTTGCCGTCCTCCTGCATGACGAGGCGGTCGGCGTTGGGGTAGACGTTCGGGGCCTGCCAGACGGGATGGCCGTCCTTGTAGACGACGACGTTGCCGTCGCTCTGGACACGCAGGATGGTACGGCCGTTGCCGGAGGTCCAGGCCTGGTTCCGGCCGAGGGTGGCAGGCGGGTAGAAGTGGGAGTCGCTCCGCAGCGCCGACTGGGCCTGCGTGCTCCGGACGGCATGGCTGCTTCCCACGGCGTCGGCAGCCGGAGCGGCGGCCAGGACGGGCAGGACTGCGAGGGCGAGCGCGGGAAGGCCGCGTCGCACGAGGTTCTTGATCACAACCCCGGATTTACGCAGGCCACAGGTGCCCGCGCCAGGCACGCGGCCACGAACCCACCCGGACGGCCCAGCGACTTCAGTGCCGAAACGACACTGCTTACGCCGGTCGCGCGGCGCCGGGTGGGGCTGGACCGGGAGCCGTCGCGGCGGGTCAGTACGACACGGGTTCGCGGATGATCGGGCAGGTCATGCAGTGGCCGCCGCCACGGCCGCGGCCCAGTTCGGCGCCGACGATGGTGATGACCTCCACGCCCGCCTTGCGCAGTTGGGTGTTGGTCTGGGTGTTGCGGTCGTAGGTGAAGACCACGCCGGGCTCGACGGCGACGGCGTTGTTGCCACTGTCCCACTGCTGGCGCTCCGAGGCGTAGGCATCGCCCCCGGTCTCGACGACCCGGAGGGCGGGCAGTCCCAGTGCCCTGGCGACCACCTCGATGAAGGTGCCCTTCCCCTCGTCGGCGACCTCCACTCCGGGTGCCTTGTCGGCCGGACGGAGGGAGAAGGTGTGGATGGCGTCGACGATGGCCGGGTAGAGGGTGACGATGTCGCGGTCGGCGAAGGTGAAGACGGTGTCGAGGTGCATGGCGGACCGCAGCCTGGGCATCCCGGCGACGACGACGTGCTGGGCCGCGCCCGCGGCGAACAGGGCTGCGGCGACCTGGGTGATGGCCTGCCGGGACGTCCGCTCGCTCATGCCCATCAGGACGACGCCGTTGCCGATCGGCATGATGTCGCCGCCCTCGAAGGTGGCCTGGCCCCAGTCCTGTTCGGGGTCGCCCCACCACACCGCCGACCCCTTGAAGTCCGGGTGGAAGGCGTAGAGGGCCTTCATCAGCAGCGTCTCGTCGTGCCGGGCGGGCCAGTACAGCGGGTTGAGGGTGAGTCCGCCGTACAGCCAGCACGTGGTGTCCCGGGTGTAGAGGGTGTTGGGCAGCGGCGGCATGAGGTACTCGCGGGCGTCGGCGGAGGAACGGGCCAGGGCCAGGTACCCGGAGCGGTGCTCCTCGGGCAGATCTTCGGTGCCCAGGCCGCCGATCAGGTACTCCGCGAGTTCCTGGGAGGTGCGGGATTCCAGGAAGGCACGGGTGTCATCGACGAGGCCCGGGCCGACCTCGTTGGGGATCACCTTGCGGTCCAGGAGCCACGACCGGGCGTCGGGCAGCGCCATCGTCTCGGCCAGGAGGTCGTGCAGTTCGACCACCTCCACGCCGCGCCCGCGCAGCTTGTTCACGAAGTCGGCGTGGTCGCGCTGGGCGTTCTCCACCCACATCACGTCGTCGAAGAGCAGGTCGTCGGCGTTGGTGGGGGTCAGCCGGCGATGGGCGAGCCCGGGTCGGCAGACCAGGACCTTGCGCAGCCGGCCGACCTCGGAGTGGACACCGTACTCGGTGGCGGGGTGGCCGCTGGGGTGGGTCATGACAGCCCTTTCGTGACAGCTCTTCCGGGTGGGGGTCCGGGCGCGGTGTGCGTGGTGTGCCGGGGTCAGATGCTGATCCAGCCCGTCGCCAGGGCGATGACGCCGACGACGGCCCCGGCGACCGAGACGGCGAGGATGACGGCCTCTCCCGGCGAGAAGAGCCTGCGGCTCTGCTCGCGGCGGGCCATCACGAACAGCACGGAGGCGGGGGCGTAGATGATGAGCGACACCAGGAGGTACTTCGGGCCGGCCGCGTAGAGCAGGAACGCGGTGTAGACGGTGGCGATGATGCTGACCGTCAGTTCACGGCCGGGGCGGGGCGACCGGTCCGCGCCGCCCCGGCCGACCGCGACCTTGACCGCGTAGCCGGCGGCGAGGAGGAACGGGATGAGGCTCAGCGCGCTGGTCAGGTTGAGCGCGAAGTTGAAGGCGTCCTCGGAGAAGGCCGTGACCACCAGGACGATCTGGGACAGGAGCGTGGTCATCAGCAGGGCGGGGACCGGCACGTCCGCCCGGTTGGACCGTCGCAGGAAGCGCGGCATGTCGTCGTCCTTGGCGGCGACGAACAGAACTTCGGCCGCCATCAGGGTCCAGGCGAGGTAGGCGCCGAGTACGGAGACGATGAGCCCGACGCTGACGAACACCCGGCCCCAGGTGCCGACGGCGGCTTCAAGGACGCCCGCCATCGACGGCTGCCGGAGCTCGGCGATCTCGCTCATCGGCAGGATGCCGTAGGAGACGACGGTGACGGAGGCGAAGACGCAGAAGACGCTGATGAAGCCGAGCAGGGTGGCGCGCCCGACATCCTCGCGGCGCTTGGCGTGGCGGGAGTAGACGCTGGCGCCCTCCACGCCGAGGAAGACGAAGACGGTCGCCAGCATGGTGCCGCGGACCTGGTGGAAGAGGGATCCGGCGTAGTCGGCGCCCCCGAAGTTCTCGGCGAAGACATGGGGCTTGAGGCAGAAGAGTGCCAGGACGATGAAGACGAGGATCGGGACGATCTTCGCGACGGTGACGATCCGGTTGATCGCCGTGGCCTCCTTGACCCCGCGTCGGATGAGGAAGAAGAACGCCCACAGACCGGCCGTCGACAGGACGATCGCCAGGGCGGTGTCGCCCTCCCCGAGAGCGGGTGCGACGGAGCCGATCGTCGACATGATGAGCACCCAGTAGGTGACGTTGCCGACGCAGGCACTGGCCCAGTAACCGACGGCCGAGAAGAACCCGAGGTACTCGCCGAACCCGGCCTTGGCGTAGGCGTAGACCCCGGCGTCGAGGTCCGGCCTGCGGACCGCGAGCGACTGGAAGACGAAGGCGAGCATCAGCATGCCGGTCCCCGCGACCGCCCAGGCGATGAGGGCTCCGGCGACGCCGGTCTCCTCGGAGAACCGGCGCGGCAGGGAGAACACACCGGCTCCGACCATGGAGCCGACCACCATCGCGGTGAGTGTCGCAACGGTCAGCTTGGCGGCCTGTCCGGCGGCCGGTGCCTCGTCCGTCGTGCTCATGGGACTCCTAGGGGCGCGAGTGGAGTGGAGGGTTCACGCGGAGCCGGCCGGCGATGCGATGCGACGGGATGCGATGCGACGGGATGTGAACGCGATCCGACACGAGGCGTCGGCTCGGCGTCCGGCGTGATGCCTGCGCGCATCAGGGTGTGGGACGCGCGGGGGCGGCCCGAGGAGCAGTCCCGGGAACGGCCCGGGGGAGCCCGGCGGGGGACACAGGGTCCGTCGGCCCGCGTCCGGCGAGCGTGGTGCCGCGTCCCACGTCGATCAGCTCCCGAGAATATCTACCGAAAATTCGCATTACAGACATTAGCAATCCGGTAGTTGAATCGCTCGCAACCCGGCGGATCTTCGTTGCGATCTCCTGAGCGGCCGTCGCGCCGGGGTCGGCAGCCCCGGCGTGACGGCCGCCGATGCCTCTCACATGGGCTCCGGTCAACTCGCGGGGAGGAGTTCGGCCAGCAGGTCGCGGATCCGGGATTCGATCTCGTCCCGGATCGGGCGGACCGCGTCAGCCCCCTGACCGGCCGGGTCGTTCAGCTTCCAGTCCAGGTAGCGCTTGCCGGGGAAGACCGGGCAGGCGTCTCCGCAGCCCATCGTGATCACCACATCGGACGCCTGTACCGCCTCGGCGGTCAGCACCTTCGGGAGCTGGGCGGACAGGTCGATGCCGACCTCGGCCATCGCCTCCACAACGGCCGGGTTCACCGCGTCGGCGGGGGCCGAGCCGGCGGAGCGGACCTCGACCCGGCCCCGGCCGAGCCGGGAGAGGAGCGCGGCGGCCATCTGCGAGCGGCCCGCGTTGTGGACGCATACGAACAGCACCGACGGCACGGGTTCAGGCATGGGCGGGACCACCTTCCTCGACGGCGGACGGGGCGGACCGGGCGGGCCCGGGGAAGAAGCGGCGGGCGGCCAGGGCCACGTGAACCAGGCCGATCAGAACCGGGACTTCGATCAGGGGGCCCACAACTCCCGCCAGGGCCTGCCCGGACGAAGCGCCGAAAGTGGCGATGGCCACCGCGATGGCGAGTTCGAAGTTGTTGCCCGCGGCGGTGAACGCCAGCGTCGTCGCCTTCGGGTAGCCGAGGCCCACGGCCTTGCCGAGGGCCATGGAGCCCGCCCACATGACGGCGAAGTACACCAGCAGGGGCAGTGCGATCCGCACCACGTCCAGCGGCCGGGAGGTGATGGCTTCGCCCTGGAGGGCGAACAGCACGACGATCGTGAACAGCAGCCCGTACAGGGCGTACGGGCCGATCCTCGGGATCAGCCGGGACTCGTACCAGGCCCGGCCGCGAGCCCTCTCGCCCAGCTTGCGCGTCGCGAATCCGGCGGCGAGCGGGATGCCTAGGAAGATCAGCACGCTGCGGGCGATCTCCCACACCGACACGTCCAGGCCGGTCTGCTCAAGGCCGAGCAGGCCGGGCAGGGCGGATAGGTAGAACCAGCCCAGAGCGGCGAAGGCGATCACCTGGAACACGGAGTTCAGCGCGACGAGGACGGCGGCGGCCTCGCGGTCGCCGCAGGCCAGGTCGTTCCAGATGATGACCATGGCGATGCAGCGGGCGAGCCCGACGATGATCAGTCCGGTCCGGTACTCCGGCAGGTCGGGCAGGAAGATCCAGGCGAGGGCGAACATCACGGCCGGGCCGAGCACCCAGTTGATGACCAGGGACGGGACCAGCAGGCGCTTGTCGCGGGTGACGGTGCCCAGGCGGTCGTAGCGGACCTTGGCCAGGACCGGATACATCATTACGAGCAGGCCGAGCGCGATCGGCAGCGAGACCCCGGTGACCGTGACCTTCGCGAGGGCGTCGCCGAGACCGGGAACGAGGCGGCCCAGGCCCAGGCCGGCAGCCATCGCGACGAGGATCCACACCGCCAGGAACCGGTCCACCAGCGACAGCCGCCCGGCCACCGGACCCGTCGGGAGCGTGGCCGGCCCGCTCACGACGCGGCCCCGGCCGGCTCGTCATGGGACGGGGACTCCGGACGCGCCAGCACCTGGGCGAGCTTGTCCGTCATCGCGGGCAGCAGCCGGTAGTACACCCAGGTACCCCTGCGCTCGGAGGCGATCAGCCCGGCCTGCTTCAGCAGCTTGAGGTGGTGCGAGATCGTCGGCTGCGACAGATCGAACGCCGGGGTCAGATCGCACACGCAGATCTCACCGCCGTTCCGCGAGGCGATCATCGACAGCAGCCGCAACCGCACGGGGTCGCCCAGCGCTTTGAACACCTTCGCCAACTCGGCGGCCCGGTCCTCGTCCATCGGCGCGGTCAACAGCGTCGGGCAGCACCTGTCGCCGTCCTGGCCGAGCACCGCCAGTTCTTGTTTCGACATTCTTCTATATTGACGTTTCTCGATCCAAGGCACAAGCTTGCATCGAGGAACGTCAATGCAGCATGGTCGGGCGGGAGTCCGGCCCCTCCCACAGGAGTCACCTCATGAGCGAGCAGAGCACCGACCTGCGCGAGACCGTCCGCCGCCGCTATGCGGCCGCCGCCGTCCAGGTCACCGAAGGCGGCACCGCCTGTTGCGGCCCCTCCGCGATCGAGGTCGACAGCAACTTCGGCTCCACCCTCTACGCGGCCGACGAGCGCGACGCCCTGCCCGCCGAGGCCGTCGCGGCCTCGCTCGGCTGCGGCAACCCCACCGCCGTCGCCGACCTCCACGAAGGCGAACGCGTCCTCGACCTCGGCTCCGGCGGCGGCATCGACGTCCTGCTCTCCGCCCGCCGTGTCGGCCCGACCGGCAAGGCGTACGGACTGGACATGACCGAGGAAATGCTCGCCCTCGCCCTGGCCAATCAGAAGAAGGCCGGCGCCACCAACGTCGAGTTCCTCAAGGGCGCCATCGAAGCCGTCCCGCTGCCCGCCGGCACCATCGACGTCATCATCTCCAACTGCGTGATCAACCTGTCCACCGACAAGCCCGCCGTCTTCGCCGAGATGATCCGCGTCCTGGCCCCCGGCGGCCGCATCGGCATCTCCGACGTCGTGGCCGACGACACTCTCGCCCCCGAACAGCGGGCCGAACGCGGCGACTACGTCGGCTGCATCGCCGGAGCACTCTCCTTCACCGAATACCGCCAGGGCCTCGAAGCCGCCGGGTTCACCGACATCGAAATCACCCCCACCCACCCGGTCGCCGACGGCATGCACTCCGCCATGGTCCGCGCCACCAAGCCCACCACCCGTAACGACGCGGGCCGGGACGGCACTGCCGCGGACTCGTGCTGCGGTGCCACCGCCCACAACTGACGGCGCCCACAACTGACGGCGCCCGCCCCGGCGCATCACTTCGGCGGGGTCACCCCTCGGCCGCGTGCCCGGTGCGGTGGTCCTCGCGGTAGAGGTCGATGGCGAGGGCGACGGCGGCATGGGTGGCCGGGTGGGGGTCCTGACGGCGCCAGATCAGCTGTACGGGTACGGGGCCGGCGTCGCGAAGGGGGCGATAGATGATGCCGTCGCGGCGGTACTGGGCGGCGGTCGCCCGAGGGGTGACGCCGACGCAGCGGCCGGTGGCGATGGCGGCGAGCCAGTCGTCGATGTCGTGGGTGTACTCGACGGCGGGCTGCTCGTCTTCCGGCCACAGCCCCAGGGTGGTGGTGCCGGTGCGCCGGTCGATGGCGAGGGTGCGGTCGGGGATCTCGTTCAGGCGGATGCTGCGCCGACGGGCCCAGGGGTCGTCGGAGGCCAGGGCCACGTAGCGGTCCTCGTGGCCGACCAGAGCATGTGCCCAGGGCCTGAGGTCGAGCGGGGCGCGGATGACGGCGAGGTCGCACAGCCCTTCGGCGAGGCCCCCGGTGGGGGCGTTGTGCCGGATGAGCCGGAGTTCGGTATCGGGGCGGCTGTGGTGCCAGCGGCGTTGGAACTCGGTGGTGTGGCGGCCGAAGGCGGACCAGGCGTGGCCGATGTGCAGGCGGGTATGGCCGGCGGACGCCTCGGTGACGAGTTCGTCGGCGCCGGAGAGCAGGAGCCGGGCGCGGGCGAGGGCCTGTACGCCGGCGGGGGTGGGCGCGACGGTGCGGCTGGTGCGGTGCAGCAGCCGCACCCCGAGGACCTTCTCCAGGGCGAGCAGGTTGCGGGAGACGGCGGCCTGGGAGATGCCCAGCTCAAGTGCCGCGTCGGTGAAACTTCCGGTGTCGACGATGGCGACCAGGCAACGCAGATGCCTCAGCTCCAGCCCGGCGGAGCTCCCTCGACTCGTATCCATACGCTCAGCGTATCGAACGTGGCTCGGATGCATTTTGCGTATGCGGATGGGGGCCGCACCGTGGGGACATGGTGCTGGAGACCTCACATGACGCTGCCGGGCCCGATCCCGCCGCTGCCGCCGGCAATGTGCACGGCCGGGAGGGGACCCGTCTCGGCGGGACGGCGCTGATGCTGGGCAGCGGGCTGTCCAACCAGGCCGGGGCGTCGGTGGCGGCACTGGCGTTCCCGGTACTGGGGCCGGCGGGGGTGGTGGCGGTGCGCCAGTGGGTCGCCGCGGGAGTGCTGTGCGCGGCCGGCCGGCCGCGGCTGCGGTCGTTCACCGGGGCGCAGTGGCGGCCCGTGCTGGGGCTGGCGCTGGTCTTCGCGACGATGAACCTGTCGCTCTACACGGCCATCGACCGCATCGGGCTCGGGCTGGCCGTCACGTTGGAGTTCCTCGGCCCGCTGACCGTGGCGCTGGCCGGCTCCCGGCGCCGGACCGACGCGCTGTGCGCGCTGGCCGCCGCGGCCGCGGTCGTCGTGCTCGCCCGCCCCTCCCCGTCCACCGACTATCCGGGCATCGGCCTGGCCCTGCTGGCCGCGGTGTGCTGGGGTTGTTACGTCGTACTCAATCGGACCGTCGGCCGACGGCTGCCCGGCCTGGAGGGCTCGGCGGCGGCCGCAGCCATCTCCGGCGCCCTCTACGTTCCCGTCGGCGTCCTGGCGCTCTGGCACCGTCCCCCCACCCTTGGCGCCCTCGCCTGCGCGCTGGCCGCCGGGGTGCTCTCCTCGGCGGTGCCGTTCCTCGCCGATCTGCTGGCGCTGCGGCGCGTCCCGGCACACTTCTTCGGCGTGTTCATGAGCGTGAACCCGGTCTTCGCCGCCCTGATCGGACTGATCGTGCTGGATCAGGCCCTCGATACGGCCGCGTGGGCGGCGATCCTGGTGATCGTCGGCGCGAACGCCGTCGCCGTCATCGCGGCCGCCCCCACCGGGAAGAGCACGGAGAGCGGGAAGAGCCGGAGCGGTCCCGACCCGGTGGTTCAGGCCGTGGGCCGCCCGGGCGTTTCCGGGCCCCCGAGCGCGGGTGTCAGGCGTCGAGCGAGCCGAAGAAGGCGCGGACGTCGCTGACGAACGCCTCCGGCTGCGCCAGGGCGAGGAAGTTGCCGCCGCGCTCCAGCTCGGTCCAGCGGGTGACGTTGTGGTCGCGCCCGGCGAAGCGCCGGACGGCGATATCGGTGTGCAGGGCGACGGTCACGCCGGAGCTGCCCGCACGGCTGCGACGACGGGTGCGGACACCCCAGGCGTACACCGTGGCCGTGCCGGCCGACCGCCCAGCCCCGGCCGTCTCGGCGGACGTGCTGACCACCCTGGTCTCCGCCTGTCGCGACCGGGAACGGCTGCGCCTCGACTACCTGGACCACGCCGGCTCGCGGAGCGCTGCGCCCGTTCCACACACCGATTGATCCACGTCGCCCTCGCGTACGGCGGTGCGCTCCGCCGGATCAGCGGTGGGCGGCCAGGAAGGCCCGGACGCCGGCAGCGGCGTAGTGGTCGAGGTCCTCCTCGGCGTGCTGGGCGCTGCCGTGGAACATGGCCTTGTTCACGGGGATCCACAGCAGCAGGCCGGAGAAGTGATGGGCGGCCAGCATCGCGTCGTCGGTCCGGAGCAGGCCGTCGTCGGCGAGGCGCCGGAAGGTGTCCGCCAGGGTGACCAGGACCCTTTCGAAGCCCTGCTCGTACCAGGCGGCACCCAGCTCGGGGAAGGTATCGGCGTTGGCGATGATCAGACGTCGCAGCTGAAGGACCTGAGGCTGGGTGAGGGCGACCAGGAACTGGTGGGCGAGCCGGGTCAGGTTCTCTTCCAGGCCGTCGGCGTCCGCGGGGATGGCGGCCACCAGGTCGATCATGCCGTCGACGCGGTCGGTGGTGGCCAGGACGATCTCGGAGAAAAGCTTCTCCTTGTCCGCGAAGTGCTTGTAGACCGTCTGCTTGGACACCGCGGCCAGTTTGGCGATGTCGTCCATGCTCGTTCTCGAGTACCCCTTGCTCAGGAACACCGTGGTCGCGGCTTCCAGGATTGCCTGGTGCTTGCGCGCTGAACGACTGTCCATCGTCAACAACTCCCTGTCTCGGTCCGCCCCCACCGAAGAGTACTGGACTGGCCAGTACTCACGCGAGTACTGTACCGTCCAGTTTGGTTGTGCGGGATTACGGTCCCGCACCGCGTAGGAAATGGGAGAAGGGATCTCGCATGGACAAGGTGTTCTCGTCCGACGGCACGGCCATCGCCTACGAGCAGCAGGGCTCGGGCGCCGCGGTGGTGCTCGTCGGCGCCGCCTTCATGACCAGGGGTGACTCCGCCGAACTCGCCGCTCTGCTGGCCGAGCGGTTCACCGTGTTCACGTACGACCGCCGGGGCCGCGGCGACAGCGGGGACGGCGCGGCGTACGACGTACAGCGCGAGGTCGAGGACCTGGACGCACTGATCGGGCGCGCGGGCGGCGAGGCGATGGTCTTCGGCATGTCCTCCGGTGCTGTTCTGGCGCTGGAGGCCGTGGCCCGGGGCAGCGCCGCCTCCCGTCTGGCCCTGTACGAACCGCCGTTCATCGTCGACTCCACCCGTCCTCCGCTGCCCGCCGACTACGTCGACCACCTGAAGGCGCTCGTGGCCCGGGAGGCATATGGCGATGCTGTCGCCTACTTCATGACCGCGGCCGTGGGGATGCCCGCCGAGGCGGTCGCCGGGATGCGGCAAGCCCCGTTCTGGGCCGGGCTGGAGGCCACTGCCCGCACCCTGCCCTACGACGGCCAGATCATGGGCGACACCATGTCCGGCCGCCCTCTGCCCACCGACCGTTGGCAGTCCGTGACGGTCCCCGTCCTCGTCGGCATCGGCGGTGCCGGCGAGGAGTCCATGCTGAACGGGGCGAGGGAACTCGTCGCGCTGGCGGACAACTTCACCCTGCACACCTTCCCCGGCCAGGACCACAACATCGACCCGAAGTCCCTCGCTCCCGTCCTGGACGGCTTCTTCGCCGCCGGGCAGAAGGCGTGACCAGCACCTTCGCCCGCCCGGGCAGGTAACCGCACGGCTCCCGGGACCACCGCATACGCACACAGGAGAGGCAACGACATGACTGCACCGGTGAACGGCCCCGCCAGCTACTTCCCTTCGATCGAGAAGAAGTACGGCCGCCCGATCGCGGAGTGGAAGAACCTTGTCCGCTCGTCGCCCCTGACCAAGCACATGGAGCTCGTCGCCTGGCTCAAGACCGAGCACGGCCTGGGCCACGGCCATGCCAACGCCCTCGTCGCACACACCCTGGCCGAGGCGAAGTCCAGCGGCGAGTGAACTCCTGCGCACCGTGCGCGGAATCCCGGCCGGGCCGCATCGGATCGTTCGCCGCTGACGGTCCGTGCACACTGCGGGTCGCGCGGTTGAGTTCGGCTGCCATTGCGAGGGTATGGAGCTCTTATGGAATGGTCGCCACCGCAACGCGGTTCGCGTTCACGCGGACGGTGGTGAACCGTACACAGGGTCCGCGACGTCCCGTACCCCTCGGGCTGAAAGGGAAACGAATGGCTAGTCCTCTGTCGGCCTCCGCTGTGCTCAAGGCGTTGCGCGCCGAAGGCGTGCGCGTGGTCGAGGTCGGCAACTGGCGTACCCACAACCGCAACTCGAAGGGCCCGTGGGGCCCGGTTCACGGCAGCATCGTGCACCACACCGTGACCAAGGGCACCGCGGCGACGGTCCGGATGGTCTACGACGGCTATGCGGACCTGCCCGGCCCGCTGTGCCACGGGATGATCGCGAAGGACGGCCGGGTGCACATGGTCGGCTGGGGGCGCGCGAATCATGCCGGTGGCGGCGACCCCAAGGTGCTGGACCAGGTCATAGCGGAGTCGTACGGCACCCGGCCGACTCCGCCGACCCGCGGCAACAGCAACGGGATCGACGGCAACGCGCGGTTCTACGGGTGGGAGTGCGAGAACCTCGGCGACGGCAAGGACCCCTGGCCCAAGGCCCAGTACGACGCGATCGTCCGCGTCCAGGCCGCCCTGTGCCGGGCGCACAAATGGTCGGCGAAGTCGGTGATCGGCCACCTGGAGTGGTCGAACGACAAGATCGACCCCCGCGGCTTCACCATGCCCAAGCTCCGCGCCGACGTTTCCGAGCGGCTCAAGCACCCCGCGAGCTGGAACCCCGGCTCGGACCAGGAGGAGGACCCCATGGCAGGCATCACCAAGCGCGACATCTTCGACGCCGTGTGGAAGACCGACGCGATCGGCGGCCCGTCGGACGCGGCGGACCACAAGACGAACCCCACGTGGCAGCCGCAGTCCATCCTGAAGGACATGCAGGCCCGCATCCGGTCCATGGACAAGCGGATGGCCGCCCAGACCGCCGCGATCACCGCGCTCGCCGGTCAGATCGGCACGGGCGCCGACACACGGACCGTCGTCGCCGCGGTCGAGGCCGCGATCGAACGGGCCGCCATCGATACCGATACCGCGGACGCCTGAGACCGACGGGCAATCGGGGGGGCGGGAGAAGGCGCGTACCCAGCCCCGCGACGCCGCCCCCCAATTGCCGGTCGGTCTAGGCACCTTCCGGCCGGCTCCCTGCCGCGGGGCCGGGTGCGGCGCTCAGGGGCAGCAGCCGGGGACGCTTCGCGGTGCGGTCGGCGCCGGAGGACCGGCCGCGAAGGCGGCGTCCGAGCCAGGGGCCGAGGAACGCGGCCGCCCAGCGCAGTTCGGCCGCCGCGGCCTGACGGCGCGTGGGGACCGTCCGCGGAGGCAGGGGGAGAGTCCAGGCGTCGTCGCTGCCGGGCAGGTGGATCGCTTCGGCGAGGGCTGCGGCGATCCGCTCGTGGCCCAGGGGACTGGCGTGGAGCCGGTCGGCACTCCACAGCCGGGGATCGGTGGCGACGGCCGCCCGGCCGGTTTCGGCGACGGCGACCCCGTGACGGGCGGCCGCGGCACGGATGCGGGTATTGAGGTCGAACACGCGTGACCTGACCGGCCGGGCGAGGGGCGCGATCTTCCCCACGTCGGGGAAGGTCAGCGTCACCACCCGAGCCCCGGCCGAGGTGAGCGCGGCGAACATCTCCTCCATGTGCCCGGCCACCTCCGCGGCGTCGAACCGGGGCCGGAGCAGATCGTTGACCCCGGAGACGACGGTGGCCAGGTCGGGCCGCAGGGCCAGGGCCGGCGCCAGTTGTTCGGCGCGGACCTGGCCGGCGACCCGGCCCCGTACGGCGAGGTTGGCGTACCGGAGCCCCGGGTCGACGGCCGCGAGGTGCTCGGCGAGCCGGTCGGCGAAGCCCCGCAGCCCGACGGTGTCGTCCCCGTCGCCGAGCCCTTCGGTCTGGCTGTCGCCCAGGGCGACGTAGCGCAGGTACTCACCCTTCGGCATGCGTCGACCGCCTCGCCCGGAGAACCGCCGCGATCCGCCGGCACCAGTCCCGGTGCTCCTGCTCGAAGGCCAGGCCGCGCAGACAGGTCAGATACGGACCGATCCGCTCGCCCCGGCGGAGGAACTCCTCCTCGTCCGCGTCGCCGCGCAGTTGCCGCAGCAGCTTGCCGAGCAGCTCGATCTTGGCGTCGGCCGCGGACGCCCGCTCATCGAGCTGCTCGATCACCGACGCCGTGCCGATACGGTCGGCGACCTGGACCTTGACGAGCAGATCGTCGCGGATGAACGAGGGCTTCGACACGGCCGCGGCGAACTTCTCCAGCTCGGCGCGACCGGCGTCGGTGACCTGGAAGAGACGTTTGTTGGGCCGGGTCTCCTGGACCACCTGCCGCCCCGCGACCAGCCCTTCCTTCTCCAGCTTTGCCAACTCCGCGTACAGCTGCTGCGGCAGGGCGTGCCAGAAGTTCGCGACGCCGATGTCGAACGCCTTCGCCAGCTGGTATCCGCTGTACTCACCGTCCAGCAGTGCCGCCAGCACGGCATGTCGCAAGGCCATCGAAGAGACCCCCTTCCCTTTCCTCGTCCGCCACCGCATCATACTCAAGAAAATGACTAATCACATTCTTGAGTAACAGGAGGAGCCATGGTGGAGACCGTAGAGACTGCCGAACGCTTCCGTACCGCGGTGGAGAAGGGCGAACTGGCCACACTGGGCGAGCTGTTCACCGAGGACATCCGTCTCTACAGCCCGGTGAAGTTCACCCCCTTCGAGGGCAGGCCCATGGTGCTGGGGCTCTTCGGCGTACTGCTGCGCACCTTCGAGGACTTCCGTTACGTCGGACACTTCGAGGGCACGGCCGAGACGAGTGCCGACGGCGAGGAAGCCCCGTCGACGGTCCTGCTCTTCCGGGCCACCGTGAACGGCAAACAGATCCACGGCATCGACCTGCTCCAGTTCGACGGGGCGGGCCGGATCAAGGAGTTCACAGTGATGGTCCGCCCCCAGTCCGCCGTGCAGGCTCTGGGCCAGGCTGTGCTGGAGGGCCTGGTCGCCGACGGCCTCGTCCCCGGGGCGGCCGACCGCTAGGGACTGTCCCGTACTCCCCGGCGGACGGTCGGCGCTGATCCCGGATGCGCGTGGACGGTCGGCGCTGGGACACTTCGGGCATGCCACTTGTCGAAGCCCTGCCCGGAGTGTCCATCGAGTACGAGACCTTCGGTGACCCCTCTGACCCGGCCGTCCTCCTCGTGATGGGATTCAGCGCTCAGCTGATCGCCTGGCACGAGGACCTCTGCCGCGCGCTCGCGGAACGTGGACGCTACGTGATCCGGTACGACAACCGCGACTGTGGGCTGTCCACCAAGTTCGACGAACATCCCGTCGACATGGGCCGGTTCATCGACGCCGTGAGTTCGGGAGACATCGCGTCCGCCCGCGCGATGGCGCCCTACACACTGCAGGACATGGCCGACGACGGCCTCGGTCTGCTCACCGCGCTCGGAATCGAGCGGGCTCACGTGGTCGGATCCTCCATGGGCGGCATGATCGCCCAGACGATGGCCATCAGCCGGCCGGCCCGAGTGCTGACCCTGACGTCGATGATGTCCTCGACCGGCGAGCCCGAGTACGGTCAACCCAGTCCCGAGGCCCAGGCCGTGGTCTCCAGCCCGAAGCCGTCGGACCGCGAGGGGTACATCGCGGCGGCGGAGAGGGACCTGGTGTGGGCCTCCAAGCGGTACGGCAGACCGGCACCCCTCCGTGAGCTGGCTGCCCGGAGCTACGACCGCGCCCACTACCCGGCCGGAGCCGGGCGGCAGCTCGCGGCAATGATCCTCAGCGGCCCACGCACCGACGCGCTCCGCGGGCTTCGAGTGCCGACGCTGGTGATCCACGGTCTGGACGACACACTGACCGCCCCCAGCGGGGGGAGGCGCACCGCCGACCTGGTGCCCGGCGCGAAGCTCCTGCTGCTCGCGGATATGGGGCACGACCGCCCCCGCGAGCTCTGGCCCGAGATCATCGACGCCTTGGAGGCCCACACCCGGGCAGCCGGCACCCGCTGAGCGGCCGCCGGCCACCCTCGCGGTGCCGAGCCGCCGGTGACAGCGACAGCTTCCGCGTCACCGGCCGGCTGCTGCTCAGACCGTGAACCAGCGCTCGACCGCCGTCCGCAGTCCGGCCAGTTCGGCCGCGTCGGGTGCGGGGGAGCCGCCGGCCCAGGCCACGTATCCGTCGGGGCGCACCAGCAGGGCGGAGAGGCCGGCCGGGCCGCCGACGGCCTGTGCGACTACCGGGTCGATGGCGCCCTGATCCTTCGCCAGTACGGCTGCCACCGACCGGTCCTCGGTGAGGTCGATCAGCAACGGCCGGGCGCTCCGGGCGAGTTCGGCGAGCCGGACCTTCTCCGTGCCGGTGATCAGCTCCAGCTCCGGTGCGAAGTAGCCGACCGCGGGGTGGGGATCCGGGATGCCCATGTCGTAGCGCACGTCGGTGCCCGCGGTGAGGTCGGCGAGGCGCTGGACGACCTCCTTGCCGGTGAGCAGCTCGGTGAAGAGCTCGCGCAGGGCCGTGGTGCCGCTCCCCGGCGCGGTGAGCGCGGACTGCGCCTCGGCGTTGAGCACCATGCGGCGGGCGGCCTGCCGGCGCTCGGTGTCGTAGCTGTCGAGCAGGCCGGGCGGGGCGGTGTCGTGCAGCGTCGCGGCGAGCTTCCAGCCGAGGTTGGCGGCGTCCTGGAGGCCGAGGTTCAGCCCGGGGCCGCCGCCGGCGGTGTAGACGTGGGCGGCGTCGCCGATGAGGAGGACCCGGCGGTCGCGGAACCGGTCGGCGACCCGGGTATTGCCGCCGGTCAGCCGCCGCAGCACATGCGGACCCGGCCCGTCCGGCGGGCCGAGCGGCAGGTCGACGCCGAGGACGCGGCGGACGCTCGACTCCATCTCGGCCAGGGTCATCGGCTCGTCGGTCGCGGGCTGGTCCCACTCGGTGGTGCTGATCAGCGGCGGCTGCCCGGGGAACGGCGCGTACGAGAAGCCGCCCCCGTCGGTGCGGTGGGGCAGGAAGGGCAGCACCGGCCCGTGGCCGGGCACGGTGAGCGCACCGTTGCCGGGGTCGACCCAGTCGGCCGGGACGGTGGCGTGGGCGGTGCGGTTGGTGCGGCGGTCGTAGCTGACGCCGGGGAACCCGATCCCGGAGAGCTTGCGGATCACACTGTGCGCGCCGTCCGCGCCGACCACGTAGCGGGCGCGGAGCTGTCGGTCGCCGTCGGGGCCGGTGACGTCGAGGGTGACGGCGTCCTCGTCCTGGGCGACAGCACTGACCCGGTGCCCGCGCCGCAGGTCGACGCCGAGTGCGCGGGCGCGCTCCTCCAGGACCTGGACGATGCGGTGCTGCGGGGCGGCCAGGCCGAAGACCGGACTGGCGTCCAGCAGGCCGAGGTCGAGGCCCATGGCGGCGAACATGAAGTACGCGGAGTTCGGCTGCGGGGGCTCCGGGCTGCCGCTGAGCGGCTCGTGCAGGCCGCGGTGGTCGGCCAGCCGCACCACCTGGCCGAGCAGGCCGTTGGCCTTGGGTTCGGTGCTGGGCTGTGGGAGCTGCTCCAGCACGATCGGGCTGATGCCTGCCAGGCTCAGTTCGCAGGCCAGCATCAGCCCGTTCGGGCCGCCTCCCACGATGATCACGTCGGCTGTCACGGTCGTGCCTCCTTGGTGCGGAAAGGGAAGGACAGGGGCGGCGCCGGGCGTGCGGCGGCCGCCGCTCCTTGCTGTGGAAGAGAGAGGGGGCGCGCCGGCTGTCTGGTGGTCAGCGCTCTTCGCTCGGGACCGGCAGACCGGCGGCGAGCTGCTCGAAGACCTGGGCCAGGACCGCGCCGAGCGGCGCGGGTTCGTCGGCGCGCAGGTTGTGCTCGACGGCCACCGCGCTGCCGGCCGCGACCACGGCCGCGACCAGCTTCGGGTAGACGTCCCGTTCGGCGTCGGTGCGGGTCCGCTGCGCGACGGCCCTGGCCAGCTCCTGCTGGGCGGCGGCGTTGGCCTTGACGATCTCACCGGCCAGCGCGGGTTCGCCGAGCATCAGCCGCACTCCCTCACGCCACCGCTCGTTCTGCGGCGCGTTCCGGGACGTGGGGCTCTCCGACGGTGCGAACCGGCCGAGGACGGCGTGGAGCAGCGAGTCCCAGAGCGGTTCGCCGGCCGGGCGCGCGAGCAGGTCCTCGGCGACCTGGAGCATTCTCTCCAGGTGGCTGGCGGCGATCGCCTCGGCCTTGCCGGAGAAGTAGTTGCGGAAGGTGCGGACGGAGACGTTGGCCTCGTCCGCGATCCGGTCGACCGTCACGTCCGCCCAGCCGTGCAGGACGCAGAGCCGGATCGCCGCCTGGCTCAACGCGACCCGGGTCTCGCGCTTCTTGCGCTCGCGGAGTCCGGGCTGCCCGGCCGTGGGGACCTCGTCTGCTGATGTCATGCGAGCAGCGTAGAACAAATCTTGCCGAGATGGCAAAATTGCCGAAACGGAAAGAATTTCTGAGTGGTCTGCCGGAGGTGCCGTGCCGGCGCCGGTGACCGGTGAGGTGGCTGACGCCCCGCTTCCGGTCCCCGGCGCCGCTGGGGCGTGGGCTCGGCGGGTGCGGAGCCGGTACTCAGCCGTGCCCGGCTTGTTCGTGCACTTCCATTCCGACCAGCCCTCGCGCTGGTACTGCTGACCGGCGTCGATACGCCGGGACTTGCTCCCGTACAGGCCGATGTGCGTCCAGTCCGTCGCCTGGGCGGAAGGCGTGCTCAGGCCGACGACGGCCATCGCCGCGACGCCCAGGGGCAGCAGTGCTCCACGCTTGCGCTGCAATAGGTTCAACTTGGCTTGCTGATAAGTGAGTTGGGTGCGTCGTGGAGGCAGGTCGCCGCGAGGGTTGACCCTGACGCAGGGGCAACCTCCCAGCATGGTTTGGCATGACTGCGAAAACCAATGCGATCGAGGTGGCCGGGCCGCGCAGGCCGTACGGCGACGGCGGGGAGCGGGCCGAGCGAGAGGACAGCACGATGCGGCACTTCGAGGTCCACCACGACGGCGTCACGATCCCGGTATCCCGCGGCGGCCGGGGGCGACCGCTGGTCCTGTGCCCCGGGCTGAACTCGACACAGGCCGATCTGCACGAGCTGACCGAGCTGCTGCGGCGCGACCATGATGTGGTGACCTTCGACTTCAGGGGCCATGGCCTGGCCTCGGCCGCCGACCGGTACTCCTTCGAGGCGTTTCTGAGCGATCTCGTCGCCGTGCTGGCGGAGCTGGGACGTCTCGGCCTGCCGTCGGCGCCCGTGCTCGTGGGCTACTCGCTGGGCGCGGATCTGGCCGTGCATCATGCCTCCGAGCACCCTGACAGCATCTCCGAGCTTGTCCTCATCGACGGGGCGAACCCGCTGCCCGAACCGTTCATCACCGAGGCTGACCTGGCGGAATTCCGCGCAATGGCGGAGGATCAAGTGTCGTGGCATGCGGCCGAGCGGACCGAGGGCACCGCGCGTCAGGTGTTGCTCACCGCACAGGACATCCTCGACCTGAATCTTGAAATCGATGTGGTTCGGTCCGAAATCCTCGACCGGTACCGGAAGATCGACCGTCCGATCAGCATGATCATGTCGACCTCGATCGCCGGCGGCAGAACCGAAGGGCGTGCACCGCGGCACAACCGGCTCTGGCGTGCCGGCTTCGAGCGGCTCGTCCACGAGCGGCCGTACGTCTCCGCGTCCTGGCTCGACGCCGACCACCGGCTGGTCTTCACCCACGCTCCGGAAATCGCCCGGATCATCCGGAACTCACACCTCCCGGCCGACAGGCTGGCCTCTTGAACCGGACAGCCCCTGGGAGACTGGTCCGATGCTGACGATCGGCGAGCTGGCGTCGTACGCAGGAGTGACGGTGCGTGCGGTGAGGCATTATCACGCCAAGGGGCTGCTGCCGGAGCCGGAGCGGGATCACTCCGGCTACCGGAGGTACGGAGCCGGCGCCGTGGTCGAGCTGATCAGGATCCGGACCCTGGCCGAGGCCGGGGTCCCGCTGGCGCGTGTGCGGGAGCTGCTACAGGCCGACCAGGAGGAGTTCGCCGCGACGGTCGCAGACATCGACAAGCGGTTACGGGCGGAGATCCGGGAGCGACAGCGGCACCGCGAGCGGATCGCCCGCCTCGCCGCCGGGGACAGTCTGGCGCTGCCCCCGGAGGTGGTCGAGTTTCTCGACCGGCTGCGGGCGTTCGGGGTCGACGAGCGACTTGTGCGGGTCGAACGTGACGGCTGGATCCCGCTGGCCGCGCACTCACCCGAGCGAGTCCCGGAGTGGATGGCACGCAAGCGGAAGCAGATTGCCGACCCGCAGTTCATCGACTTCTACCTCACTCTGGGCCAGGCTCTCGACCGGACCGACGAGGACGCACGGTTGGTCGAGCTGGCCGACAAGCTGGCCGCCCACCTCACGCAGCTGGCCGATGAACGGGGCGACGACTACGTCGACGATGTCGACATCGAGCGACCGTTCGCCGAGCTGATGGACACGCTGGCGTTCGACACCGCGCCGCTGGCCCGTCGACTGATCGAGTTGCTGAAGGAGCGAGGCTGGACCGGCTGGACCCGGCTCGAACGCGTGGGCCCAAGGCGAGGTGCGGCCGGACAACGGCAGGACGACACCGCGGTGCAGCGTTCCCGGAGTGAATGCTGCGGTCAGTAGAACCTTCCGCCGTGCCGACAGCTTGATCAACCCCCGAAGGACATCCGACGCTGGAATCCGACGACGTGCGGCGCGAACGGATCCCCGCCACTGATACCTCCGCATAGGAGCCGCGTAGCCCCCCGCAAGGAATCCGTCGTCCCATGAGGGGCCGTGGGGTTCTCCGCAGTGAACTCCCCGGAGGCGGGAGTTCTCCGTAGTGAGCTCCCCGGAGGCGAAGGAGGGTGAGATGGACAGTCCGGACAGCTCCGGGATCGCGCTGAGCGTCGAGCGGGGGCAGGCCACCGACGAGGAACTGGCTGCGCTCACCGTGGTGTTGCTCGCGTTGCGGGCCGAGCGGGAACAGTCGCCGCAGAGGCGGGCCGTCGCCGGGTCGCGGTGGTGGCGGCACGCGGACCGGTACAACGCCCCGCTCAGCTGGCAGTGAGGGGACCGCCATGACGACGACCATCGACCCCTCCGCCTCTCTCTCGGCGGATGCCGCCGCCCCGGCCGATGTCCGGGGGCGTGTCGTGGAGCTGCACGCCCTGCGGGAACTGGCCCGCAGCGGGCCGAGTGAGAAGGCGACCGAGGCCCAGCACGCCAAGGGCAAACTGACCGCGCGCGAACGGCTGGCGCTCCTCTTCGACGAGGGCACCTTCTGCGAGGTCGAGCAGTTGCGGCGGCACCGGGCCACCGGCTTCGGGCTGGAGAACAGGAAGCCGTACACCGACGGGGTCATCACCGGCTGGGGGCTCGTGGACGGCCGGACCGTCTTCGCCTTCGCCCATGACTTCCGGATCTTCGGCGGTGCGCTGGGCGAGGCCCACGCCACGAAGATCCACAAGATCATGGACATGGCCATCTCGGCCGGTGCGCCGCTGGTCTCCCTGAACGACGGCGCCGGCGCCCGTATTCAGGAGGGCGTCTCCGCGCTCGCCGGATACGGCGGGATCTTCCAGCGCAACACCCGGGCCTCGGGTGCGATTCCGCAGATCAGCGTGATGCTCGGCCCGTGCGCGGGCGGCGCGGCGTACAGCCCGGCGCTGACCGACTTCGTGTTCATGGTCCGTGAGACCTCGCAGATGTTCATCACCGGGCCGGACGTGGTCAAGGCGGTGACCGGTGAGGAGATCACCCAGAACGGGCTGGGTGGCGCGGACGTGCACGCCGAGACCTCGGGCGTCGCGCACTTCGCGTACGACGACGAGGAGACCTGCATCGCCGAGGTCCGCTACCTGATCGGGATGCTGCCCTCCAACAACCGGCAGGACCCGCCCGTCCAGCCCACCCGCGACCCCGCCGACCGGCGCAACGACGGGCTCCTCGACCTCGTCCCCCTCGACGGCAACCGGCCGTACGACATGCACGAGGTCATCGAGGAGATCGTCGACGACGGCGACTACCTGGAGATCCACGAGCGCTGGGCCCGCAACATCATCTGCGCCATGGCCCGGCTCGACGGACAGGTCGTCGGCATCGTCGCCAACCAGCCGCAGTCACTGGCCGGGGTGCTGGACATCGGCGCCTCCGAGAAGGCCGCCCGCTTCGTCCAGATGTGCGACGCCTTCAACATCCCCATCATCACGCTGCTGGACGTACCCGGCTTCCTGCCCGGCGTCGACCAGGAGCACGGCGGGATCATCCGGCACGGTGCGAAGCTGCTGTACGCGTACTGCAACGCGACCGTGCCCAGGATCTCCCTCATCCTGCGCAAGGCGTACGGCGGTGCGTACATCGTGATGGACAGTCAGTCCATCGGTGCGGACCTGACGTACGCCTGGCCCACCAACGAGATCGCGGTGATGGGCGCCGAGGGGGCCGCCAACGTCATCTTCCGTCGGCAGATCGCCGCCGCCGAGGACCCGGAGGCGATGCGCGCCCGCATGGTCGAGGAGTACCGGGCCGAACTCATGCACCCGTACTACGCCGCCGAGCGCGGGCTCGTGGACAACGTCATCGATCCGGCCGAAACCCGGGAGGTGCTCGTCAAATCCCTGGCGATGCTCCGCAACAAGCACGCCGACCTGCCCTCCCGCAAACACGGAAACCCCCCGCAGTAGCCTCTCCGGCGGAGCCGATCGCAGCCGATCGCGGCCGATCGGACCCGTGCGGATGTGACCGCATATGACAGGTAAACGGTCCCGGACGGTGTGTCCGCCCCCGGCATCGGGGACCGGCCACCGGGAGTTCGTCGCCGATCACCCGTTTCGAACTCCTGGACGGGTAATGTGATCCCGGAATTCCTCGGGGTGGGGGAAACGGGAGGCCCGGTGGGGGAACGGTTCTTATTCAAAATCCTTGGCCCACTCATGGTGACGTCGGGCGAGCGAAAGGTGGTCATCGGCGGGGCACGTCAACGGACCACGCTCGCTCTGCTGTTGCTCAATCCCGGCCGGACCGTGCCGGTGGACACTCTGGTGCACGAAGTGTGGAACGGGAATCCGCCCGCCACCGCCCGTACCCAGATCGCCATCGTTATCGCCGCGCTCCGCAAGACGTTCAAGGCGCAGGGCGCGGCCGACGACACCATCGTGACCGCGCATCCGGGCTACCTCCTCGATGTCGAGAGCCACTACATCGACTCGGTGGAGTTCACCGCACTCGTCGCCCAGGCGGAGATCGACGCACGGGAGCAGCGCCTGGAGGACGCGGCGGGCCGGTACCGGCGCGCCCTCGACCTGTGGCGCGGGCCCGCGCTCGCCGGGGTGTCCGGGCTGCTCGTCGAGGAGGAGGCCGGCCGTCTCGGTGAGTACCGGCTCAACGCCTATGACGACGCCACCGCCGTCCAGCTGGCGTTGGGGCGCCACTACGAGCTGCTGCCCGAGCTCGGCGGGGTCGTGCAGGAGAACCCGCTGCGCGAGCGGACCCGGTACCACCAGATGCTCGCCCAGTACCGGGCGGGCCGGCGCGCCGAGGCCATGGAGTCCTACCGGGAGGCGCGCGAGCAGTTCATCGAGGAGCTGGGGCTCGAACCGGGCCCGGACCTCCAGGAACTGCACGACCTGATCCTGCGCGACGACCCGTCGCTGACCCCGGCCGACGGACCGGTCTCCGTCGGGACCGAGGCCGCGGCGCCCGAAGTCGTCGTGGTCCCCTCCGAACTGCCCCCAGACGTACCGGGGTTCACCGGCCGCGAGAGCGAACTCACGGCCCTGGACGCGCTGGTGATCGAGTCCGGGGCGGCGCTCCAGACACCCACCGTCGGCCTGATCACCGGTGTCGCCGGGGTCGGCAAGTCCGGCCTCGCGCTGCGCTGGGCGCACCGGGCCGCCGACGACTTCCCCGACGGGCGGCTCTTCGCGGACCTGCGGGGTTACGACGAGCAGCACGAGCCCGCCCCCGTCGCCGACGTTCTCGGCCGCTTCCTGCGCTCGCTCGGTGTGCCGGGGCAGCAGATCCCGGAGGCGCTGGAGGAGCGGATCGCGCTCTATCGCAGCCTGCTCACCGAACGCCGCGCACTGATCGTCCTGGACAATGTGCGCACCCACGCCCAGGTCGTCCCACTGCTGCCGGGCAGCGGCGCCAGCTGTGTGGTCGTCACCAGCCGCGACCAGCTGGAGCAGCTGGTGACCTGGCCCAAGGAAGCCCGCGTCCACCTGGGCGTACTGCCGCCCGACGCGGCCGTCGAACTCGTCGCCAAGATCGCCGGAGAGGAGCGGATCGCCGCCGCCCGCACGGACGCGACCCGCCTGGTCGAGCTCTGCGACCGGCTGCCGCTCGCGCTGCGGATCGCCGCCGCACGCCTCGCGTCCAAGCCGCACTGGTCGGTACGGCACCTGGTGGCCAGACTCAGCGACGAGCGGCGCAGGCTCGACGAGCTGAGCCAGGGGGAGTCCCGGGTCCGGGCCGGGTTCGAGCTCAGCTACCGCTACCTCTCCGTCGACGCGGCCCGCCTCTACCGGCGCCTCGGCCTCGCCGACGTACCGGACTTCACCTCCTGGGTGGCCGCCGCCCTGCTCGACGTCGACGTGATCCACGCGGAGCTGCTCCTGGAGGACCTGGTGGACACCCAGTTCCTGGAGGTCGTGGGCGTCGACGCGACCGGCCGGCTGCGCTACCGCTTCCAGAACCTGCTGCGCCTGTACGCGGGGGAGCGCGCCCGGGACGAGGAGTCGGACGAGGCCTGGCACGACGCCTGCCACCGGGTCTTCCGCACCGCCCTGACCATCGCCCGCGAGGCCCACCGCAGGGAGAGCGGCGGGGAGTTCAGCATCGTGCACAGCGGCACCGAGCCGGCCACCATCGACACGGACCTGCTGGAGGAGCTGCTCGCCGACCCGCTGGCCTGGTTCGAGGCGGAGCGGCTCTGCCTGGTGGGCATGGTCGAGCAGGCGGCCCGGATGGGCATGGCCGATCTCGCCTGGGACCTCACGGGGTCCGCGTCCGTGCTCTTCGAGACGCGCAGCTACGTGGAGAACTGGGAGAGCTGCGCCGTGCACGCCCTGGACGCGGCCCGTGCCGCCGACGACCGTCTGGGCCAGGCGGTCATGCTGCACCACACCGGGGCCGCCGCGCTGATGCGGCAGAGCATGGACGAGGCGAAGGCGCGCTCCGAGGAGGCGCTGGAGCTGTACGGAGACCTGGACGAACGGCTGGGCCGGGCCCTGGTCCTGCGCAACCTCGCGGTCGTCCACCGTCTCCAGGGCGACCCCGACGCGGCGGCGGACCGGCTGCGCGGGGCCCTGCCCATCTTCCGCGAGGCCGGCGACCTGTCGTCGGAGTCGTCCGTCCTCCAGAACATGGCCCAGCTGGAGCTGGACCGGGGCAACTACGAGGCCAGCCTCGGCCACGCCCGGGACGCGGTACGGGTCGCGGAGTCCATGGACCCCGGCGCCTCGCGCAGCCTCGCCCAGTGCCTGTACCGGCTGGGCAGCGCGCAGCTCCTGTCCGGGCGGGCGGAGGAGGCCGAGGAGTCCTACCTGCGCGTGGAGGAGCTGTCCCGGGCGAAGGCCGACACCCACGGTCTCGCGCACGCGCTGTACGGGCTCGGCCAGGCCCGGGTGGCGCTCGGCGCGCTCGAATCGGCCGAGACCGCGTACGTCCAGGGCCGCAAGGTCGCCCGCGGGCTCGGCAGCCCCGTGGTCGAGGGATCGATCCGGCTGAAACTCGGCGTACTCCTGCGGGAGCTGGGCCGGGACGAGGAGGCGCGGGCCGAACTCCTGGGCGCCAAGGAGCTGTTCACCCGCAGAGGGGCCACGCACTGGCAGGAGGAGGTCGCCCGGGAGCTCAGCGGCTCCCCGGAGATTTCTCCGGCAGTCTCGCCGGGGCTGTCGCCCGATCCTTCCTCGGATCTTTCCCCGGATCCCGCCCCGGAGCTTTCCTCGGATCCCTCCCCGGAGCTTTTCCCGGGGGTGGGAGTCGGCGAATAGGAAGAAAAGGACCGGCCATTCTTTCGAGGGCCGGCCACGGGCGGTGGGGCGGGGTCCGCTTAATCCGGCGATATCACGCCGATAAGCCGATTGCCTAGCGTCGTCACAGAAATTCGGTTTCCCGAGAGCTGTGGAGTCTGTGATGCCGCCTACCCCCGGGGTGCCCTCGTTCGCCGTGATCCCCGGCGCCCAGGTGCACCGAGTCCTCGACGGCCGGCACGAGGAAGCGGTCCGGCTGATCGAGTCGGCCTACCGCGTGCACGGCGGTGGTGACACGGTCAACCCGCCGTCCTATTTCCTGCGCTTCCCCGACCGCCCCACCTCACGCATCATCGCCCTGCCCGCCTCCCTCGGCGGCGACGCACCCGTCGACGGCATCAAATGGATCTCCAGCTTCCCCGAGAACGTGGCGGCCGGGATCCCCCGGGCCTCCGCCGTGCTCATCCTCAACGATCCGGCCACCGGCTACCCGCTGGCCTGCCTGGAGAGCTCCATCATCAGCGCGGCCCGCACCGCCGCCTCGGCGGCGCTCGCCGCGGACCGGCTCACCGAGGGGCGTGACCGGCCGCGCCGGATCGGTTTCTTCGGCACCGGCCTGATCGCCCGGTTCATCCACCAGTACCTCGCCGGCACCGGCTGGAGCTTCGAGGAGACCGGGGTGTACGACCTGTCGGACGAGCACGCCCGGGGCTTCGCCGAACACCTGGACCGCGAGGGCGACAACGGCAGGGTCACCCTGCACACCGGCCCCGAACAGCTGATCCGCTCCAGCGACGTCGTCGTCTTCGCCACCGTCGCCGGCGCCCCGCACGTAACCGACCCGGCGTGGTTCACCCACAACCCGCTGGTCCTGCATGTGTCGCTGCGCGACCTGTCGCCCGAGGTGATCCTCGCGGCCACCAACGTCGTCGACGACATCGACCACTGCCTCAAGGCCGACACGTCCCCGCACCTCGCCGAACAGCTCAGCGGGAACCGGGAGTTCATCGACGGCACGCTGTACGACGTACTCACCGGCGAGCTGAAGATCCCCGACGACCGGCCCGTCGTCTTCTCGCCCTTCGGGCTCGGCGTCCTGGACCTCGCGGTCGGCAGACACATCTACGACACCCTGCGCGCCGACGGCCGACTCGCCGTCGTGGACGACTTCTTCCACGAGATGCGCCGATACGGCTGAGATGAGACGACAGTGACCACTCTGCTCGACAGCCCGCCCCGGCCCGCAGGGCCCGGCCCGGGCCCCATCACCGTACGGGTGACGGAGACCGCCCTCGCCCCGCACGAACCGCTCGACCTGTACGCCGCCCTGCGCGAACAGTCGGCGCACGACGTCTTCCTGCTGGAGAGCCGCGAAGGCCCCGGACAGTCCCCCGGGGCCACCGTCGTCGGCCACGGACTGCTCGCCGAGATCCGGGTGCACGCCGACCGGATCTCCGTCGACGGCGCCGAAGCCGTCGTCGCCGCGGCCCTCACGGCCGCCGACCGCCTCGGCCTCGCCCCCCGGCCCGGCAACGAACGCGGTCTCCTCCACGGCGACCAGGTCTGGCAACTGCTGCGCGCCGTCCAGGACCTGTTCACCGTGGAGACGAGCCGGCCGCACGACAGCTACGCCTTCGGCTTCCTCGCCACCTTCGGCTACGGCTCCGCCTGGCACATGGAGACCCTGCCCGAGCGGGGCGACCGCGACCACGGCGAAGCCGACATCGTGCTCGGCCTGTTCCGCGAGACCGTCTGGTACGGCCCGGAACCGGGCACCGTACGCAGACTCACCGCGCACAGCGACGTCTTCCCCGACCCGGAACCCCTCGACCTGACCGAGGAGACCGTCCGGGCGGTCGCCGCCGTCGGCCCGGTCCCCGAGGTCCTGCCCGAGGCACCCCGGCCGCACTCCGTACGCGACACCTGCGACGAGGAGACCTTCCTCGCGCGGGCCCGGCGCTGCCTGGAACACATCGGCGTCGGCGACATCTACCAGATCCAGATCGGCCACCGCATCGACGTCGAATCCGGCCTCGAACCCTTCGAGGTCTACCGGCGACTGCGCGGCCGCAACCCGTCCCCGTACATGTACCTCGTACCGCGCGACGGGCGCACCGTCATCGGCGCCAGCCCCGAAGTGCTCTTCCGCACCGAGGGCGGCAAGGTCGTCATGCGGCCCATCGCCGGGACCGCGCCGCGCAGCGGCGACCCCGGCGTCGACGAGGCCCGGGTCGCCCGGCTCGTCGCCGACGAGAAGGAACGGGCCGAGCACGTCATGCTCGTCGACCTGTGCCGCAACGACGTCGGCCGGGTCTGCCTGCCCGGCACGCTGGAGGCACACGGCCTGATGACCGTCGAGACGTACTCGCACGTCTTCCATCTCGTCTCCACCGTCGAGGGCACCCTCGCCCCCGAGGACGACACCTGGTCCGTGCTGCGCGCCACCTTCCCGGCGGGCACCGTCACCGGGGCACCCAAGATCCGCGCCATGGAGATCATCGAGGAGCTGGAGAGCGAGCCGCGCGGCATGTACGCGGGCGCCGTCGGCCTCGTCGACCTGCGCGGCTGGAGCCAACTCGCCCTGTGCATCCGCACGATCGTGCACGACGGGCGCAGCGGCACCTACTCCACCCAGAGCTGCGCGGGCATCGTCGCCGACTCGTCCCCCGGGGCCGAGTGGCGCGAGACCCTGCACAAGATGGGCGCGGCCTACTGGGCGCTGACCGGTGAGGAGCTGCTGCCGTGAAGGTCCTGCTCGTCGACGCGTACGACAGCTTCACCCACATCATCGACCAGTACCTGCGCACCCTGGGCGCCGACACCGACGTCGTACGGTCGCACACCCGCACCCCGCAGCAGCTCGCCGGCCTGAGGCCCGACGCGGTGGTCCTCGGCCCCGGGCCGGGCCACGCGGCCGACTCGGGCCACGTGGAGCTGGTGCGCACCTTCGCCGGGTCCGTACCGCTGCTCGGCATCTGCCTGGGCCACCAGGCGATCTGCCTGGCGTACGGGGGGCGGGTCACGGTCGCCGAGCGGCTCAAGCACGGCAAGACCAGCCTCGTACGCCACGACGGCGCGGGGGTGTTCGAGGGGCTGGAACCGGTGATGACCGCCACGCGCTACCACTCGCTGATCGCCGACGAACCGCTGCCGCCCCCGCTGATCGCCACCGCGCATGCCCAGGACGACGGCTACGTCATGGGGCTGAGGCATCGCACGCTGGCCGTGGAAGGGGTGCAGTTCCACCCCGAGTCCATCACCACGGTCGGCGGCCTGCGGCTCCTGGACAACTTTCTGACGGCCGCCCGACGGGCCGGCCCCGCACGGGAGGAGACCGATATGCGGAACTCGCGCGCGGGATCCGTCGGAAATTGAAATCGACCCCTCGCCCGCACCGTCCAGATGCTGGAATATTTTCGTCCGGATGGCGCTGAGCAGCGGTTATATCAAATTTATTGCTGCGTCTGATGGGCGGAAGTCCTGGCGATAATGATTCGAAACCGGTCCTTCCTAATGTTCTGGATGTCGGAACGAGCCGAAACAGTTCATAGGGGGAAAAGAAATCATGAAGCTCAACGCGATCACCGGGAAGATCCAGCAGACCGCCGTCGTGACGCTCGCCGGCGCGGCGATATTCGCCACCGTGCAGACCGTCTCGGAGGCCGGCCGGGCGGACCGCGTCGGCTCCTACACCACCGCCGCCGCCACGCTGCTGGACGACCCGTGGCACCCGAGCCCTGTGGCCGCTCAGGCATCGACGCTGGACGACCCGTGGCACCCGAGCCCTGTGGCCGCTCAGGCATCGACGCTGGACGACCCGTGGCACCCGAGCCCCGTGGCCGCTCAGGCATCGACG
>NZ_JBEYFB010000018.1:130951-131095 GCF_040634135.1 Streptomyces sp. NPDC007164
GACGCTGGACGACCCGTGGCACCCGAGCCCCGTGGCCGCCCAGAGACCGACGCTGGACGACCCGTGGCACCCGAGCCCTGTGGCCGCTCAGGCATCGACGCTGGACGACCCGTGGCACCCGAGCCCCGTGGCCGCCCAGAGACC
>NZ_JBEYFB010000018.1:131191-150755 GCF_040634135.1 Streptomyces sp. NPDC007164
GACCGACGCTGGACGACCCGTGGCACCCGGCGCCGAGCGCCTGACCCGAAGAAGGAGAAGACCAGTGAGCGCCACGACACCCGAACAGGACCGCTCCTGGCCCCCGTTGCTGGGGCAGGTGCTCGACGGCCGGGATCTGACCGCCGTCGACACCGCCTGGGTGATGGACCAGGTGATGCGGGGCCGTGCGACCGACGCACAGATCGCCGGCTTCCTGGTGGCCCTGCGGGCCAAGGGCGAGACCGTGGGCGAGCTCGAAGGGCTCGTGCACGGGATGCTGGCCCATGCCGTACACATCGACGTGCCGGGGAGGACCGTCGACGTGGTGGGCACCGGGGGCGACGGGGCACACACGGTCAACATCTCCACGATGTCCGCGATCGTCGCGGCGGGAGCGGGGGTACGGGTCGTCAAGCACGGCAACCGTGCGGCGAGTTCGGCCTCCGGCTCCGCCGACGTACTGGAAGCACTGGGCGTCACCCTGCGGCTGCCGCCCGAGCGGATCGCCGCCGTGGTCGACGAGGCGGGCATCACCTTCTGCTTCGCGCCGGACTTCCACCCGGCGATGCGCCACGCGGCGGGGCCGCGCAAACAGCTCGGCATCCCGACCGTCTTCAACGCGCTGGGCCCGCTGACCAATCCGGCGGCACCCACCGCCCAGGCGGTCGGGGTCGCCGACGCCCGGCTGCTGCCGCTGATCGCCGGCGCACTGGCCCGGGCCGGCGGCCGGGGCCTGGTCTTCCGGGGCGACGACGGGCTCGACGAGCTCACCGTCACCACCACGTCCACCGTGCTGACCGTGGACGACGGCGATATCCGGCAGGAGCGGTTCGACCCGCGCGACCTGGGGATCGCGCTCGCACCGACGGAGGCACTGCGCGGGGAGGACGCCGCGTACAACGCGGCCGTCGCCCGGCGGGTCCTCGACGGCGAGCGCGGACCGGTGCGGGACGCGGTGCTGCTCTCCGCGGGCGCCGCGCTCGTGGCGGGCGAACCGACCGGGGGCCGTACCGTCACCGAACGCCTGGGCTGGGCGGTGGAAGCGGCGGGCCGGGCGATCGACTCCGGCGCCGCGGCCGACACCCTCGAACGGTGGGTACGGGCCACCTCGGCCCCGTGTGCCCCGGTCGTCGAAGCCCCGGCCGCCCGGGTCGCGACGGCGGCGTGACCGGGTACGGGGGACGGGCGCGGATCGTGGACGGCGCCATGGAGGTACCTCCCGGGAGACCGGTGGGTACGGCCATGGCGCGTCCGCGCGGTCACCGGGCAGTGGTGGGCTCCAGAGCCTGGTCCCGCTCCTGGTCCCGCTCCTGGTCCCGATCTTGGTTCCGTTCCTGCTCCCGTTCCGGGTTCGCTCCGCCGGCCGCGGCCGGCTTCGCGCCGTCGAGGGCCGGTGGCACGGACGCCGTCCGCGCGGACCCGCGGAACTTCTCGCGCCGGATCCAGGAGAGGGCCGGCGACGTGAGCCCCGTGGTGATCAGCGCCATCAGCACCAGCATGGTGAACAGATCGGGCCCGATCACACCGAGTTCGAGCCCCAGGTTCAGCACCACCAGCTCGGTCAGGCCCCGGCAGTTCATCAGCGCCCCGATCGCCAGGGAGTCGCGCCAGGACTGACCCGCGAGCCGGGCCCCGGCCGTGCTCCCGCCCCACTTGCCGAGCATCGCGACGGCGAGCACCGCCAGCGCCCACAGCCACTGGACCGGGTCGCCGGCCAGCAGCGAGACATCGGTGTGCAGCCCGGTGGAGACGAAGAACAGCGGCAGCAGCACCGGGACCGAGAACGCCCGCAGCCGCGCCGTGCAGCGTTCGACGACCATGGATCCCCGCGGAGTGACCAGGCCGAAGACAAAGGCGCCGAACAGGGCGTGCACGCCGATCCGGTCGGTGGCCAGTGCGGAGAGGCACAGGCCGCTGAAGAGGACGACGAGGACCACACCGTCCACGGTCCGCTCGGCCCGCCGCGACCAGCGGGCGAGCAGCGGACGCAGCACATAGGCCATGGCGGCGAGGAAGACCGCGGCGAGCGCCGCCGTCGTCAGCGCCTCGGCCGGCGAACCGCTCGTCGACACCGCGACCACCGCCGCCAGCAGGCACCAGGCGGTCACGTCGTCGACCGCCGCGCACGCCATGGCCAGTGAGCCGATCCGGGTACCGACCAGACCTCGGTCGGTGAGGACCCGGGCCAGCACGGGGAACGCGGTGATGCTCATCGACACGGCGATGAACAGCACGAACGGCAACCTGCCCACGCCCGGCGGCGCGAACGAGCCGAACATCGCGAGGGCCAGCAGCGAGCCCAGGACCAACGGCAGGGCGATGCTCGCCTGACTGACCGCGACCGCGGTCCCGCGATGGCCGCGCAATGTGCCGAGATCCAGTTCGAGGCCGATCAGGAACATGAAGGCCAGCAGGCCGATGTTGCCGAAGGCGCCGATGAACGGCAGCACCGAATCGGGGAACAGCCAGGCCTGCGCCGCGGGCGAGATCCAGCCCAGCAGCGACGGCCCCAGCATGATGCCGAGGGTGATCTCACCGATGACCGGCGGCTGGCCGAGCCTGCGGAACAGCTGGGCGCCCGCCTGGCACACCAGGATGACCACCGGGATGGCGATCAGGAGATCGGGCAGGGGGTCACGTGCCGACACGGCCGGCTCCTTCCCTGGCGGTCGCCGTGGCGTCCGACCAGCGTGCGTAGCGGCGCCGCCCGTACAGCAGCGGCTGGGCGGACTCGTCGGCGGTGAACCGCCGTACCTGAGCGAAGACCGTGGTGTGGTCCCCGACCTCCCGCGTACCGACCACCGCGCAGTCGGCGATGGCGTGCGCCGCCGCCGTCAGATGCGGGCCGCCCGCCCCCAGCGGCAGCCGCCACTCGCTCAGCGTGAACCGGTCGGGGTTGCCGGAGGCGAAGAGGTCGGAGGTGGCGTGCGCCCCCTCGTGTAGCAGATTGAGCGCCAACTGCCCACTGGACAGCACGGATTCGGTGGTGGGGCTCGCCGTGCGCAGGCAGATCACGAGCGTCGGCGGGGAGAGCGCAACGCTCGCCAGCGAGCTGCAGGTCATCCCGCGGGGCGTGCCGTCGGCGTCCAGCGTCGTCACCACGGAGACGCCGGAGGGGAAACTGCCCATCAGCGGGCGTATGTCGGCTTCCGGAACGGGCCGGTCGGTCATGGTTTCTCCTGTCGAAGACGTGTGCCGCGCGCCCGGCAGCCGGCCGGAGAGGAGCCCGGCTGCCGGGCGACGCGGTGCGGCACGACTACTTGCCGTGCAGCCGGCGGAGCCCCTCGTGGGTGCTCGGCAGGGAGTTGAGGAGTTCCTGCTGCTCCTTCTTGACCTGGGTGAACATGGCCTGCGCGGCGGCCACGGACTCCGGCTTGTGGTAAAGGATCGGCAGTGGGGCGTCCGGCTCCAGACCGAGTCCGGCGAAGATGCAGTAATAGCGCTCGTTGGTCCAGAAGTTACGGAATTCGGCCTCGAAGTTCCCGTAGTACGTGGTGTCGTCGGTGGCCGCAGGATTGACCGGAAGCCCCGCCTTGTACGCGTCGATCTTCTCGCGGATGCTGGCCGGGAGTTTCAGTTCCTTGTTGGCTCGCCAGAAGGGCGAGTCGGTGCGCGGCGCGAAGTAGAAGTGCGTCTGGATGAAATCGCGGGTGTCGTCGAACATCACCTCGATTTCCTTGTTGAAGTTGTCGACCAGGGCCTGGTTGAACGTCTTGTCCGGGAAGTGCTTGGCCAGCTGGTAGGCCGCGGCGGTGATGAAGTAGATACCGGTGGACTCCAGCGGCTCCAGGAAGGCGCTGGAAAGGCCGATACCGATGACGTTCTTCACCCAGGCGCGGCGGTTGCGGCCGACCCGGAACTTCACGTGGTTGAACTCGGTGGTCTCCGGGTCCAGGCCCCACAGCTCGCAGAACTCGGCGGTGGCCTCCTCCTGCGTGGTGAAGCGGCTGGAGTAGACGTAGCCGGTGCCGAAGCGGCCCGGCATCGGTATCTTCCAGGTCCACCCGGAGGACATCGCGATCGCCGAGGTGTACGGCTCCACGCCGTTGGCCTCGTCGTCGTGCGGCACGGCCGTGGCGACCGCGCGGTCGCACAGCAGCTGGTCGCTCATGTCGACGAAGGGCTCCTCCATCGCCTGGTTCATCAGCAGGCTGCGGAAGCCGGAGCAGTCCACGAACAGGTCCGCGTCCAGGACCCGGCCCTCCTTGGTGTGCAGGGCCTTGACGAAGCCCCGCTCGTCCTTCTCGACCCGCGTCATCTCGTCCTGGATGTGGTTCACGCCCTGCTTCTCGGTGGCGAACCGGCGCAGGAAGTCCGCGACGAGCGCCGCGTCGAAGTGCCACGCGTACCGGGTGGGAGAGGTGCCGTCCAGGTGCCGCGGCGACTTCTTGGCGTCCATCAGCGGCGCCTCGCGGAAGCAGGCGTAGTCGTACGGTTCGTCCGTCTTCCCTTCGAACTTGTTCTTGAACCAGTAGTGCGACATCGGAATGTTGTCGTGCTCCGGGCTGATGCCGAACGGGTGGTAAAAGTGGTCCGGACCGCCCTTGTCGAGCTCACGCGGACCGCTCTGGCCCTTGCCCGGAGTACGCCAGTTGATGAAGCGGACCGCCATCTTGTAACTGGCGTTGCACTCGCGCATCCACTCCTCCTCCTCGATTCCGAGGAAGTCGAAGAGAACACGGTGCAGATTGGGCACGGTGGCCTCGCCCACACCTATGCGTGGAATGCTCGGCGCCTCCAGGACCGTGACGTCGACCGTGCTGTGGAGGGCCTTGCCGAGATAGGCGGCGGTCATCCAGCCGGCCGTACCGCCGCCGAGGATCACGACCTTCTTGATGGCGTTGTCTGTTGCGGAGAAGATGCCCGTCATATCGAATTCCCTCTTCTGGCCGAAGTTGCGGTGTCGGAACTGTGGAGATGGCCAGAATCGGCAGCAGCTCTACGGCACTTCTATAACCCGGCGGAAAAGGCCGAATGAGATCGCTGGGCTTCGGGATTTATGGAGGGCGTATAGCGCGCGGGCGCAGCCTGGGGCCTGTTGATTCCACACTCGTATCTCCCAGCAGAGGATGGCCGCATCACATGGCGAGCACAGAACGGGAGCCGGAGACGGGGCTGAAAGGCATCCTTTCCACTGTGGGAGGAACCCCGCTCGTAGAGCTCGAACGGTTGATGCCGGGGTTCACCTCGCGGGTGTTCGCCAAGGTGGAGCGTTTCAACCCCGGCGGTAGCGTCAAGGACCGCTCGGCGCTGAACATGGTGGCCACGAAGATCCGGTCCGGGGAGCTCGTCCCGGGCCGCTCTACGGTCATCGAGTCCAGCTCGGGGAACCTCGCGATCGGGCTCGCACAGATCTGCGGCTACTACGGCCTGCGGCTCGTCTGTGTGGTGGACACCCGCACCACCCGGCAGAACATCGCGATCCTGCGGGCCTACGGGGCCGAGGTCGAGATCATCGGCGAGCCCGATCCGGCCACCGGGGAACTGCTGTCCGCCCGGCTGCACCGGGTCGCCGAACTCGTGGCCACCACCCCCGACGCCTACTGGCCCGACCAGTACGCCAACCCGCTCAACCGGCGGGCCCACGAGACCACGATGGGGGAGATCGCCGAAGCCCTCGACGGCAAGGTCGACCAGCTCGTCGTGGCCGCCGGCACCAGCGGCACGCTCGGCGGCTGCGCCGAGTACATCCGCCGGCACGGCCTCGGCACCACCGTCAACGCGGTCGACGCGCTGGGCAGCGTGCTGTTCGACTCACCCGTCGACTGCGCCCGCCTGGTGCCCGGCCACGGCGCGTCCGTCGCGCCCAAGCTGCTGCGGCGGGCCGACGCCGACCGGGTGGTGCACGTCGGCGACCTGGACTGCGTGGTGGGCTGCCGCACCCTGGTGCGCCGCGAGGCGATCCTGGCCGGCGGCTCGTCGGGCGCGGTCGTCGCGGCCCTGACCCGGCTCGCTTCCGGCATACCGCCCGGCTCCAACGTGGTGATCGTGCTGCCCGACGGCGGTGACCGCTATCTCGACACGATCTACGACGACACCTGGGTGCAGCGGCACTTCGGGGACGTCGCCCACCTGTGGGACGGGCCGTCGGACGCCGGGTTCGTGGGCCAACTGGCCGATATAGCCCAGTAATAGCGCGTCACCGCAGGATTTCCTCACCAGCGAAAAGTTCCAGCGTGCAGTTCCAGCGAACAGCACCAGAGACCCGAGAAATCCCGAACCGAGACCCGGAGGCACCACATGACCACCCAGATCGCCGACCTCAGCACCGAGCGCAAGGCCGAGATCAAGGAGATCGTCTGCGACATCCTCGAACTCGAACTCGACGAGGTCACCGACACCAGCCTCTTCAAGGAGGAGCACGACGCCGACTCCCTGCGCACCATCGAGATCCTCGCCTCCATGGAGCGCAACTTCGGTCTCGTCCTGGAGCAGGCCGAGCTCAGCCGCATGGTCAACCTGGCGGGCGTGTACGCCGTGGTCGCGGAGGCCGAGGGAAAGTGAGCGGGGCGACGGGCGGCACGGCGCCGCGCACGGCCCCCCGGCACCGGGTGGTGATCACCGGGCTCGGCGTGGTGACCAGCATCGGCACCGGGGTGGACGCCTTCGCCGACGGCCTGCGGGCCGGACGCAGCGGCGCCAAACCGATCGGCGCCTTCGACACCACCGGATTCGCGTACTCCAACGCCTGCGAGATCACCGATTTCGACCCCGAGGAGTGGCTGCGCGACATGGCGGCCGACGAGCTCGGCCGGGCCGCGCAGTTCGCGGTGGCCGGCAGCCGGATGGCGGTCGCGGACGCGGGACTCACCGAGGACGACGTACGGGCCAGGCGCACCCTGGTCTCGGTCGGCACCACCGACGGCGAGTCCCGCGACCTGGACCACCTGATCGGCCTTCAGGTCACCGAGGGCGAGGACCGGCTCGACGCCACCGTCGCCCGCCGGGTGTGGCCCGGCCGGCTCTCCGCCGGCATCGTCCGCGAACTCGGCCTGGAGGACGTGGAGACGGTCACCGTCCCCACCGCCTGCGCGGCCGGCAACTACGCGGTCGGCTCCGGCTACGACGCGATCAGCTCCGGTGACGTCGAGATGGCGCTCTGCGGCGGGGCCGACGCGCTGTGCCGCAAGACGTTCACCGGGTTCTACCGGCTCGGCACCATCGCCCCCGACGTGTGCCGCCCCTTCGACGCCGACCGGCAGGGCATCCTGACCGGTGAGGGCGCCGGGATCCTCCTGATGGAGTCCCTGGAGTCCGCGCTGGGGCGCGGCGCCCGCATCTACGCGGAGGTTCTCGGATACGGGCTGTCCTGCGACGCGAGCCATCCGGTCGCACCCGACCGGGACTCCATCGCACGCTGCATCACCGCCGCCCACCGCAACGCCGGCATCGAGGCGTCCGACGTGGACTTCATCTCGGCACACGGCACCGGCACCAAGGCCAACGACGTCACCGAGGTCGGCGCGATCCGGCAGGTCTTCGGCGACGAACTGCCGCGCACCGTGTCGATCAAGTCGATGATCGGCCACACCATGGGCGCCGCGAGCGCGCTGGCCGCCGCGGCCTGCTCCCTGGCCCTGCGGGAGGGCTTCATCCCGCCCACCATCAACCACCGCACCACCGACCCCGAGTGCGCGGTCGACTGCGTACCCAACGAGGCGGTCGAGGCCCGGCTGCGGGTCGTGCAGAACAACGGCCTCGCCTTCGGCGGGAACAACGCCGTGCTGATGCTCGGCCACTGGGACGAGAACGCGGCCGAGACCCTGCCCGCCGACGCCGCAGCGGCGGCCTGAACCGGCCCGACGCGGCCTGAGAGGAGTTGAACGGCATGTCAGCCGACGCGGTCACCACCGCGCAGGACCTGGTCGTTTCGGGCTGGGCTGTGTCCTCCCCGTACGGGCTGGGCCGGGACGGGTTCACGGCCGGACTGCGCGAGGGACGGCGCGCCGTCGCCGCCCTGGACAGCGAGCAGTGGCCGGTGCCCTACGGAGAGGCCGGGCTCATACCCGGCTTCGACATCAAGGCCGTCCTCGGCCGCAAGGGCACCCGCTCCATGGACCGGGTCACCGCCATCGCCGCCACCACCGTGGGCATGCTCCTGGAGGAGTACGGGGCCGGCCTCGCCGCCGACCCCGAGAGCACCGGCCTGGTGCTCGGCACCTCCGGAAGCGTCCAGTCGATCATGGACTTCACCCGGGACGCGCTCACCGGCAGGGCGCCCTACCTGGTCGACCCCGCCAGGTTCCCCAACACCGTGATGAACTGCCCCACCGGGCAGAGCGCCATCCGGCACACGCTCAAGGGCCCCAACGTCACCGTCTCCGGCGGCGCCGCCACCGGCCTGCTCGCCCTCAACTACGCCTCCCGGCTGCTGCGCGGCGGCCACGCCACCGCACTCCTGGCGGGCGCCGCCGAGGAGTTCTCGGTGCAGCGCGCCCGGCTGGAGCAGGTCGCCGACCACGGCGGCAGCGACGCCGAACCGCTCGGCGAGGGCGCGGCGCTGTTCCTCCTGGAGAGCGGGGCGGCGGCCCGCGACAGCGGACGCACCGCCCTCGCCACCGTGCTCGGCTGCCGATTCCGGGCCTTCCGGGACACGGGCCGCGCCTCCGTCGTGCTGAGGAACTGCGTCGACGAGGTCCTGGCCGCCGCCGGGGCCACCGCCGACGACATCGCGCTCATCGCCCCCGGCACTCCGCCAGGCGTCTTCGGCAAGGAGGAGACGGCGGCCCTGGACGGCCTCGCCGCGCCTCGCCTCGCGGTCCGCCCCCTCATCGGCGACGCCACCGCGGCCGGCGCGGCCTTCCAACTCGCCGCCGTACTCGCCGAGTCGGCCGCCCGCCCGGAACTGGCGGACCGGCTCGCCCTGGTCACCGCGGTCGACCGGGACGGCACCGTCGGCGCGGCCCTGCTCCGCCTCGGCTGAGCCGCCGAGCCCTTCGCAAGTTCCCGACTTCCCGCGCAGCACTCGCAGAAAGGCCACGCACCATGTCCGACACTTCCAGGCCGGTAGCCCTCGTCACCGGTGGATCGCGCGGCATCGGGCGGTCCGTCGTGGAGGTCCTGGCCCGCGACGGATACGACGTGGCCCTGTGCTACCAGTCCCGGGCGGAAGCGGCCGAGCTCGCCGCGAAGGCGGCCCGGGAGCACGGGGCCCGGACGCTGACCGGCCGCGTCGACGTCACCGACCGGGACGCGGTGCGCGCCTTCGTCGCCGAGACCGAGGACACCCTCGGCCCGGTCGACACCCTCGTCACCGCCGCCGGGATCGTCCGGGACAGCAACCTGGCCACGCTCGCCGACGACGACTGGGACGCCGTGGTGCGCACCAACCTCGACGGCACGTACAACTTCGCCAGGGCGCTCGTCTTCCCGATGATGAAGCGCCGCCGGGGCACCGTGATCACCCTCTCCTCGGTCGCGGCCCAGGGGCAGGCCGGCCAGACCAACTACTCGGCCTCCAAGGCCGGGATCATCGGCTTCACCAGGGCCCTCGCCAAGGAGGGCGGCCGGGCCGGGCTGCGCGCCAACACCGTGGCCCCCGGCTTCATCCGTACCGACATGACCGGCGGACTCTCCGAGAAGTACGCCAAGGACATGACCAGGAGCATCCCGCTCGGCCGGTTCGGGGAGCCCGAGGAGGTCGCCGAGCTGGTGGCGTTCCTCGCCTCCGACCGCGCCTCCTACATCACCGGACAGGTCTTCTCCATCGACGGCGGCCTGGTCGTCTGACACCCCGGTCCTCCCGTCATCCCAAGGAGTTCGCCATGACCGCCCGCACCACCAAGCCGCCCCGGTTCTACTTCAACCTGCGCAGCCCCTACAACTTCTTCGCCCTCGCCGACCTGGAGCGCGACCACCCGGAGCTGCTCGACCGGGTCGAGTGGCGCCCGTTCTGGGAGCCGGACCCGACCAGCGAGAAGCTGCTCGCCGAGACCTCGCCCGGCGCCGAGTTCCCGTTCCATCCGATGTCCCGGGCCAAGCAGTTCTACATCCTGCGCGACGTGCGCAGGCTCGCCGCCGACCGCGGCCTGGCGTTGACCTGGCCGGTGGACCGCAAGCCCTGGTGGGAGCCGGCCCACCTGACCTGGTTCCTCGCCGAGCGCGAGGGGCTCGGCCGCACCTGGGCCGAGCGCGCCGGACGGGCCCGCTGGCTGGAGGGGCGCGACATCTGCGACCCGGACGTGGTGCGCGAACTGGCCGAGGAGATCGGCCTGGACGGCGCGGAGGTCGACCAGGCCCCCCACCACCCGCTGGTGCGCGGACAGGGCGTACGGGCGCTGCTCGACGTGCACCGCGACGGCGTCTTCGGCGTGCCGTACTTCATCAACGGCAGCGAGCCGTACTGGGGCCTGGACCGCGTCACCGACTTCGCCGCGTCCTTCGCCCCCGCCACCACTCCCGCGTCCACCGCCGCCGAGCCGCCCGCCGTCCCCGCCGCCGGCCGCACCACCGACATGAGCCACGCGGGAGGCTGCGGATGAGCACCGTGACCGGCACCGAAGAGCGCGCCACGGCCGAGGGAACCCTGCCGCTGACCGCCATCCAGGAAGCGATGTGGACCGCGTACCGCGTCGCACCCCGGAGCGCCTCCTACAACATCGTGATGCCGCTGCTGCTGCGCGGACCCGTCGACCCGGCCGCCATGGCCGCGGCGGTCACCGCCGTCGGCGACCGGCAGGAGCTGCTGCGCTCCGTCTTCACCGAGCAGGACGGCACCCCGGTCCGTACGGCCGCCGAACGGGCCCTGGTCCGCATGGAGTTCAGGGACCTCGACGCCATCGACGAGGAGGGCCTGCGACGGGCCGCGGAGGAAGCGGGCGCCCGCCCCTTCCGCCTGGAATCCGGCGCCTTCCGGGTCGTCCTGCTGCGCCGCTCCGACGACGAGTGGGCGCTGGTGACCGCCGCCCACCACATCGTCAGCGACTTCACCTCGCGCTGGCTGCTCGTCCGCGACCTGCTCGACGCCTACGCGGGCATCTCCACCGGCACCGCGCCGGCCTGGCGGCCCATCCCCGGCTCATACACCGACCACGCCGCCGAGGAACTGCGCCACATCGCCTCCGAGGCGGGGCGGCGCGGCGCGGACCGGTGGCGCAAGTCGGTCGCCGGGGCACCCGCTGCGGAGCTTCCGCTGGACCGGCCGCGACCCGTCGTGCGCTCGCTCCGGGGCGGCACCGTGGTCCGCGTGCTCGCCCCGGCCTGCGCCCGGGGGCTCGACGCGGCGGCCGACGACGCGGGTGTCACCCCGTTCGCGTATCTGCTCGGCGTCTTCCAGGCACTCACCCACCGCTGGACCGGCCAGGAGGAGTTCGTCCTCGGGGTGCCCGCGACCAGCCGGATGGGCAAGGCGCAGCGGGACGTGATCGGCTGCTTCCTCAACACCATGCCGGTACGGGCCGAGTTCGACGCCACCAGCACCTTCCGGAGCACCGCCGCGCTGGCCGGCGAGCGGGTGATGCGGGGCATGGTCAACGTCCGCTACCCCTGCGCCCTGGCCTTCCCGCAGGCCACCGTCTTCCGCACCGCGCTGTTCCTGGTCCAGATGGACCGGATGGACCCGCCGGTGCCCAACGTCCCGCCTGGGCAGGTCATCGGCCCGTCCGTCGCGTACAAGGGGCTGGACATCGCCCTGATCGACGTACCCCAGCAGGAGGGCCAGCTGGACCTGCTGCTGCGCATCGAGCAGACCCCCGACGGTGTCACCGCCGTCTTCTCGTACGACACCGACCTGCTCGACCGGGCCACGGTCGAGCGGTTCGCGGACGGCTACGAGCGGATGCTCGCCGCGGCCGTCGCCGACCCGGGCACCCGGATCGCCGACGTGGAACTGGCCGGACAGGACGAGACGGCCGCGCTGCTCGCCCTCGGCACCACCTCATTCGACGACGCCGCCGATTTCGCGGACTTCTCCGACTTCGACGACTTCGAATCCTTCGAGAACTCCTGGGAACACCGATGACCATGCGCATCGCGATCGTGGGCGCGGGACTCGGCGGTCTGACGGCCGCCGCCGCACTGCACCACCGGGGCCTGGACGTCCAGGTCTACGAGCGGGGGGAGGAGCTGCGCGAGCAGGGCGTCGGCATGCACCTCGGCCCCAACGGCACCCGACTGCTCCAACGCCTCGGCCTCGGGCCGGAGCTGGAGCGGTGCGCGGTGCGCCCCGAGGCCCTGGAGGTACGGGCCTTCCACAACGGCGCCACCGTGGCCCGCCAGGAGATGGGCGAGGCATGGCAGCAGCGGTTCCGCGCCCCGTACTACACCGTGCACCGCGGTGACCTGCACCGGATGCTGTCCTCGCGGGTGCCCGCCGAGCGGGTGCACACCGGCAAGGAGCTCGTCCGGTTCGAGGAGACCGTGTACGGGGTCGTCCTGCACTTCGCGGACGGCACCGACGCCCACGCCGACGTGCTGATCGGCGCGGACGGGGTGCACTCGGCGGTCCGGCGCGCGGTCGCGGGCGCCGACGCCCCGGTCTACTCCGGCAACAGCGCCCTGCGCGGTGTGGTCGACGCCGCCGACCTGCCGGACCTGGACCCCGCGCTGATGTACATGTACGCGGGCCCCACCGCGCGCGTCCTGCTCTACCCGGTCGCCGGGGGCAGGCAGTTCACCTACGTCGTGGTGACCCCGGCCGCCGAGGGCGCCGCCGAGTCGTGGACCAGCGCGGGCGACCGCACCGACCTGGACGCCGTCCTGACGGGCTGGGACCCGGCCGTACGCGCGCTCGCCGACGCGGCGGGCGAGGTGCGCCGCTGGGCGCTGTACGACCGCGAGCCGCTGACGCGGTGGAGCACCGCCCGCACCACCCTGCTCGGCGACGCGGCCCACCCGATGCTCCCGCACCACGGACAGGGCGCCAACCAGGCGGTGGAGGACGCCGTGGCGCTCGCCGTCTGCCTCGAAGGGGCGGCGCCCGGCGCGGACGGCATCGCCGCCGCACTGCGCCGCTACGAGGAGGCGCGCCGACCGCACACCACCCGTGTGCAGCTCGGCTCCCGTACCGGACAGCAGCCGAAGGACGCCGAGGCGAACCGCCGCATCGACGCCGAGAGCGTCGACTGGGTCCTCGACCACGACGTCGAGGCGGCCCTGGGCGGGACACGGGACCGTCTTCCCCAGGCGGCCTGACCCACGGCCGGGACGCCGGCCCACCGAACAGGGGCCCCTGGCGCTCTCCCCGCGCCAGGGGCCCCGGGCGTCCCGTCGAAACAGGACGACGAGAACGGACGGTACGCCGAACCGGCGGCCGCCCTGACCGGCGAGGTCACCCGGCTCGACGCCCCGTTCCCCTTCGCGACGGAACTCAGTGGGCGGGAACCGGCTCGGACGACGGCTGCCACTCCCGCCTGATCAGCCCGTAGACCCACGAGTCAGAGACCTCACCGTTGACGACGCAGTCTTCCCGCAGCGTCCCTTCACGCACGAAGCCGAGCTTCTCCAGCACGCGGGCAGAAGCCACGTTGCGCGTATCGGCCTCGGCCTGGACTCGATTCAGGTCCAGCGTGTCGAATGCCCACCGCAGCAGAGCCCGCGCGGCCTCGGTCGCGTAGCCGCGGCCCCACGCCGCCTCGCCGAAGCAGTAGCCGAGCGACGCGCTGCGGTAGTCCGGATTCCACGTGTTCAGGGTGCACCAGCCGATGAACGCTCCGTCGGAGACACGATCCACGGCCAGCCGCGTCCCGGAGCCCTCCTGCGCCATCTGCCGGCAAGCCGTGATGAACTTCTCGGCGCGCACGCGTTCGCTCCACGGTGGCGCGTCCCAGTAGCGCATCACGTAGGCGTTGCTGTGCAGTGCGAAGAGGTCGTTCGCATCCGCGGCTTCGAAGGCACGCAGTCGGAGGCGAGCGGTGTGCAACGAGGGGGCGGGCAGTGACGTCGTCATGTTCCCTCTCCTGATCGGTGGCCGATCAATGAGACATCCGGGGCGGGTCACTCGCAACGGGATTTCCCGGCGGGCCGGCGGACGTGTCCGCTCATCGTCATGGGTGGGGTAGCGGGGTGCAGGGAGCAGGGAGCAGAGCCAGTGACACAGGACCTCGGCCGCGTTGGTAGGACCCTTCCGGTGGGCACGGGGAACGGGCCCGCTCGTGGCCGGCCGACGCGATGCGACCACGAGCGGGAGATCAGTACTTCCGCTCGCGCGGGTACGGCGTCGGCCGGCCGCTGCACGCAGCGAGCAAGGCAGCCTGTGCACATGGATGGTGAAGCCAGGACCGGTCGCGCCGGGCATCTCGTACGGCCGGAGTAGTGAACGCGGCGCGGGCACCGGTGCCGCCGGGGCGCTCGCGCGGCTGTGTCCGCGCCGCCCCCTGAACCCCGGCATCCCTTCCCTGACGTGCTCACCCGCACCGTATGTGCCCCAGAGACCGCCCGACCGAGGAGGCAGACCATCACCATCCAGCCGATTCCTCCCACCACGCCGATTCCTCCCACCACGCCGATTCCCCCCTCCGCCGCGGACGAGCGTCCGCTCGACGCCGAGCGCTGGAAGTGGGCCCGCAGCCAGTTCGAACTCGACCCGGACTATGTCCACTTGGCGCTCTCCATGCTGGCCCCGCACCCCAAACCGGTGAGAGAGGCCATCGAACACCACCGGCGGGCCCTGGACCGCAACCCCGCGCTGCACTTCCACGAACGCGACGGCCAAGTCCGCCAGGTCCTCGACAGTGCCGCCGCCTACCTGGGCGGACGGCCCGATGCGCTGGCCCTCACCGAGAGCACCACCGCAGGACTCGCTGCCGTCTGCGCCGGCATGCGCCTGGAGCCGGGCGACGAGATCCTCAGTACCGACCACGAGCACTACGCAGCCATGGAGATCCTCCGATTCAAGGCGGCGGCCAGCGGGGCGACACGGCGGAGTATCTCCCTCTACGAGCACGCGCCCGACGCGGACGCCGACCGGATCGTGGACGCCGTCGCACGGGGAGTCGGTGAGCGTACCCGTCTGTTCGTCGTCACCTGGGTCCACTCAGGCACTGGCGTGAAACTGCCACTGGCCGCCATCGGCGAAGTGGTCGCCGCGGTGAACGCCACGCGGCCGAGTCACCGCCAGATCGTGCTCTGCGTCGACGCCGTGCACGCACTGGGCGTCGAGGACTTCGACGTCACCGCGCTCGGTTGCGACTTCTTCGTCGCCGGATGCCACAAATGGCTCTTCGGACCGCGGGGAACCGGGGTGGTCTGGGGCAGCGACCGGGGCTGGTCGAGGGTCGCTCCGGTTATCACCTCCTTCGACGTGGAGGTCTTCTGGCCCTGGTACCTGGGACGCACCCCCGACGGCGAAGCGCCGCCCGCCCGCATGTGCTCACCGGGCGGCTTCCCTGCGTACGAGCACCGCTGGGCGCTGCACGAGGCGTTCCAGTTCCAACTGGCGCTGGGGCGCGCGGAGGTCGCCACCCGGATCGCGGAACTCACAGCGTACTGCCGACTACGGCTGGCGGAGGTCCCGGGCGTCGCCATCCGCACCCCGCGGTCCTCACAACTGCGCGCTGGAATGGTCTGCTTCGACGTCGCGGGACACGATCCGGCGGACATCGTCGCCGGGTTGGAGAGGCGGCGTGTAATGGCGGGACAGACTCCCTACCGCAGCAGCGCCATCCGGTTCGCGCCCGGTGTGCTCAACACCGCGGAAGACATCGACCGGGCGGTCGACGAGCTCGAGCGGATCACCGCGGGAGGAGACCGGTGATCAGCAACTCCCCGGGCCCCCTCCACGAGCTGCAGGTGCTCGGACTGGCTGCCCAGGCCCCCACCTACGAGGCGCTGCTCGACTGGTGGACCTTCCTGCGCGAGGCGGCGCCGGTCCATGACGACCAGGAGCTGGGCAACTGGCATGTGTTCCGGTACGACGACGTGGCGACAGCTCTGGCCGACCACCGGACCTTCTCCTCCGACATGCGCGACCTGATCGAGCAGCCTGACGCGTTCTCGACCGTCGCGCAGGGCGCGTTCCTGGGCTTTGACCCACCCGCCCACGACAGGCTGCGCTCACTGGTGAGCAAGGTCTTCACGCCCCGCATGATCCAGGAACTGGCGCCGAGGATCGCCGGAATCAGCGAGGGACTGTTGGACGCGATGGACGAGGCGCGGGACGTCGACTTCGTCGAGCAGTTCGCGTATCCGCTGCCCTTGGCGGTCATTGCGGAAATCCTACAAATCCCGGTCGTGGACCGTGCACGGTTCCGTACGTGGTCCAACGCACTGTTCTTCCAGGGTAGGGACGACACACCGGTCCTGGTGGCGACGGCGGAGATGCTGCGCTCCATCGATCCGCTGATCGCCGAGATGAACGCATACTTCCTGGACGTCATCCGCAGCCGCAGGGCCCGGCCGGGCCCCGACCTCATCAGCAGGCTCGCCACCGTCGACGAGAGCGGGCAGCGGCTGCGCGGCGAGGAGATCCTCGGAGTCTGCGGCTTCCTGCTCGTCGCCGGGCACATCACCACGACGATGCTGCTGACCAGTTCGGTTCTCCTGCTGGACGAGCATCCGCAGGCCGCGGCCGACCTACGGGCCGATCCGTCGCTGACGGCGAGCGCGGTGGAGGAGGTCATGCGCCACCGCGGCCAGCTTCCGGCCGCAGCGCGGCGCACGACCCGGGAGGTGGTCCTGCACGGCAAGATGCTGCCCCGGGACAGCATCGTCCTGTTGTGGCTGACGTCGGCCAACCGGGATCCGCGCGTGTTCCCGGACCCGTGTACGTTCGACATCCGCCGCACCCCGAACCGCCACCTCGCCCTGGGCCGGGGCATCCACTACTGCCTGGGCGCGCCACTGGCCCGCCTTGAACTGACCATCGCGCTGAAGGGGTTGCTGAGGCGCTGGAGCCACTTCGCACCGAGCGGACCGGTGAGGTACGAGGACCCGCGGCACACGATCGGCGCGAAGGAAATCCCGCTCAGGGTGAGGTGGACGGAGAACTGACAGGGAACGGCGCCTGCAGATGCGCCGCTCGGAGCTGAGGTGATCGGGTCCGCCGCCATCAAGTCGGGGTCGTTCCGGTGTGCGGACCGAGGTGTCTAACCCGGTCCTGGCCGTGCACGAGACTCCCGGGTGATCCGCTGCGATGCTCGGTCGGGTCCAGGCTGAACGCGCGCTGCGGCGTAGGCATCACTGAGCCGGCTTGCACTCCTCGGCGTAGCGGGCCAGCCCTTCCGCCGTGCCCTGCATGAACTTCTGGAGGTAGCGCGGCATGACCCAGCCCAACAGCCAGCTCGTCTCGTACTCGCCGCACCAGTGGATGACCGTGTCTGAGCTCGCTATCGGCTTCAGCTCGATGCGCGCGTGATAGTTGTACATCGACGAGTTGAACGCGTCTTCGTAGGCCAAGAGGCGTCGCTCGACCTTCTCAGTTATTCGCTCCCCGGTCACGATGCGGCCCGTCCGGAAAGCCCGGACGGCGCCGACGCCGTCGTCGCCGCCGGGGTCGAGGTCGAGGTCGACTGACCGTGTCGTATCCAGACTGTCCACCTTGGACCACAGCGGCCAGCTTGCGGCATCGACCAGCAGCTTCCAGACGATTTCCGGCGAGGCGCAGGTAGTCGCTCTGACGTCGTATTTGTGCATGGTGGAGGGCTCCTGTGAGTGGATGCGGGCGGCGTCCCCGGCCAGAAGACGCGGTCGACGCGGTATCAGCGACCGGTCGTGCCGTCGATGAGTTCGCGGAGGATGTCCGCGTGGCCTGCGTGTCGGGCGGTCTCCTCGATCATGTGGGTGAGTGCCCAGCGGATGCTGGGAGCGGTGCGGTCCGACCGCGGCCGGGGAACCGGTGCGCCCAGATCGGTGCACCCGTCGAGAACGTCGTTCGCGCGCTTGACCGCGTCTCGGTAGCGGGCGACGACATCGGCCACGCTGTCCGCCGGTGCGGCTTGAAACGTCGCCTGCCAGTCGGTGACTTCGTCCCCGAGGAACATCGAGCGCTCGACGAAAGTCAGGTGGTTGAGCAGGCCGAGCAGGTTCGTGCCGGACGGCGCCGCGGCTGTTCGCACCTGCGGTTCGGGGGCGCTGTCGGTCTTCGCGGCGATCGAGGTCCGGAGGTAGTCGAGGAATCCGCGCAGGATCTCGGTCTCGTTGCTACCGGTCCGGGGCGGCGGAGTGTCGCGGCGGCGGTTGCGGCGCGTGGTGCTGGGCACCGTGGTCTCTCTTCCTTTGTCGGCGGCGGGGGTCGGCCGCCGTGTCAGGCGGTGCGGCGGATGAGGAGGACGTGGTTGGTGACCTCGGCGGTGTGCCCGTCTGGTCCGGTCGCGGTCCGGCCAGATGCGTCGGCCCGCTCGACCGTCCATGTCTGCGGGGCCAGGTTGATTCCCGCGGCAACTTCCTGCGGGCTCGGGTAGCGGATGTCGGGATCCCGATTCCACGACCATGGCGCGGCCGAGCCGTGGTCGACGACCAACAGCCGCCCGCCTGGGCGCAGTGCGTGCGCGGCCGAGCGCAGCACGGTTGCCCGGTCCAGGCCAAAGGGGGTGTGCAGGTAGTGGGCGCAGACCAGGTCGAATCCGCCGGGTGGGAAAGACTTGCGCAAGTCGTGCCGCACGGTGGTGACGCGGTCGCCCAGGTCGTGTAAGCGGGCGAGGGCTGCGAGCTGCTCGACCGCCACGGCCGAGATGTCGACGGCGGTGACGTGCCACCCCAGGCGGGCGAGCCACAGCGCGTCGCCGCCGTCGCCGCATCCGAGGTCCAACGCGTCACCGGGCGGGCAGGCCTGTCACCATCTCGGTGAGGCAAGCATTCGGCTGCGGGCCGCTGGTTGCCGGTCGGGCCGCGTAGACACCGTCCCAGAACGCGACCGCACCAGTGGTGCTCATCAAGGCTCCTTGTGTCGGTATGAATTCAGTCTTGCTGGGCACCCCACGACCTGGCACGGAAACTTGCGGTTTCGGCAAGATGGCCTGATGGATCGCAAGAAGGACGACGACGTGCTCGACGCGGTAGGGCCGCGCCTTCGCGCGCTGCGTCGTAACCGCGGCATCACCCTTGCCGACCTCGCGGCGACAACCGGCGTGTCGGAGAGCACTCTGTCCAGGCTGGAGAGCGGACAGCGCCGGCCGAGCCTGGAACTGCTGCTGCCGCTGGCCCGCACTTATGACGTTCCGCTGGACGACCTCGTCGGTGCCCCGCGCACTGGCGACCCCCGAATACACCTCAAGCCGATCAGGCGGTTCGGGATGACGTTCGTGCCTCTGTCTCGGCGACCGGGCGGGGTGCACGCGTTCAAGATGATCATCCCCGCCCCGCCGGAACCACTCGAACCGACCCCGCAGGCTCACGAAGGCTTCGAATGGCTCTACGTGCTCAACGGACGCCTTCGGCTCGTGATCGGCGAGCGCGACCTGACACTGCCGCCCGGCGAGGCAGCCGAGTTCGACACATCCCTGCCCCACTGGTTGGGCAGCGCCGACGGCGGCGTGGTTGAGCTTCTCATCCTGGCTACGTTCATGAGAAGCGGCTCTGGCTCAACTGGTGAATTTAGCTTGTATTTAAAGGTTTGACTTTGGCGTGGCCTGCGGAGTCGTGTCCGTTCTGTTGTGTTTCTTGCCAACGGGGTGGCGGGGTGCGGGGGTTG